>CANRDK010000100.1 GCA_947629345.1 uncultured Clostridia bacterium
CAATCTGTCCGAGGGTCGTACACTCCGAAATAATCGGCAACGTTGTAGAGGCTCGGAAAGCCCTTCGACATCGGCAATTTTTTATCGGCAATGGGCAGCAATTCGAGCGTTTCGACGTGGAAATCGGGAAGCCCATTCTCTTTCGCCTTCGAAAGAATCGCATCCTCGAGGTAGGGCGGATCCATTGAATAGGTGACGACAAGGCAGCCGTCCATAAACGCCAAAACTTCTTTCAGTACCTGCTCCGCGGGCGGCGCGCCGACGAGGTGATCGTTCGTGACCCCGAATGTAACTTCATACCCAGGCAAAATTTCCCTTGCGGGGCGCGCAAAGGAATGATAGACCGCAACGGGTTTTCCGTCTGTCACCTTGATTGCCCCGACTTCGATGAGATGATCGGGGTCCTGCGTTTCGAGTGCGAGAAATACGATATTCATTGCTTTTCCCTCATTAAAATTTTGATCGCCTTTTCGGCAAGTTCGGCGGTGAGCCCCGTGTCTTCGTCCGTCTTGACGAAATAGTCGGTAAGGCCGCAACTGTCGTAATCAAATTGCAGATCGTCCAAGATGACGAAGCTCTCCCAATTCCTCGCGTTGAGATATTCGGCGATCCCCTCCCCGCGGGAAAGCCGCTGCCTGTCCGCATAATCGGGCGTTTTATCGACGGCGGCAAGCCCCGCCGCTTTCAGCTTTTTATCGAGATAGATCGCAAATTCATCCTGCATCCATTTGCGATGTTTTTCCTTCTCCCAAAATTCTTTCCATGTGGAGTGAAGCACGATCTCTGCCCCAGTCTCCTCGATAATATGTTTGAGGAGTAGGACTTTTGCATTGTCAATTCCGATATAATGCCCGCAACAACGGGATCTGGAAGAGGGCGTATTCAGCACGCCGTCTACATCGAGAAAGAGATATTTCACGCTTTCTTCTCCCAATCGAAGGAGTCGTATTTATGCCGAAGAAATTCCGCGGCGGTCGCGGGATCACGAAGGGCCTCCTCTTTGAGCGGTCTGCCGTTGTAGACCCAACCACAGGGATCCTCGAACACGACCGACTCTAACCGTGCGCACACCTCGAACGCGCCCTTGCCGATCCTCTTCACATTCTTCGGAATGACGATCTCTTTGAGATGGGCGCAGATTCTGAAAGCGCCCTCTCTGATCTCTTCGAGGCTTTCGGGCAAAACAAACTCTTCAAATGCGCACCCCGCGAATGCCTCTTCATAAATCGCCTTCGTGCCTTTTTTGAACACGAGCTTTTTCAGAGATCGGCAGTTGTAAAACGCCCATTGCCCGATGTACTCCACGCTTCCCGGGATTTCGATCTCTTCGAGCGAATAACAATCTTCAAACGCGCCGAGCTCGATGGAAGTGACGCTTTCGGGGAGCGTGACCTCTTTCAGCATTCCGCATTCCTTGAACATGTACATGTCGATGAATTCAACGCCGTACGGAATGCGGATCCTTTCGAGTGACGTACAACCGCGGAACACATCGCCCCCGAGAACATTTACCTCTTCGGGAAGCGTAATTTGTTTTAACGCCGTGCAATATTGAAATGCGCCGTCCTCGATGCGCTTTACGCTGTTCGGAACGACAATGCTTTCGAGCGTTTCGATATCGGAAAACGCACCTTCCCCAATCGCGGTAATCCCTTCGGGTATCTCACTTGCCTTGCAGCCCACGACTACTGTGCCCGTCGCCGTTTCAATCATGCACTCTCCCTCCGCCCGATATTTCGGATTTCCCTTCCGCACCGCGATGCATTCCAACCCGTCGCATCCATTGAACGCGGAGGGCGAGATCTGTTCAACGCTCGCGGGAATTACGAGCCCGAAAATGCTCGTGCAGTCCTCAAATGCGGAAAAGCCGATCGTCTTTACTCCGTCGGGAATGATGAGCAAGCCGTCGATCTTGCCGTCGTTATGAAAACTATAGATTTTGTCACGGTTGAAAAAAGCATATTCCCCGATATGCTCGACGCTGCCGTCCGCGGGAATGGTTGCGCCGATCTCGGCAAGGACGAGCGTCTTTGTCGTGCGGTCGATGAGGCACCCGTCTTTCACATAAAAGACGGGATTGCCCTCTTCCACCTCGATTTTCTCTTTGGGCTCAAAGGCGAGCCACATGATGCTCCCCATAAGGTCGTCCCCGAATTTCACGGCTTTTTTGGAGAGCGTAATGCGCCCACCGAGATGTTCCTTTTTGTTGAAACCTACAATGACACCTTCTTTGTTGACGCGCATAGCTTCACCTCATTTTAAGATTTGCCAAGTTTTCGGGAACAGGGCAATGTCGTCCCCTCTTCCCCGCTCGCAGAAGAATTTCTCCGCATAAGAGCCTGCGGCGGCGTATATTTTTGCGTGCGTGGCGCGGACGTAGGGAGAGTCTTGCGGGTCCGCGCTCCGATCGAAATAGAAAAAGTTCTGCTCCCCGATCTCCTCGACGGAAGAAGGGATGAAAATCTTTTGAAACCGATGGTCAAGAAAGACGAGCCGCCCGATTCGCTTCACGCTTTCGGGAATAAAGACGGTATTGCCGACGGCATATAGAAGGGCTTTGCGCACCTTATCAATAAGACAATCGTTTTCCATGCAAAAATACGGATTGCCCTCGACAACTTCGATCTCCTCGATGTCGAGCGTGTGGCGGAAGGCCCCTTCGTGGATGAATTTGAGAGAGGCGGGGAGATACAACTTTTTGATCCTTCCCCGAAAGACGTCGAGCCCGATCTCCTCTACCCCCTCGGGAATGCGCAGGATTTCTCTTGTTTCCTTATACGGAAAAGAGAAGTCACAAACGATTTTGTAGAGGGGGTTTGCGGACATGGTGGCCCCTTTTTCTGCGAGAAGGAGCTCCATTTTCTCTCGGTGCACGAGGCAGCCGCCCTGCATTTCAAAGAATTGATTCCCCTCTTCCAATTCGATATGTTCGAATCCCGCGGCGATCAGATTATCCACGCAGTCGGCATCAAAGACGGCCCACTCAGCCTCTTTGGGAAGGAAGAGCGTCTTGCCATCCCGTGCGGGGTCGAAATAAGCGATACCGTTTTCAATTTTCATGATATGCACCTCAAGAGGGTTAAAAAGAACGGGCGGTAAAAACGCCGCCCGCTCTTGATGCTGCGTTTTGCTTACTTTGTATAGGAGTAAGGAAGCTTTTGTTCTTTGAGATACTTTTGGGCGTAGGAGTTCTCGGGAACGAGAAATTCGGGCGAACCGATCATTGCAAAATTCACTTTGTCGATTTCTTCGAGCGAAGCGGGAAAGACGATCTTTTTGAAGGCATAGAAACAGATCGTACCCGCGCCGATTCTTTTTACGCCCTCAGGAATGACAATTTCATCCCCGAAAACGGCGACGACGGACATAGTTTCGCGCTCGATGAGGCAGCCGCCTTCGGCATAGTAGTAGGGATTGTTTGCATCGACGATGATTTGAGGATGGGTATCGAGTTTTTGGAGAAAGAAGCCTTCGTAAATCGCCTTTACGGAAGCGGGAAGATAGAGCTTTTTGATATCCGTTCCGCCGAATGCACGGACGCCGATCTCTTCTACGCCTTCGGGAATGCGGACTTCGCCCTTCACGCTTTCAAGCATATTGAATGCGAAATTGAAAATACGCTTTACGGAGCCGTCGGAGGGGATCTTTGCGCCCTTTGCGGCGACAAGGAGGGTGCCCTTCTTATTGCTGATGAGGCAGTTGTCTTTTACATAGAATGCGGGATTCCCCTCTTCGACTTCGATGGATTCAAGTTCGCCGAAAAAGCCGACATATCCATCGACATTGAAGCCTTCTGCTTCTTTGGGGATAAAGAGGTGCTTTTCATCTTCTTTGTCAAGTTCTACGATTACGTTGTTTTCAATTCTCATACATTCACCTCATAATTTTTTTGTATACGGAGTATAGCATAAAGCGATTTCAAAAATCAACTATAAAACGTACCAAAAATGTCTCATTTGAAAATTTTTTTCAGCGAAACAGTTTTTATCGAGGACGGTATGACGCACAATTCGGCCGATGCATAAAGGAAGAGCAGTGCCCCGCATTGGCGCAGGTATTGCATTGATGGCGGGTTTCACTATCCTCGCGACGTCTTCTCTCTGCCTCCTCTCTGCGCCTTGCGTCCTCCGCGCGTTTTTGCTCCTGCTTTCTCGCCCGCTCGCGCTCCTCTTCTCTTCTTCTTTCGCGGTCGTGTTCCCGTTCGAGCTCACGTTCGCGGCGCTCCCGCTCACGCTGTTCTTGACGATATCTGCGCTCTTCTTCTCTTTGTTCCTCTTCATAGCGGTCGCGTTCCTCTTCCATTTGTTGTGCAAGCAACCTGTTCTTCTCTTGCGCTTCTTCGAGCATTTTTTGTTGGTAGTACCGCTGTTCGGTGACGAGCCGCTCCTCAGGCGTCTCCTCATAAAGGCGCTTGAACTCCTTGAGCTGTTTCAGATAATCTTTAACGGGACTATCTCCAATAAGACGAATCGCAAGACGCGGTAGGTTGATTTCAGGTTCTTCTTCTAAAACCGCAAGAACTTCGCAGAGGAAATTTTCGGAGAGAAACAGGGGCGCCTCTGCTCCATCGGGAGGCACGAGCGCACGCTCCCGCCCATATCTGACACCGAAATCCTCGAACGTCTCTTTGGTAAGCCCATCCTGATAAAGTCTGTTTCCCTGATATTCCGCAACGTCTTTCAACGCAGTTGCATCTCCAAGATCTCGGAGCAACTCGTTGCAAAATTGATTGCAGACAACGGAGAGAGACGGATCCTCGGAGCGGGGCGCGAGACGGGCGAGCTCGGGACGCGCCGAAGCAAGCGCGGCAAGGCGTAGCAACTCGGGATACTCCTCCGCATCCAATCCGTGGTTGATCGCAAGTTTCTCGATCAGGGCGAACCCTTTTTCCAGTTGCGACTGCTCCTCCTTGTCTGCTGTTTCTTCAAGCGACAATGGTGCGTCCTTCTCAAGTTCTTTCATCTGCTTTTTTTTCGACGCAATCGATTTATCCAAGGTTTTTTCGACCTTCTCCAATGTAGGCGCTATGGGCGCATATACTTCGGCGTATTTTTTTCTGAGAGAAAGCAACTCCGCATACTTGTCTGTCACATTTTTGTCGCAGGCTGCTATTTTTTCTTCCATAGAAAAATTCTCTTCGCCTTCGATGTACTCGAGGGGATCCGCAGCCTCGGGAAAGTCAGCCCACATTTGCAAGGATACCCGCCTTTTGATCCACGCTCCGATTTCATCGCTAAGTGCTTCAAGCGTTTTCTTCATTTCATCGAGCTGCGCTTTCTTCGATTCATAGTCCGCGTACTCCTTTTGGACGGTCTGCAATTTTTTGCTCCGCTTTTGCTTAAACGCCTCGCGCGCTTTGGCGGCAGTCCTCTCAAAAGTCTCTTCCTGCATCCTATAGTCATGTAATTGATCGAGATAACTTTCCGCTTGCAGTTTTATTCTTTCACAATAAATCATTTTACACCTCCGAAAGAATCAGTCATACCAATCATTTAATTTACCATGTACAATCATCAAGGTCGCTCCGATGACGATCGAGAAAATGGGAAGAAGCCAATATGCTCCGACACCGCGGTTCATAAACATCGGAATCAAGCACGAAAGCCCCGCAAAAAACAAAATGGGGGCGAGGATAAGCAAAAGAACATAGCTCCCCTTCACAAGCCCCAACAGCAAATAGCCAATGAAATGAGCCGTCGCCTTCAGATCATCGACGAATTTTGCCTTTTTGTTCAAATATTTGTTTTGTAAGCAATATTCACTGAACCCGGCGGATGTTTCCATGGAATTGATTGCCTCTGCGGCAGCGTCCTCCTCTTCTAATGCAAAGCTTTTCAGCGACTTGGCATAAAACTCACGATAAGGGCCTCCCTCTGCCGATTTCCCCTTTTCGCAATAGAGCCGATCTCGTACATATTCATACTTTGCTGTTTCAATCTCATATCGGCGATTCTCAAAAACATCTTTGATATCATCGATAGCATCTGACAGCAGAGACATCCCGTTGGAAAACAGACCACCGACTAACAAATGATATATGATCCCTGAAATCAAACCCAATGCCGCCGCAGCAATTTCGAGACCGGCAAAGGTGTCGCTGCGTAGTTCTCCGAATTCAGTCAATCCGATCACTGACCCGATGCCACAAGCGATCGCCATAAGCACAACGATCCCCGCAGCTAATCCAAAAATTATGCAAGATATTCTTTCGACACCATTCATGATGTTTCTCCTTTTTTGCCCTCAAGGGGCGAATTTCCGAATGAAATATCCCAAATTGGGATATTATGATTATACCACTACGGTATAATGCTGTCAAGGGGTAATTCCACATGCAACGTTTGCGGGAATTGAGGGAACAGAAGGGAATTTCGCAGCTCAAACTTGCGATGGACCTTTCCCTCAATCAAAACAGTATCTCACGGTATGAGACGGGAGAGCGGGAAGCGGACTATAAGACGCTCGTCGCTCTCGCCGACTATTT
>CANRDK010000101.1 GCA_947629345.1 uncultured Clostridia bacterium
TTTTTATCGATCTTGCTGCCGTCGGAGAAGGTCACCGTGCAGTCCGCTGCGCAGTCCTTCAAAAGCTGCGCCGTGTTAAGTGTTGCAGAGGACGAAGAAGAACTTGTGTGTATTGCTTCCCATTGTTCCTTTGTCCCGCCAAACGTAATGTTTTTAAGTGCAGTGCAACCCGAGAATGCGGTCATATAAAAACCACTGCTAACCGAATTACCTAAAATTGTTACGCTTTGCAATGACGTACAACCCCCAAATGCGCGTTCGCCAATTTGTATTACACTATCGGGAATCACAATTTCAGTCAGCGAAGTACAACCATTGAATGCATCATTTGTTACCGACTTTATCTTGCCTAAAATTTGAACACTTCTGAGTGAGGTACATCCCTTGAAGGTTCCTGCAAGACCACCGGTATATGTTTCGGGAAGTATAAATTCCGTAAGTGATTCACATCCCTTAAAAACTTCAATGTTCATTTTTGTTACTGAGCTCGGCATATTGAATTCTTTCAAATTTTTACAGCCGTCAAAAGCATTTGCGCCAATCTCCGTTATCGTGTTCCCCTCTATAGTTACATGCTCGAGAGCGGTGCAGTTTTGGAACATATAACTCGGAATTGCCGTGACGCCCTCGGGAAAGTTAAATGAAGTGATGGCTGTCTCTGCAAATGCGTGGCTTCCGAATGTTGTGATTTTACCCTTGATGACAACTTCCGAAAGGCTACTACAATATTGAAACATCTCGTTGCTTATATTTGTTACTCCCTCGCCGATCGTTACTTTTTTCAAACCAACACACCGCCTAAATGCACTGGCGCCGATTGAAGTAACAGAATCAGGAATCTCGATACTTTCAATTTTGCTACACTGTAAAAATGCTTCGGAACCGATTGAAGTAACGGAACCGGGAATCTCGATTGTCTTTAAATTTGAACATCTTGCAAACGCAGTAGCTCCGATTTTTGTCAGTGTTTCAGGGAGTACCACTGTTTCCAATCTAATGCAATCTGCGAAAGTAAAGCCATCGGGGATCTCCGTAATGCCCTCTTCAAGTGTCACCGTCTTGAGGGCACTCTCCCCCGCAAACGCTTCGGAGCCGATCTCCACAGGTTCCCCGTCAACGTTCCCGGGAATGACAAGGTCGACGACGCCCTCGGGTACTCCCGTGATGACATAGTTCCCCCCATCTTCTTTGTGGAACTGGCTGCCTGCAAACACATTCTCAAATCCACAATGGTCACAGATAGCATCCCCGTTAAAAAGATGACTTCCATGTGTATGGCAATAATCGTTGTTGACGAGAAGACGCCAGCCTTCTGCCTCTTTCACATAGACATGGTAGCCCGTGTAGCCCTCGACGGGAGCAAACAGACGCATGTAGTAGTCGCCGACTCTTGCAGTTTGGGCAGAGGTGTCGTCCTCAGGCGCCCCGTTTCCGTGGAACCACATGGTCCCGACATGCCCCATGATGGAGCCGAGACGCTCCCATTTGGTGTCGGAAGTCTTTTGATAGACTTCAAAACTCTCAGTGTCGAGATAGAAATCGCCGACATAGGAGCCCGCGAGAGCGGTTTCATCTTTCAACTCATTGGGATTGCCCTTGTTGGAGTACCAAAGGACGCCGTCGCGGCCGGGTTTGCCCTGTTCACCCTTGAGGGTCAAGATGGGAGAACCCCAGCCGTCTGCTTTCTTTTGGTAGAGAGCACCTGACTCGGTGTTGAGATAGAAGTCATTCGTTGCACCGAGGTTGGCAACGGGTTCCTCTGTGCCGTAGTACCAGTTTGCGGCGGTCTCCGTCCATTTGCCATCGTCAGACTTGACGTAACTGGCGAGCGTTTGGGTGTTGAGATAGTAATCACCCTCGTGGCCAAGCGTGTCGGCGGGAACTTCCGCGCCATAGTACCATTGATTGCTTGAGGTCTCATTCTCTGTGTTGCCGCATGCACTCATCAGTCCGAGGGACAGAACAAGTGCAAACAGACAGACGAGCACCGCAAGAATCGAGATGCGTTTTTTGCCTTTCATTTGTCTTTTCTCCTCACAAAAAATTTGATTTTCCCTCTTTCCACACAAAATGTTGAACGGGGTATGAATCGGTTTTAGTATATCATACTACCCCCCCCGTCAAGTCTTCACCCCCCTTTTTGAAGAAATTTTTTAAAAAATTTTTTGTTTTTTTGATTTTGGGGGATTGACTGAGTCGAAGTTATCAACGGGGACGTTGGGAGTGCGGTCGTTGCCCACCCCCCTACCCCCCTCCTCGGGAGGGGGGGCATGGACTCCGTTCTCAGCATGACGCCGCACCGACCCTTGGCTCCCCCTCAGAGGGGGAGCTGTCGAGCGTAGCGAGACTGAGGGGGTGTCATTCCAATTGTGCTCCGTTGGTCTAATGGGATCCTTCGCTACGCTCAGGATGAGCGCGCGGGGGCAGGGTCCTCGCTTCCCCTCTTAGGGGAAGTACCCCGAAGGGGGGATAGGGTTTTGGAACCCCTCAGTCACCTGTGGTGACAGCTCCCCTACAAGGGGAGCCAAGGAGGACAGGGGGAAAGGAGCAAAAGGGCGGGGCATCGTATGATGCCCCGCCAAATTCCGAAGAAATGTATTATATTACATTATATTATCCGCCAAACTCCCAAGTTAAAACGGGTAAAAGTAGGAGCTCCCCGCGGAGAGTTTCACCCTTCCGTTCAAAAAGTCGCGGGCACGGGCAGAAAAGCTCTCCACGTCCCCCTCCTTCACCATGACGGTGAAGTTTGCCTCGGAAGAAAACTCTTTGGCCAAAACAATTTCCCCCTCCAACAGGCGGAGGGCGGCGTTGACCTCGGCATAGTCCACGGAGAGGGTCAGCTCCACCCCCGTTTCAAAGCTCTTGATCTCGCTTGAAACAAGTCCATCGGCCGCACAGCCTGCGTAGGCGCGGGTGAGTCCCCCTGCCCCGAGCTTGATGCCGCCGAAGTAACGGACAACGGCGATGAGCGTTTCCTTGAGCTCCTGTGCCTTGATAACGCCCAAGATCGGCATGCCGGCAGTACCCTGCGGTTCGCCATCGTCCGAAAAGCGCTGCAGATTTCCCAACTTATCGGCAATGTAGCCATAGCAAACGTGCGTTGCCATAGGATGAAGGGAGCGCACCTTTGAAAGGTACGCCTTGGCCTCCTCCTCGCCGCCGACATGGGTAACATAGGCGAGAAACTTGGATTTTTCGATTGTCTTTTCGGCAACGCTTTCGCCGACGACACTGCGGTATTGCATGGTTGGTTTCGTTTGATTGAGGGCGGACCCCCACCCCTACCCCGCCCCCTGACGCAGGGGGCGGGCAAGAGGAAACGCTCAGGATGAGCGCGCGGGTCAGGATGAGAGCGGGGACGCAGGGGGCGGGCAAGAGGAAACGCTCAGGATGAGCGGCGCGGCAGGGATGAGAGCGGGGACGCAGGGGCGGAGAAGAGGAAACGCTTAGATTGAGCGAACCACCTTAATATGGACCTTTTTGCCCTTGTGGAGGATGAAATCGCCGTCGGGAAGGGGCGTTTCCATGGTGGCCTTTTCGTCGCCGAGCGTGACGCCGCCCTGCTCGAGAAGACGCCGTGCCTCGCCGTTGGACTTGCACAGACCCGTTGCAACGAGCACGCCGATGACGGTATTCACCTCGGCGGGAATGACTTTTTCGGGCATCTCGCCCTCCCCCGAAAAGGCAGCGCGGGCCTGCGAACGGGCAAGTTCGGCAGCCTCTTCGCCGTGCACCGCCTTGGTGAGTTCAAAGGCAAGCCTCTCCTTGGCGGCGTTCATGCGCTCGTCTTGATGAGCACACAGTTCCTTGACTTCGGCGACGGGGACAAATGTCAACAACATGAAACATCTTTCGACATCCGCGTCGGCAGTGTTGCGCCAATACTGGTAGAACTCGTAGGGGCTCGTTTTGTTCTCGTCGAGCCAGACGGCGCCCTTCTGCGTCTTGCCCATTTTCTTCCCCTCGCTCGTTGTGAGAAGTTGGAAAGTCATTGCATAAGCGGGCTTTTTTTCCTTTCTGCGGATGAGGTCTGCGCCCGCGAGAATGTTGCTCCACTGGTCGTCGCCGCCGAGTTCGAGCGAACAGCCGTACCTTTGATGAAGGACGAGAAAATCATATGCCTGCATCAGCATATAGTTAAATTCAAGAAACGAAAGTCCCCTCTCCATGCGGGACTTGAAGCATTCGGCCGTCAGCATTTTATTGACGGAAAAATGCACGCCGATGTCGCGGAGAAAGTCGATATAGTTCAAATTGAGGAGCCAATCGGCGTTGTTGACGACGATCGCGGCGTTTTCACCCTCGAAGCGGACGAACTTCGACATTTGCTTTTTGAAGCATTCCACATGATGGGCGATGGTCTCCTTCGTCATCATGGCACGCATGTCTGTCCTGCCTGACGGGTCGCCCACCATTGCGGTACCTCCGCCGATGAGAATGATGGGCCTGTGGCCTGCATCCTGCATGTGCTTCATCGCAACGAGCTGCATGAAGTGGCCGACATGGAGGGAATCGGCCGTGGGGTCGAATCCGATGTAGAAGGGCACGCTCTCCTTCCCCAAGAGGTCGTAGAGCTCGTCCTCGTAAACTGTCTGCTTGATAAATCCCCTCTCTCTGAGGGTGTCCATTACGTTTGCCATAGTGTTCTCCTTGGTGCTTCCATTATACAATAGAAAATGCTGTGCTGTCAATCTTTACGCGAGCGTTTGTAAAATTTTGGGCATTTTTGCGGCTTCGCGCTCCTCTGTGCCGAGTCCGACAAGGGCATGCAGGGCAGAAAGGAACTGCTCCGCCGTGCGAAGTTGCCCCATTCCGCGCCGAAGGTCCTGATTTCTGATCTCCCGCTGCCGCCTTTGATAGGCTTTGATCGCGTTTTCCACCCAGAGCTCTGTCATGGTTTCTATTATATGCAAGGAATATGACAATACTTGTCTGAATTGAAAAATTTTTTTGGGGGAAATGAGGAGGAGAAAGTATGATGCTCCGTTGGTTTAATGGGATCCTTCCCCTTCGACTACGCTCAGGGTCAGGATGAGCGCGGACTTCGTTTGAGGGCGTACCCCCACCCCTACCCCGCCCCCTTACGCAGGGGGCGGGCAAGGGAGGCGCTCGGGAGGAGCGGCGCGGGGTTGCTCATGCTGTGGATACGGAGAAAATTCAAGAATATCTTGACAATAGATGTCACATATGGTACAATCTGCATATGAAATTTGAGATCATGTTTGGAATTCTGTTTACTCTGCTCGTGAAGCGGAAGGTCAGCGCGGGAGAATTTGCAAGGAGGTATGAGGTCTCCGTGCGCACGATCTACCGTTATGTGGATGAAATGACGGTCGCAGGCATTCCCATGGACGTGACGCGGGGCTCCACGGGCGGCATCAGCATCCCCGACAGCTTCAAACTCCCCAAGGGTCTCTTCACCCGCGAGGAATACGCCCGCACGGCGGAAGCGATGCTTGCCATGATTGGTCAAACGCACGACCCCGTTCTCGAGGCCGCCTACGGAAAGCTGACCGCACAGACCAAGACGGAGAAATTCGACACTGCCCTCTCGGGCAACATTCTCGTTGACAGCGGGACATGGGGAGACGAGCGGAAGTTTTCGGATAAACTCACCATTGTGGACAGGGCGATCGAGGAATGCGAGGCGCTCGAGATCGAGTACTTCGACCGTGCAGGCGAGGCAACGCGGCGGATCATTCACCCCCATCTCCTCATCTACAAGCAAAACATTTGGTATGCGTGGGCATTCTGTATGCTGCGGGGTGAATTTCGCACCTTCCGCATCGGCCGCATGCGCGTGATCAACAGTGCAGGCGAAAAATTTGAGCGGAAGCCCTTCCGGAGAGAAGACATTCCCCTCAATTTCTGGAGAAATGAAAAGATCGCCGAGGTCAAACTGAAGATCGCATTTGAGAAACTTCCCTATGCGGAGGATTGGTTGGGCGTGGAGAATATCTATAAACGGGACGGTGAGTACTTTGCAGAGCTCGTCTTGCCCGACGACGAGGCGCTTGTGGGGAATCTGATGTCCGCAGGCGCGGGGATCACGGTCATCTCCCCTCCCGCCCTCGCCGAACGCATCAAAAAAGAGGCGGAGAAGATCTCGGCCTCGTATGTGGAGTGAGCGAGCGTTGCTCATGCTGAACGTATGTGAAGCATCCCGTTAGACGCACGGGGGTCCGTTAGTTTAATGGGATCCTTCGCTGCGCTCAGGATGAGCGCGCGAGGCACGGGACACCCCCTCAGTCACGGCCAAGGGCAGCCGTGACAGCTCCCCCTCGAGGGGGAGCCAAGGGTCCGTCCTCATCCCGAGCATAGCGATGGGATCTCGTAAACTGACGGACTTCCGTTCTTAGAGCGAGATTCTCTCGCCCCTTCGGGGCTCGGAATGAGGAAATAAGCTCCCGTGCGGACTTCGTTTGAG
>CANRDK010000102.1 GCA_947629345.1 uncultured Clostridia bacterium
AAGGATGCCGTTGTCCCCACCGAGGCTGTGACCCTGCCCACAAGCGACGGAAAGCGCACGACCAACGTCAGCGTTCACGACCCGTCCATCTTCCACGACCCCGCCGCAAAGGGCAAGTATTACGCGTTCGGCACCCACTTTGCAGTGGCGTCGAGCACCACGCTCATCACTTGGAAGCAGGAAGCGCGCGACAACCAGTGGCAGGTCCTCTACGGCGAGGAGGCGAGCAAGAAATATCCGAAATGGCCTGCCGCTCTCGAGACCACGCTCGACGAGGTCAAACCGGGCGGGGACATCTCCACCACTTGGGCTCCCGATGTGGAATACTACAACGGAAAATATTACATGTATTATTCCATTACCAAGGCATTCGGCTCCGATGAATCCGCCATTGCCCGTGTCGAGGCAGACGCCCCGCTCGGCCCCTATTCCAACAACAAGATCATCATCAGCAGCGTCGGCGCATCGGGAGATCACCCCAACTGTATCGACTCCGAGCTCTTCTACGACAAAGACGGCAAGCTGTGGATGACCTACGGCTCCTTCTTCGGCGGCGTCTATGTCAAGGAACTCTACAACGAGGGCGAAAACTGGGGCCTTCCCAAGGAAGACGGCTGGGGCACCCTCATTTGGAGAAACGGCTATCAGGCAGGCGTCGAGGGACCCTATGTGTTCTACAACGCGACAACGGATTACTACTATCTCATGGTGAGCGAGGGCGACCTCAACACCGTATACAACATGCGCGTTGCACGCAGCAAGAACCCCAACGGCCCGTATACCGACATCACGGGCAATGACGTTGCCACCCAAAAGGGCAAGGGCAACAAGATCGCAGGCAACTACAAGTTCTCGGCGGACAGGGGCTATGCCGCAATGGGGCACAATTCCGTCATCAAGGACGCGCTCGGCAGGTATTTCGTCATCTACCATGCCCGCCGTCAAGAGGGAACTACGGGCGTGACTGCGCCGCACAACCTCACAGTCTCCCAGCTCTATTTCAATGAAGAGGGCTGGCCCGTCATGTCTCCCAATGCCTATGTGGGCGAAAAGTTTGGCACGGTGACCGAAGAACAGGTCGCAGGCGACTACGAGATCGTTCTGCACACCGTGGAGACGGGGACGGCCACAAATATTCTTTGGGCGCAGTCCGAAAATTACACGCTGACTGCGGACAAGACCGTCACCAAGGCGGGGGCTTCCGTCGGCACATGGACGCTCAAACAGGGCTTCTACGTTGAGATCACGATCGACAGCGTGACATACAAGGGCGTCGTCGCGCCCGGTTGGGACATGTACGGCAACAAGCAGGCGGGGCTGTCCCTCACGGCGATTTCCAATGAGGGAAGACCTCTTTGGGCGATCCCTAAAGTATAAAAAGAAAAAGGGGGAAAAGGTGCCCTCTCCGCTTCGTGCGGAGGGGGCACACCTATTATGGTCAAATTTCCGAAAAATCCAAAGTTCAACCCGCTTCAGATGCGCACGCCCGACTACACGTCATGGCAGGAGGGCTGTGCGCACGACCCCTCCCTGCTCGAATGGGAGGGAGAGTACTATGCCTTTTCCACGGACACCTTCGGCGCACCGTGCGGCTATCAGATCCGCAAGAGCTCCGACCTTCTCCATTGGAACTACCTCGGTTCCGCCTTTGATTTGGAGGGGGCGGCGGCACATATCAAGAGGGGAGAGGGAACGGGCGGACGCTATTGCAACCTGCAGGAGGCGTTCGACTGGTGCGTGACCTCGCCGCGGGAAGTCGGCTACGGCGTGTGTACCCGTCCCGACGGCGGCATGGCCTTTTGGGCGCCCCACTGCGTCCGCGGCACGGACGACAAGTTTTGGCTCTATTACTGCCTGACGGGCTATTTCGGCGGCTCCAAGTCCTGCATCGGCCTCGCCAAGAGCGACCGTCCCGACGGCGGCTTCGTCTCCGAGGAAGTCTTGGTGAAGTCCCCCGCGGGCTGGAGAACGCCCAACTGCATCGACCCGCAGGTCTTTTTCGCCGAGGGGAGAATGTTCCTCATCTACGGCTCCTTCGGCCTCGGGCTGTACCTTCTGGAGCTCGACCCCGCAACGGGAAAACGAAAAATTCCACACTTATATGCCGATTTCGACCAAAACCGCATCTCCTTTGAGGACTACTACGGCGTGCACCTCGCGAGCGGCTCCGTCGAGGGCGGCGTCATTCGCTATCACAGCGGCGTGCCCGTTCTCGAAAACGGCACATGGGTGAAGAAAAATTATTACTATCTCATGTGCTCCTACGGGTCCCTCTCCTCCGCCTACAACATGCGCTGCGGCAGAAGCGGGAAGCCCGAGGGTCCCTATCTCGACCTCAACGGCAATCCGCTCGTCTGCTCCACCGACATCGGCACGGGGAACAAACTGCTCGGCTCGCTCAAGTTTGAGGACACCGCCGATTTTTACTGCCCCGGGCACAACGATATCTTTGTCACGAGCTGCGGCACACAGCTCATTTCTTACCACTGCAGGACCAACTATTTCATTGAAAAGGGCCTTTCACGCTCCAATAACTTCCATTATTTGTATTTGGGGCTGTACGACTTCAACGCGGAGGGCTGGCTCGTGATGTCTGCCAACCGCTATGCGGGGGAGGAGGTGCAGGACCTCACCGAGGAGGAGCTCTTGGGGATCTCGGCGGGACGGTTCGAGGCGATCTTTTTGGAACAGGGCACGGACACGGTGAACTCCGTGCGCGTGAAACTCGAGAGGGACGGCACGCTCAGCGGGGCCAAGAGGGGAACATGGCGGCTGTTCGGCGGGCACTACATCGAGATCGAGGCGAACGGCGACACGTTCAGCGGCGTGGTGATGCCCGCCTGGCTGCAGAATCAGAACGCGGCGGGCTTCACGATCACCGCCCTCGGCCGCCGCAGCGGAATGGCTCTTCACATGAACAGCACGAATAAAATTTAAAATTAAAAATTAAAAATTAAAAATTATGGCGGGCGTGATTGAGAACGGAGTCCCCCTTGCTTCCCCTTGTAGGGGAAGTACCCGCGTAGCCCTCCCTTGCTTCCCCTTGTAGGGGAAGTACCCGCGTAGCGGGGGATAGGGTTCCAAAAAACCCCTCAGTCACTGCGTGACAGCTCCCCTAAGAGGGGAGCCAAGGGGCCGTCCTTGCTCAAACGCAGTCCTCCTCTCGCCCGCCCCCTGCGTAAGGGGGCGGGGTAGGGGTGGGGGTACGCCCTTGAACGAAGTCCGCACGGGAGCTCATTCCTCATTCCGAGCCCCAAAGGGGCGAGCGAATCCCGCTCTAAGAACGGGAGTCCGTAAGTTTACGAGATCCTCTCGCTTCGCTCGGGATGAGGGGATGCCTCCGTGCTTCCGCCCTCGGCTTCGCTCGGGATGAGGACGCGGACTCCCGTTTCTCGGCTCCGCCTCGAGGGGGAGCTGTCGCGGCCGCCCTTGGCCGTGACTGAGGGGGTGTCATTCCAAATCTACCTCAATTTTTAATTTTAAATTTTTAATTTAAAATTTTCCATTCTTATGGGACAAAACCGTGTTCTCAAACGTTTTATATGTGTAGGGACATTTCCCGACGAGGAGAAAAGCATGAAAAAACCTTTCAAACTCATCACCGCGGCGCTTGCCCTCACCCTTACGATGACGGCATGTGGCGGCCTCAATAACGCGACGGAGCTCGGCACGCCCAAAGAAGTCAAGCCGCTCGGCTACTCCGAGGCAGCTCAAACCGACACGACCCTCCGCGATGCCGCAAAAGACTTCGCCGCGCGGTTCTCTGCCGAGGCCGTCAAGGGACAGGAGGGGAACACGGCCGTCTCGCCCGTTTCCGTCTACCTCGCCCTCGGCCTCGCCGCGCAGTGCACCGCCGGGGAGACGAAGGAGGAGCTCCTCGGCACGCTTAAAATCGACGATAAGTCGCTGAAAAACGGCTATTCGGACTTCTACCGCAGCATCATCGCCGAGCACACAAACGACGGTAAGGTCACGGCCCGCGTGGACGTCGGCAACTCCATTTGGGTGCAGGAAGGCTTCGCGACGAAGCAGGAATGCATCGACGCGCTCTCGAACGACTACCTCTGCTACTCCTACGCGGCGGATTTTTGGAATAAGAACAAGGCCGCCAACGACGCTGTCCGTGACTTCGTCAAACAGCAGACCCACGGCCTCATCGACCAGGATTTTGAACTCTCCGAGGAGACCGTCTTTGCCCTCATCAACACGCTCTACCTCAAGGATATCTGGGACTACGGCGACGGTCTCACCTTCACCGAGGAGGAATATGACTTCACGGAAGGGGACGGAAACACAAAAAAATGCAACTTATTGCGCGGTTTCTACCAAAAAGGGCAGATCTACGAGGCCGAAACCTTCACCCATTTCTTCACGACGACCCTCCACGGCTATCGGCTCAAGTTCATCCTGCCCAAGGAGGGACACACGCTCGATGAGGTGTTCACCGAGGAAAATCTCGCACTTATCAACGAAATGACGGACTATCGCGCCTTTGACGACGAGAAGAAAAAGCGGTATGAGACCCGCTGCTTCTTCCCTGAATTCAAGGCGGAGTACGACGAGGACATCAAGGAGATTTTGAAAAAATTCGGCATTGATAAGCTGTTTTCGAAGGAAGAGTGCGACTATTCAACGCTCACGGACGAGTACGCCTACTGCGAAAGGGTCCAGCATGTCGCAAAGCTCGAAGTCAACAAAAATGGCATTGAGGGCGCGGCCGTCACGATCGTCGTAAATGAAGGGGAGAGCGCCCCCGGAGAGGAGTATGAGCTCGTCTTAAACGATTTTATTCTCGACCGCGCGTTCGGCTTTGTCCTCACCGACCGCTTCGACACCGTCCTCTTCTCCGGCACGGTGAATGAATTGTAAATTAAAAATTAAAAATTGAAAATTGTGGCGGGAAGTAAATGAGAACGGCGGCGTTCTAATCACGTCATGGTGAGCGTAGTCGAACCATCACCGCATTCACTTGGCGCCCCTCTTAGGGGAGCTGTCACGCTGTCCTTGCGTGACTGAGGGGTTTTGGAACCCTATCCCCCGCTTACGCGGGTACTTCCCCTAAGAGGGGAAGCAAGGCTCCTCATCCCGCTCCTCCCTCATCCCGAGCGAAGCGAGGGGATCTCGTAAACTTACGGACCCCCGTGCGTTTTATGGGATTCTCTCGCCCCTTCGGGGCTCGGAATGAGGGCGCCTCATCCCGCTCCCGTTCTCGGCCCGAACGCAGTCATGCCCCCTCCTTGGGGAGAACCGAACGAAGTCAAGCCCCCTCCTTGGGGAGAGCCGAACGAAGTCCATGCCCCCTCCCGAGGAGGGGGGTAGGGGGGTGGGCAACGTATTCTAAATTTTTTACCACAACTTTTAATTTTTAATTTTAAATTTTTCATTCAAAAAAAGGGAGAGCCGTCGCTCTCCTTCTTATATATATAATAATGTATAGCATCACTCGTCGTCTCTGTGTTCGTTGAGGTAGGCGTTGATGCGGTCGTTCTCCTCCTGCGAATTCATAAAGTCGGGCTTGGGCAGCTTGGGCGTAGCGGCACGCTTGGCGGCGAACATGGCAAGGCCGAACAAAAACGCCGTGCCGATGGGAATGAGGCAGTAGTATTCAAAGAAGATCGCGATGGGCACGACCGCCGCAACGCTCAGCGCAGACAGGATACAAAATACGATTTGAAGTGTTTTCATGGTAATAATTGTATCACATTCTTTCGCAAAACACAACATGTTGTGCCCTCTAAATTTCGACAAAAAAAGACAAAAATTTCCGAAAAAATTTGCATTTTTTGCGTGAAAATCAGTTGACAGAAATTTTTGTCTGTGTTAGAATGGTCAAGCTGTTCGGAAATCAGAGGCAGGGGACAGCGGAAAGTTTTTATAAAAAATTTCCGAAAACCCCCTGAAAATTGCTTGACAGTAGCGCGAAAACCGTGCTATAATAACGGAGCTACTCTGAGGAAGGGATAGCGTCGGGCTGTTGCCCGATCCACGCAGATTAAAAATGGAATAAGAAAGAAACGATTTTTTGTAACACAAAAACAGTTTCTGTCAATTCTTTTGAGCAACAAATAGTACTCAAAAACAAAGTCAGCAAGATAACGAGAATTTATTCGAGTTAGAGCCGTCGGTGCAGTTAGCCCTGCATCGGCTTTAAACAATTAAACTTAAGAGTTTGATTCTGGCTCAGGATGAACGCTGGCGGCGTGCTTAACACATGCAAGTCGAACGGACATGAGGGGCTTGCCCTTCATGTTAGTGGCGGACGGGTGAGTAACACGTGAGCAACCTACCCATGTCAGGGGAATAACAGTTAGAAATGACTGCTAATACCGCAT
>CANRDK010000103.1 GCA_947629345.1 uncultured Clostridia bacterium
TGTCGGCGTCACGGATGGTCGAGAGCCGGTGGGCGATGACAAAGCTCGTCCTTCCCGCAAGCAGTGTCTTTAAGCTCGTCTGCACCTCGAGTTCGGTCTGCGTATCGACATGGCTCGTTGCCTCGTCGAGGACGATGACCTTGGGATCCGCCAAGATGAGCCGTGCAAAGGAGAGGAGCTGTCTCTCCCCGCCCGAGAGCGGATAGTCCTCCGAGATCTGTGTATCGTATCCCTCGGGGAGGCGGGAGATAAAGTTCTCGCAGCAGGCCGCCCTCGCCGCCGCCCTGCATTCCTCATCCGAGGCATTGGGGCGGGAGAAGCGGATGTTGTCGAGCACGCTCCCGCTGAAGATATAGGTATCCTGCATCATCACCCCCACGCTCTCGCGGAGAGAATGGAGGGTGTATTTTTTGATGTCCTTTCCGTCAAGGAGAATGGCTCCCCCCTGTACGTCGTAAAAGCGGGACAGGAGGTTGACGACCGTCGTCTTGCCCGAACCCGTCGCCCCGACGAGCGCGACCGTCTCCCCCGCCCTTGCCTCCAGCGAGAAGTGTTCGAGCACGGGGATCCCCTCCACATAGGAGAAAGTCACGTCGTCGAACCTGACATTGCCGTCACACTCTGTAAGTTCCTCCGCCCCCTCTTCGTCGTGGATCTCGATGGGCGTATCGATCGTGTCGTAGATGCGTTCCAAGTTGGAAGTCAACGTAAAGACGGTGGTGAGATTGGTACAGATATTGCCGATCGACGACGTCACCTCGGAGAGCACAGTGCCGATGGCGACGACGGTGCCGAGAATGATATTCCCACCCAAACTGCCGGTGAGCCCGATCGCAAGGGCAACGCCATAGACGAGAAGGACGACGATGGCGTTGGTGAATCCGTGGGAGAGCGGGAAAAATGCCTCGCGGACGTTGGTCGTGCGCATGAAGGCGTGCTTGTATTCCCCAAAGAGCTCCTTGCCGATCTCACAGTTGAGTGCGGCGCGGTTGTATGCCCTGACGACTTCCGCTCCGCCGATATTCTCGGCAACGAAGGCTGTATAGTTTGCATTCTTGTTGTGATCGATGCCAGAGCGGCGGTGAATCTGCACGCTCAGGATATACATGAGGATGCAGAGCGGAATGAGTGCGAGAACGACGGCCCCGCCGATCCTCCAATCGAGGCAGAGGATCCACACGACGCCGATGACGAGCACGCCCGCCGCATAGACGATGGAATAAAAGAGGTTGCCGAAGAGTTCGGCGATGTCGTCTACATAGTTGGTGACGCGGACTAAGATCTTGCCCGTCGAGTGGGTGTCGAAGTAATGGAAGGAGAGCAACATGACATGGTCCATGATCTCCTTTCTGAGTTCCGTTGAGAAGAGAGTTCCATACTTGACGGGGACGAGGTTTTCGAGATGGCCAAAGATGAGCGAACCGATCCACGCGGAGGCGAGCCCTCCGCATGCGAGCAGGGAGATGAGGAGATAATGCTCCCCGAGGCCCCCTTCCGTGGGAAAGAGCGCGGAGATGATGACGGAGTACAGGATCCCCGGGAGCAACGAAAAGAGTCCCAGCGCAACTTCGATGAGAATGCTTCCGAAGAAGGGCCCCTTGTGTCTCAAGGCGCTCTTTAAAAGCTTCCCCATCATGCGCGCCGAGAATTTCTCCCGTACGTATTCGTCCTTGTAATAGAGATCGTTCATACTCACTCCGTGAAGGCCATTTCCTTCGCCTGCCGATTGTAGATCTGTGCAAAGTTGCCGCCGAGCGACATGAGTTCTTCAAAGCTCCCCCGCTCCGTGATCTTGCCGTCCTCGAGGAAGAGGATCTCGTCGCAATCCTTGAGGGCCGTCGCGCGGTGCGTCACCAAGATCGTCGTCTTTTCGGCGCATTCCCGTGCAAGATTTTGCAGAACGGCATGCTCCGTCTCGAGATCGAGAGCGCTCGTGACGTCGTCGAACACAAAGACAGCGGCGTTCTTGAAGAGGGCGCGTGCGATGGAGATGCGCTGTTTCTGCCCGCCCGAGAGGCCGAAGCCCTTCTCGCCGATCGTCGTCTGATAGCCGTCGGGGCAGCGGCTTGCAAATTCGTCCACTTCGGCGAGCTTCCCCGCCCGCTCGACCTTCTCCCTGTCCGCAAATGGGTCGTAGAGGGCAATGTTGCTCGCGATGGTGTTGGAAAAGAGAAACACATTCTGAAGGGCGTAGGAATAGCTCTTTAAAAGTGCATCCCGTGAATATTCATGAATGGGAACGCCGTCGATGTAGATCTCCCCCTCGTCCGCCTCTGCAAGCCCCTGCATGAGCTTGCAGAGAAGCGTCTTTCCGCTCCCCGTCTTGCCCATGATGCCGAGCTTTTTGCCGTAGGGAATGTCCACCGAAACGTCCTCAAGCGCATAATTTCCCTCATTCTTCACCGAAAGATGCTCGATGCGGATGGACGGCTGTGCGGACGGGACCCTTTCGCCGTAGAGGTCGGCGATCTCGTCGTCGGCGTTGAGGAAATCGAAGAGACGCTTCCCGCTGACAAAGTCGCGCTGCGAGGCATTCACATTGAATACAAAGCTGTTGAACTGCCACATGAGACTGCCGAGGTACCCCATCGTGGCCGTGAACTCGCCCGCGGTGATCTGTTCCCTTACGCCGAGCCAGATGACGATGGCGAGCGTTCCCAAAAAGACGGCAACGCGTGCGATCCTGATAAGTAAATCACGGTAGGCAAAGATATTTATGCCGCCGTATTCGGTCTGCTTCAGCCGCTCGTTGTCGGCGTCGAAGAGAGCTTCCCTCTCGTCCTCGCGGGCAAAGGAGGCAACGGTCCTGACGCCGTAGATGCTCTCCTGCACTGTGGTGGAAAGGGTGGCCGAATCCCTCCATACGCTCTCGTAATAGACCTTGATCCGCTTTTTATAGAGGAGGATCACAAAAATACAGAAGATCCCTCCCGCAAGCGGAAGAAACAGAAGCGTCCAATGGATACAGCCGAGAAGGACTGCCGCAACGACGATGTAGAAAATGCAGTCTGCAAATCCCTGCGAACGCTGGATATAGAGGTCGCGGACGTTGAAGGGGTCCTTCGTCGTGATGAGGATGAGGTCTCCCGCCGTATAGCGCGAGAGCAGCTGCCCGCTCGCGTTTCCCAGTTTTTTGAGGGCATCCGCGCGCATCATCCCCTCACTCTTGAGGGAAAAGTAGTGTGCAAGCTGCCATTTCAGATAGAAAAAGATGAAAAAGAGCACCGCGAACACGAGAAGCGTCGCGGCTAAAACCCAAAAGATCTTTATGTAATTGTCAGCGGGGATATCCTTGATGAGGAAATAGAAAATACTGCTCGTATTTTTGGATTCTCCGCCGAGAAGGGGCGTGACAACTCTGTCTACGAGCAGGGAGATGACCTGCGGCGTGACGAGCAAAATGACCACGCGAAAGAGCCCAAACAGGATCGCAAGCACCTGCACGGGCATTGTTTTCTTGAAATATGGAAAGGAATTTTTAAAGAACTCTCGCATGGGATTTGGGAATTGAAAATTGAAAATTAAAAATTTAAAATTAAAAATTAAGGTGGGACGTATTGGGAATGACACCCCTTCCGCCCCTACGGGGCACCCACCCCTCAAGGGGTGGGCAAGGTGGTTCCTCATCCCGAGGCGTAGCCGAGGGGATCTCATAAACCCACGGAGCTCCGTACTTATAGAGGGATTCGCTCGCCCCTTGCGGGGCTCGGAATGAGGGCCCAAACTCCTCGGCTCCCCCCTCCGAGGGGGAAGGCTTGCGGACTTCGTTTGAGGGGATTCTTCGCTACGCTCAGAATGAGCGGCTGGGCTCAATTTTTAATTTAATAAATGCTCTTTACGCTTCTCGGGAAAAGGGTGACGTCGCGGATGTTCTCCATGCCCGTCACATACATGACGAACCGCTCGAAGCCGAGGCCGAAGCCGCCGTGCGGCACGCTTCCGAAGAGACGAAGGTCCAAATACTGCCTGTAGGCATCCATGTCCATGTGCCTCTCCTGCATGGCGGCGACGAGCTTTTGATAGTCCGCCTCCCTCTCGCTTCCGCCGATGATCTCCCCGATGCCGGGCACGAGGCAGTCGGTGGCCGCAACCGTCTTGCCGTCGGGGTTCTGCTTCATGTAGAAGGACTTGATCTCCTTGGGGTAGTCGGTGACGAACACGGGACGCTTGAATACCTGCTCGGTGAGATATTTCTCATGCTCGGACTGCAGGTCGCTCCCCCAATGCACGGGGAACTGGAACTTGTCGTTCTCCTTCTCGAGGATCTTGACCGCTTCCGTATAGGTGCAGACGCCGAAGTCGCTCGTTGCAACGTGGGTGAGCTTGTCGATGAGCCCCTTCTCCACAAAGGAATCGAAGAACTTGATCTCCGCGGGGCACTCCTCAAGTACGGCGTTGATGAGATATTTCAAGAGGCTCTCTGCGATCTCGATGACGTCGGGAAGCTCGGCAAAGGCGATCTCGGGCTCCACATGCCAGAATTCGGCGAGGTGCCGCTTGGTGTTGGAATTCTCCGCACGGAAGGAGGGACCGAAGGTATAGATCTTGCCGAGTGCCGTCGCCGCGACTTCCCCCTCGAGCTGGCCCGAGACGGAGAGCCCCGCTTTCACGCCGAAAAAGTCGTTTTTGAAGTACTCCTCTTCCGTCTTATCCTTCGCATTCCACGGCTGGGTGGTGACGCGGAACATTTCCCCTGCACC
The DNA here is from genome assembly GCA_947629345.1 of uncultured Clostridia bacterium. Taxonomy (GTDB): domain Bacteria; phylum Bacillota; class Clostridia; order Christensenellales; family Borkfalkiaceae; genus Gallimonas. The sequence goes on from CANRDK010000103.1 coordinate 4,701, forward strand.
CTCGCAGTCGCTGGCCGTGATGAGCGGCGTATTGATATAGTAATAGCCGTTCTCATGGAAATACCTGTGGATGGCCTGTGCGGCGACCGAACGGACGCGGAACACCGCCTGAAAGGTGTTCGTGCGCAGACGGAGATGTGGAATGGTGCGGAGGAAGTCGAGGGTCGTGCGCTTCTTCTGAATGGGATACTCCGCGGGACACTTGCCGAGAAGGGCAATTTCTTTCGCGTTGAGCTCGTTCCCCTCCCCCTTATACGCCTTAACGACTGCCCCCTTGACGCAGACGCTTGCGCCGAGCTTGGTGCATTCGGGGTCGATCCTGAGGGCGTTTTTGTCGATGACGACCTGCAATTTTTGGAAAGCCGTGCCGTCGGTGAGCTCCAAGAAGGAGACGGCGGCGCTGTCGCGGAAGGTCCTCACCCATCCGCACACGACAACGGTCTCTCCGATGAGCCCTGCGTCCTGTAATACTTTGGAAATATCGAGATGTTTCATAAGATATCCTCACTTGGAAAGGAATTCAAAATTGAAAATTAAAAATTAAAAATTAAAAATTGAGGTGGGACGTATTTGGAATGACACCCCTTCCGCCCCTACGGGGCACCCACCCCTCAAGGGGTGGGCAAGGTAGTTCCTCATCCCGAGGCGTAGCCGAGGGGATCTCATAAACCCACGGGGCTCCGTTCTTACAGAGGGATTCGCTCGCCCCTTGCGGGGCTCGGAATGAGGGCCCAAGCTCCTCGGCTCCCCCTCTGAGGGGGAAGGCTTGCGGACTTCGTTTGAGGGGATTCTTCGCTACGCTCAGAATGAGCGGCAGACTTCGTTTGAGGGGGTGGAATTCTGAATCAATACGCCCTTGCGAAAAAGACGGTGTGGACGGAGGGAGCGCCGCAGACGACACACTTTTCAGCTGTGTTCTCCTTGGCCATGACGCGGGCGGTGGCCTGTGCGAATTCCTTCACCCTGTCCTCACATGCCCTGCAGCCGCACCAGCCTGCCTTGACGAAACAGCCGTTGTTCTCGCCCTCCAAGAGTTCATCGAGCGTTTCGGCGCTCACGATGCGCTCCTGCATGCGCTTTTCTGCCTTTGTATAGAGATCTTTGCAGATCTGGCCGAGCAATTCCTCTATCACCGTTTCTGCTTCCGAAAGGAGATAGCCATCCCCCTTCTCGCAGGTATCGCGGCGGAATACCGTCATCTTGCCGCTCTCGATGTCGCGCGGGCCGAGCTCGATGCGAAGAGGTACCCCCTTCATCTCCCACTCGTTGAATTTCCAGCCGGGGGAATTGTCGCTGTCGTCCACTTTGACGCGGATCCCCGCCCCCTTCAGCCGCGCTTCAAGCGATCTGCAAGCCTCGAGCACGCCCTCTTTCTTCTGCGCGATGGGCACGATGACGACCTGCACGGGCGCAACGGGCGGCGGAAGGACAAGCCCCCTTTGGTCGCCGTGGGTCATGATGATGGCCCCGATGAGGCGGGTGGAGACGCCGTAGCTCATGGTGTAGCCGTATTTGAGGACGCCGTCCTTGTCGGTGAACTGCACGCCGAATGCCTTGGCAAAGTTCTGCCCCA
>CANRDK010000104.1 GCA_947629345.1 uncultured Clostridia bacterium
GATGGCAATGACAGCCATCGGGCGTTTTCTTTTTATGAAATGAAAATGACGGTAGAGGTAGACAGACACACATTCGGTGGCGAAACAGAAAAACAGACGTATGCAGTCACACTTTGGATATAAAATGCTAAAAAAGAGCAAAAAAAGCCTCAACAGAACTCTTTTACGGGTTCTGTTGAGACCACGAGTGGTGACCTTGCCGGGAATCGAACCCGGGATTGCGCCGTGAGAGGGCGCCGTCTTAACCGCTTGACCACAAGGCCATAATTTTGCAATCATTTCCGATTGCAATGAGATTATACCATACAATATCAAAACTTGCAACCGTTTTTGCGGCTTTGCAGGAAATTTTTCCAAAAAAAGAGACATCCGCCTGTGCCGCAGCCCGAAAAAGGATTAACCCGCATCTCGCAGGTGGGTGAGAGGCGCCGCAGCTTCAGACTTTCCGTATTTGCGCACGGCTGCGTTCATACAGACCTTGCCTATCTCCGTGCAACCCCTTCTCCCGAATAAACTTTGTGGATTACGTTTTTAACGGGCTCCGCACACCGCAGGTGTCTGATATGATTATAGCAAAGTTTTTTTAGGAACGCAACTTTTTGAGTGCACTTTCTTTTGGAAAAAATTGCCCGATCCTCCCTCTCCGTTCTTTGCATGGGGAAATGGGGGAAGAGGCGATGAACTTACCCCTTTCTGAAGCCGTACAGCGAGCGGAAGAGGTAGACAGATTTTTCGTGTACCGCCTGCAGAAGAGCGGACGGATCATCCTTGAAAACTGCAAACGGATGGGTCTCCAAATAGCCGTTGTCATAGTCGATTTCGAGCAATAAGTCAATAAAAATCTGTTTTTTGGGCTTTTGGCCGAGGCGGGTACTCTCAAGAATTTTTCTGGCCTTTGCGACGGCCTCGGCGTCGAATTCCACCGCTGAAATGCGAGGAAATCCGCCGTCATCCTCCGTCAAGGCGCCGCTGCTTCCCGTGATGCACAGAGAGCGCAGCATCGTATTGAGCGCTCTCACCCGATTGGAGAGCATAGGATATTCTGTTGCAAAATTGCCGTCGTCGAGTGAAAATTTCATACTTATAGCTCAGTTTTGCCGAATTTGTCGGTGAGGATCCAAAGTTCTTTCTCGTAATTCATGCCGTATTTTCGGTCGGGAACCTCCTCCTTGGTGCGCAGGATGGAGCGGTAACAGAATTCAGAGGTGAGCGCAAGGGCCTCCTTGAGGGGAAGTCCGCCGCCGATACAGCCCGCAAAGGCGGAGGCGAATACGTCCCCCGCGCCGTGGTAGTTCCCTTCCACCTTCGTGAGAGGCATGCGCTCCTCCTTCTCATCGAAGTAGTAGAGGAAGTATCCGTCCTCGCAGTCAGCACCCGTAATGACGGGGTGGGGACAAATTTTTTGCAACATATGCAGCGATTTCGAGAAATCTCTCTCCCCCGTGAGGAGAAAACTTTCCGTCTCGTTGGGGAGAATATAGTCCGCTTCTCCGCAGAGGGAGAGCATTCCCGCGGCGAAGTCGCTGTCGAATCCCGCATAGAATTTGAAGTTGTCCCCGAGGACGGGATCGACCACAAACTTGCCGTTCGGCTTCAGAAAACGACGTTTGACGCTCTTCACGAACTCGATCTGTGCCTTGCTGCCGAGGTAGCCGCTGTAGATGACATCGTAGGTAAGGCCAAGCGTCTCCCAATGGCGGCAGATCTTTTCCATCTCATCGTCGAGATTCAAAAAGGTGTAGCCCGTAAAGCCGCCCGTGTGGGTAGAGAGGAGGGCGGTGGGGAGAATATCTACCGTGGCCCCGCAGGCGGAGAGGACGGGCAGTGCGACGGTGAGGGAACATTTGCCGACGCAGGAAATATCATTGATTGCAAGAATACGCATATAAGTCTCCTTTTTTTAAATAGTATAAGCTCTTTGCGGAAAATTGTCAAGGGATACGACGCTCAACTGTTGCAAAATTTGCGATGGCATGATATAATTCAAAAAAAGAGGACTTATATGAGCATATTGGCTGCGGAAGCAATTATCCCGACGCGGAATCTGAATCTTCTGTATATCATTCTCGACTGCATTTTTCTCGCCGTGCTCGTCGGGCTCATGGTGTGGAAAAAACGCTACTCCACTGCGCTGTTCGGGCTGTTCGGCGGAATCCTCTATACGGTCGTCGATTTTTGCGGATTCTACCTTTTGAGCCACACGCGGACGGTATATATCGACGGCGTTTTGCAGGGGGCGGGCGGAACATTCGCCGTGCTTTTATGGATGTCGATGAGCTACGGGTTCACGAATTTTGCTTTCATCTGGACGATGGTCGCAAGGGACAAGCTCGCAAAATATTGGGTATTCCTCATTTTGATGTGGTGGATGATCGCGCCGTCCATCTCCGAACTCGGGGGAGAAGCGACGATCACGACCTCCCGCACGACGGGCGCATATCATGGCTGGATGGGCGTCGCGCTTGTCGTGAGCTATCTCATTCTCATCATTGTTCTGTTGAAGAGGGACCCCGCAAAGGCGTTTGTGAATGTGCTGTATCTGTGCCTCATCGGGATCTTTGTGCAGTTCGGTTGGGAATTCGCGCTCCTCGTGAACGGCATCCGCCCGATGAACGCGGCGAGCATCCGTACGCTCATCGTCAACTCCTGTCTTGAGACCAACCTCGGCATGCCTGCGATCTACCTCATCTATGTGCTCTGGAGCAGGCGGTTCAACGAGGATCTGTCGCGGACGGAAAGGGAAGAATTAAAAATTGAAAATTAAAAATTAAAAATTGCGGTGGGGATCGCTCATTCTGAGGGAGCGTCAGCGACCGAAGAATCCCATTGAACCAACGGACCTTCGTGCGTTTAACGGGATCCGCTCGGACCTCGGGATGAGGGGATGGGCTCCCGTGCGTTTAACGGGATCCTTCGCTACGCTACTTCGCGCTACGCGCTCGTGCCGCGCTTAGATATAAATAGAATGCGCGCGGGGCAGGATGAGCGGCGGGGACAGGATGAGCGGCGGGGACAGGATGAGCGCGGGGCAGGATGAGTGCGGGAGATGTCACAAAAATTACAAATGTTATATAACATATGTTATATTTAAAGGAGAAAGAGATGAAACTTGTAGCGGCGACGGGGAATCAGCATAAACTCAGGGAGATGCGGGAGATCTTTCCCGATTTTGAGATCCTTTCGGCGGCGGAGGCGGGATTTTTTGAGGACGTCGAGGAGACGGAAAACACCTTTCTCGGCAATGCGCGTCTCAAGGCGCGGGCGGTGATGCGGGCGACGGGGCTCATCTCCCTCGCCGACGACAGCGGCCTTGCGGTGGATGCGCTTTTGGGGGAGCCCGGCGTCTACAGTGCAAGGTACTCTTCAATGTTTGCTCCCGAGGAATGGCTGCGTGCGCATATGCCCCTCTGTGAGGGGAAGGATGCCCTCAACCGCGCCTTTCTCCTCGAGCGGCTGAAGGGAAAAACGGACAGGTCTGCCCACTTCTGCTGTGCGATCGTGCTCTGCTTCCCCGACGGGCGGGAGCTCACCGCCGAGGGCAGGACATTCGGGCACATTCTGACGGAGGAACGGGGAACAAACGGCTTCGGGTACGATCCTCTCTTCTTCTCGGATGACCTTCAAAAGAGTTTCGGCGAAGCGGGCGAGGCGGAGAAAAATGCCGTATCACATAGAGGCAGGGCGTTGGCGGCCCTCAGGGAGCAATTATGAAAACTTTTATTGTCATTTCCGATTCCCATGGACGGGCAGGTGCGGTGGAGAGAGTACAGCGGCTCTTCCCCGAGAACGACTTCATCATTCACCTCGGCGACGGTTCGGGCGACATGCGTCCCGTGATGGGGGAATTCCCCGAAAAGACGCGTGTCATGAAGGGGAACTGCGACTTCTATTACGGGGAGGACGAGTGCGTCATCGAGGCGGAGGGCGTCAGGGTCTTTTGCTGTCACGGGCACAAGTACGGCGTGAAGTATGGGCTCGAACGGCTGGTCGCACGGGCCAAGGAGCTCGACTGTGCCGTTGCGCTCTACGGCCACACGCACATCGCAGACGTCAAGGACGTGGACGACGTTCTGTGCGTCAACCCCGGTTCCATCGGCGACTATGCGGAACCGACCTACTGTTTCATGGCGATCCATCGGGGGAACGTCACGGCGACGATCGTGAGAGCGTAGGATTCTCTTCACAAAAAAATAAAACATTGAGATTTTTTACAGCGGAATATTGACATTTTCTGCCGTTTTTGTTACAATTACCGTATGATTTATTTGAAAGATTTTCGCCAAGGTAAACTATTGTATGAGGCGCTCGATTCGGAGGTGCGGCTCGGCATCTTAGAGGAGCTCATGACGCACGGGGAGCTCAATCTCGCCTACTTTGCCAAGCGGTTCAACGTCTCGAACGGGGCGATCACGGCGCATATCAAAAAGCTCCATGCGGCGGGGCTCATTGAGATCACTACGTCCTCGGGGGTCAGAGGCACGCAGAAGATCTGCTGTCTTGCGGCCGATAAGGTCATTGTGGACTTTCAGCCGTGGCCGCAGACGGAGGGAAGGGTGGAATCTGCCCATATCGACATCGGCCATTACATCGGCTACGAGGTGCACAAAACGTGCGGGATCGCCACGGAGGAACACATCATCGGCGGATTCGACGACCCCGCGGCCTTTTCCTTTCCCGAACGGGTCAAGGCAGGCATTCTCTGGCTGGGCTGGGGGTATGTGGAGTACCTCGTCCCCAACTACCTCTCCGCCGAAAACGGCTTAAAGGAGCTCCGCTTCTCCCTCGAGATCGCGTCCGAGGCCCCCGGCTATGCGGCCTACTATCCCAGCGATATCCATTTCTCGGTGAACGGGAAATTCCTCGGCATCTACACGAGCAAGGGGGAGTATAACGACCGCACGGGGACATGCAACCCCGCTTGGTGGTATGGGAATTTGGGGCAGTACGGCAAGAAGGTGACCATCTCCGTCGGGCAGGAGGGGACGTTTATATCGGGCGTCAAGGTGTCCGATACCTCCCTCAGGGACCTCGCCCTGAGACCTGAGGAGCAGATAAAATTTCGCATCTATGTGCCCGAAAACGCAGAAAACAGGGGCGGCTTCACGCTGTTCGGAAGGGGGTTCGGCGACTACGGCGAGGGCATCGTTACCGAGTTCATCTATCAGTGAAGGGGAGAATGGCTTCCGCTTGAAATTTTTTCAAAGGTAGGCCTAAAATTTCCAAAAAGAGGCAGAAAAAAATTGACAAGGCCGCCGCGGGATGCTATAATATCAAAGATGAATAAGTGCTGCGGCGAAGGAGGGTAGAGGAGTATGTCAACGATTAAGGTCGGAGAGAACGAAAACTTGGAGAGTGCGCTCAGGCGTTTCAAGAGAAAGTGCTCGCGCGACGGCATCATCGGCGACCTTCGCAAGAAGGAATTTTACGAGAAGCCTTCCGTCAAGAAGAGAAAGAAGTCGGAAGCCGCGAGAAAGAGAAGCAGAAACTAAAGAAGATCCGCAAGAGATTGCGGATTTTATTTTTGCAAAATTTGTCGAAATAGCGAGGCCTGTATGGAAAAAACGTTGAAAATGCTTGCAAAAGAGGCAAAAATGCGCATGAAGAAGGGGTTTTGGCAGCAGTGTGAGGCGGAGCTCGACTTCAAACGCAGTGAAGCGCGCGATATGGGCATGAGCGAAAGCAAAATGGAGCGGTATTTTCAGGAAAAAGTCGGCGAGGCCATCAAGGGGGATTCGCCAGACGAATTCTACGGCAGGGTCCGCGATATGCTTCTCTCCGAGGGCGAGGTCTCCGACGCGATCGGCCGCCTGACGGATATGGAATACTACAATTCTTTGGGCTATGCCGAGCGGCAGAGGTATACCTTGGAGCTCTCGGAGCGGTACCTCCGCGCCCTCGAACGCTTTAAGAGGGAGTATGAGTTTGAACTGAAGGGGAAGAAGTGAGTTGTGATTGAGAATGTCCTCCCTGCCCAAGTAGGGGGTTCCTTGGCTCCCCTCTTAGGGGAGCTGTCACGCAGTGACTGAGGGGTTCTCTCGGCTCCCCTCTCAGGGGAGCTGTCACGTAGTGACTGAGGGGTTTTTGGAACCCTATCCCCCGCTGCGCGGGTACTTCCCCTACAAGGGGAAGCAAGGGGGACTCCGTTTGGGCTCCCTCGGCTCCCCTCTTAGGGGAGCTGTCACGCAGTGACTGAGGGGTTTTTGGAACCCTATCCCCCGCTGCGCGGGTACTTCCCCTACAAGGGGAAGCAAGGGGGACTCC
>CANRDK010000105.1 GCA_947629345.1 uncultured Clostridia bacterium
CCCGCCCCGCGCGCATTCTATTCGTGTCTAAGCGCGGCACGAGCGCGTAGCGCGAAGTAGCGAAGCGAGGGGATCTCGTAAACATACGGACTTCCGTCCTTAGAGCGAGATTCGCTCGCCCCTTCGGGGCTCGGAATGAGGAAACGGGCTCCCGTGCGTTTCACGGGATCACTTCGTCTGCGCTCAGAGTCAGGATGAGCGGAGGGAGATCATGCTGCCGTCGGTGTCCGTCTCATCCGCGAGGAGAAGCAGGGCGCTTTCGAGGCGGTCGTTGATCGCGTCGCCCATTCTGCTGAAGCCGAGAAGCTGGGTGATGAGCTTGAAGAGCCCCTGCTTTTCCGCCGTGACATTCTGCCGCAATATCTCCCTGAGGCCGTTTGAGAGCTCCGTGAGGTCGATATATTTTATCTCTCTCGGCTCTGCGCCCTCGGCGGGAACGCGCAGCATGGGGATCTCCTTTCCCCGTTGATACAAAAACCCGTCCCTGCGGACGATGCCCCGCCTCTCACAGTTCCACATGACCCTCTCGTACATCTCACGCACGACATTTGTCACCTTTTCCCTTCCGAAGAGAAAGACGATGCGCTTTAAGAGCCATTCCTCCGAGATGGGAGCTTCCGCCTGCACGATGGCGCAGATGACCGAAAAGATGTCGTTTCTGTATGTATGGGCCGTAATGAGCACGTTGAGCGGGATATATTTGGGGAATTCAAAATGTGTCTCGGCGAGCGCACTCTCAAAGTCGGCGGCGGGAAGTTCTGCCGCACGGGGCGCATTCTCAAGGGCGCGGGAAACGGCCTCGAGCAGCCGCTGTTCCTCCACCTTTCTGTTCATGAACCAATCGGTGGACCAGATCCGATAGAATTTCCAGCCCATGCGCTCGAGAATATCCTGCCGCAGACGGTCTCTGTCCCGTGCAGTCCCCGAGGAGTGATAGGTGGCGCCGTCACACTCGATGGCAAGGAGATAGTCTGAAGAATTCGGCCGCTTCAGGGCGAGGTCGATGCGGAAGGAGGAACAGCCCACCTGCGTATCGACGCTGTACCCCTTGCCGCGCAGAAATTCACAGACATCCATCTCAAATTCCGAATCGTACTGCTCATAGGGATTCACCTTGACGCTCCGCTCGAGCGCGATCTTCCCGTTCTCCGCAAAGTCAAGATACTCCCTGAGCAGCCTTGCACCCTCCGAATTGGTGCGGGAGAGGTCGATATCGTAGGCATGGATGGAAGCCACGACCCAAACGTTGACCTTGGCGCGCGTGACGGCGACGTTGAGGCGGCGTTCTCCCCCTTCCCTGTTGAGGGGGCCGAAATTGAGGAGAAACCGCCCCTGCGCGTCCTTTGCGTAGGCGATGCTGAAGATGATGGTGTCCCGCTCGTCCCCCTGTACCGTCTCAAGGTTCTTGACGAAGAAGGGCTCCGCACAGTCGGCCTTGAAGAATTCCTCGAACACAGGGTCCTCCCGTCTGCGCTTTTCGATGAGCTTGTCGATGAGATTCTGCTGTGCCATGCTGAATGCGACGACACCGAGGCTCCGCTTGGGATATTTTTTGAAGTTTTCAAACACGAGGTCGGCAATCTTTTCCGCCTCGGCGAGATTGGTCTTGCTCTTTCTGTCGAACACGCCGTCCACATAGAGGAAATCGACGCCGATCCCCCTTCCGTCCGCCTGTGCGGAGGGAAAAGTGACGAGGTCGTTGTCGTAGAAGTTCTTGTTGGAGAAGGAGATGAGCTGTTCATACCTGCTCCGATAGTGCCACTTCAGCCTGCGCTGGGGGAAAGCGGAGGAGCAGAGGTCGAGAATGGACTCAAAGTCCGTGACGTCCTCCTCTTCATCCTCATCGTCCGATGCCGTTGCGGCGGTGAAGAAGTTGCTCGGCGGCATCTGGCGGGAATCGCCCACGACGATGAGCTGTGCGCCGCGGTAGATGGCTCCGACGGCATCCTGCGGGAAGATCTGCGAGGCCTCGTCGAAGATGACGACGTCGAACTTCATGTCGGGGTCGAGGTAGGTGCTGACGCTCAAGGGTGACATCAAAAAGCAGGGCTTGAGCGTCTGCGGGAGGTCGCCGAGCTCGCGCAGGAGCTGGCGGATCCCCTTCTTCTTGCGCTTCTTTTCGTTCTCGCGGAGGAGCACGGAGATCGCACTGCCCTGCGCCACCATGCCGAGATCGGGACGCGCGGTAGAGAGTTTCGCCTTGATCACCGCCCTGTTGATCTCAAAATTCAGCCTGTCCTTCTCCTTGAACCGCTCGATGAGCTCGTCGTGAGGAACGCGCTTGAGTTCGGTCAGAATGGGCGTGCTTTGCAAGATCTCATCCGCCCACTGTACATAGAAGGCCCTGCGGAAGACGGGCGCGATCATATCGGCGGAAATACGTTGGCCGATGGCGTGATCGATATAGGCGCGCAGGCCCGTCTTTTCCGTCTGCTTCAAAAAGCGGTAGAAATTGCACCAGTTGTCGAGGCTGTCGATATTCTCGCTGCAGCGGGTGAGTTTTTCCGCAAGGGCCTCGAACGGGACCCCCTCAATGTCGTATTCCCCGCTGTCAAAGACGGAGAGTAAATTTTCGAGCGGCTTGGCGTTGGCGGAGAAGAGGGCGGAATACTTCTCGGCAAACTTCCCGCATTCCTCCCGCTTGGCCTCGTATTCCTCCGCGGAGAGGGAGGAGAGGGTGGAAATGCCGCCGCAGGCATCCAGCATGCCGCCGAGCGCACGGAGTTCCCCCTCGAGCGCATCGAAATCGGTATCCACGCCGCGGTAGGCTCTCCCTGCAACGGACGAGAGAGGGCTCTCCGCCGCACGGAAACTCTCTATCTCCTCTTGATAGCGGGCGAGAGTCCCGATTGCGGCAACGGCTTCCGCATACTTCGGCTTTTTGCCGTTCTTTCTGCACAGCTTCAGGGCGTTTGCGATCCGCCTGTATTCGCCGCTGAAGAGCCGAGAAAACCGGCTCTTATACTGCGTTTTCAGCTTCTTTTGGAGCCCTTTTCCGTCGAAAGTATAGATGTCCTCGTCGAATTCCCCGTCGAGTTTGGCCCGATCCTCCAAAATTGCCATAGCGGAGGCGTGAAGGGGGCCGACCACGCCGAGCGCAGCCTGCAGCGCCGCCCGTGAAAACAGCTTGGGCGCAAGATATCCGCTCTCTGCCGCGAGGGCGAAAAAGCTGCCGAGCGCCCTTGCCTCGCCGAGCGTTGAAGTCGGGATCCCGAGGCGCTCTTGCACCTCTCTGCCGAGGGTCTTAAGCGCGCGGGTGAGCAGAACCGCCGCCCTGAGATCTTCCTTGAGCTGCATGGCCGTGCGGAAGGAGGCGTCCGTTCCGCAGTAGCCGAACCACACGTTGGCATGGTAATCTCTCCCCACGGAGGGAAGATAGCCCGTATAGCGGTTGAGGTCGCTTTCCGCACGTTCGATGAAGTCCTCCCCCTTCTGCCCGATGCCGTCGATGACGAAATCGATGTCGGGAGCTCCCCTGAGGGCTGCAATCTCCTCATAGATCTGATAGAGCGTTTTGCCGATGGCGGGACGGATCTTGTGCAGTTCTGCGGCGTAGGCGTCAAGCTGGCGCATGGATTCCTTCTTGGCACGAAGTTCCCGCTCCGCCCTCTCCGAGACGCCGCTCTTGGGCAGGCGCATCGTCCTGCAGAGTTCTTCGATGATCTGTTTCTTGTTTGCCTTGTGGCTGTGGAGCTCGAGGCAGAATTCCTCCAGCCCCACCTTCTTCAATTTATCGTAGACGACGTTGAGCGCGGCGAGCTTTTCGGAGACGAAGAGCACCTTCTTCCCGTCATAGAGGCATTCCGCGATGATATTTGTGATCGTCTGGCTCTTGCCCGTCCCCGGAGGGCCCTGCAGGACGAAACTGCCTCCCTCCCTTGCCGCCTCCACGGCCTCCGCTTGGCTCGAATCCGCGTCCACGACGTTGTGGAGCTCCATGAGGTCGGCAGTGCTGTCAAGCGTTGCCGACGCGGGCGAACCCTCGCCGAGCAGAGACAGAATGTTGGGATTTTGGAGGATCTTCCCCTCGTTTTCGACGAGGTCCCTGTACATGTTGATCTTCTGAAAGGAAAAGACGCCGATCTTGCAGGCCGCTTCCACCGTCCAGTTCAACGCAGAGAGGAGGGATGTGACCTTTTCAAAGTATGCCTCGATCCCCTCATCCTCATCGTACTCGGGGAGGGAAAAGCCGTATTCGCTCTGCAATTTATAGGAGAAGGTGGGATTGACGATGATCTCCCCCTCCGCCGCCCTGATGAAGTAGGGCTCCACGGCGGAATTGTTCTCCACCGTCACGGGAATGAGCAGGAGCGGGGCGCGCATGCGGATCTGAGAGTTCCTGTCCTCCGTCCATGAGATGAACCCAAAGGCGAGATAGGCGATATTGACGCCCGTCTCCTCGACGGCCGACCTCGCCTGTTTCCCGATCCGCTTCACCGCCCGTATCGGCTTGCCGTAGCTGTTGAAGAGCAGGATCTGATTCTTTTTGAGCTTTTCCCCATACGCCGCAAGGATGCTCTCGCGGCCCCCTGCCGACGAAATTGCGGGGCCGTCCGAGAGGTCGTCCTCCGTCTTGGGGTCGAACACCTCAAAGGCAGCAGAACGCTCTGCCCTGCGGAACAGGGTAAAGAGGTCGGGCGCGACGATCTCGGCCGACAGATTCCCCGAATCCTTAAAGTTGATGAGGTTGTTCCTCTTGCCCGTATCGAGCAGAAGATTCGCCCATTTTTTGAGTTTTCCTGTTTCCATTGTCCCTTCCCCGAAAACCCGTTGGGGGTGAAATGATCTCTTTCATTATATCATAGCAAGGCGGCAGAGGCAAGTGTTTTGGCACGAAAACCGATTCCCCCCTTCCCCCAAGGGAACGCCGCAAATTTGAAAAACTTCTGCAAAGTATTTGATTTTTCAGACGGAAAGATTTACAATGGAGCATATGAAAGATATGATCGACCCGCCCGAGAAAATTCTCGTCCGCGGCGGAAAGGTGCACAATTTAAAGAACATCGACGTCGATATCCCCCTCCACAAAATCGTGGGGATCGCAGGCGTTTCGGGCTCTGGAAAGTCCTCCCTCGCGCTCGGCATCCTCTATGCGGAGGGCTCGAGGCGGTATCTCGAGTCCCTCTCAACGTACACGCGGCGGCGCATGACGCAGGCCGAAAAGGCACAGGTGGACGAGGTCTTATATGTTCCCGCCGCCCTTGCGCTCCGCCAGCGCCCCATCGTGCCGGGGATCCGCAGCACGTTCGGCACGGGGACGGAACTTTTGAACAGCCTGCGGCTCATGTTCTCCCGCCTTGCCTCCCACCGCTGCCCGAACGGACACTATGTGCCGCCCTCGCTGAATGTGGCTGCGGGGCTGGAGCTCGTCTGCCCAACCTGCGGGGAACATTTCTTTGCCCCCGGCGCGGAAGAGCTTGCCTTCAACAGTCAGGGGGCGTGCAGGCGGTGCGACGGCACGGGGGTCGTGCGCATCGTCGACGAATCCACCCTCGTGCCCGACGAATCCCTCTCCATCGACGAGGGAGCAGTCGCCCCGTGGCAGACCCTCATGTGGTCGCTCATGAAGGACATCGCCCGCGAAATGGGCGTGAGGACGGACGTCCCATTCAAAGATCTCACCGAAAAAGAGCGGGACATCGTCTTTCACGGCCCCGCCGTCAAGAAGCATATCATCTACCAAAACAAGACAAGCGGCGCCGCGGGCGACATGGATTTCACCTACTTTAATGCAACATATACGGTGGAAAATGCCCTCTCCAAGGTCAAGGACGAAAAGGGCATGAAGCGGGTGGAGAAGTTCCTCCGCACGGACATCTGCCCCGACTGCGGCGGCACAAGGCTCTCCGATGCTGCACGCGCGCCCCGCCTCTGCGGCGTCTCCCTCGCCGACGTCTGCAAGCTGACCCTCTCCGAGCTCATCGAATGGGTCAAGGGGGTCCCCGCTTCCCTTCCCGAACCCATGCGCCCGATGGCGGAAAATATCTGCCTCTCCTTTTTTGACGTAGCCAAGCGGCTCATGGACCTCGGCCTCTCCTATCTGACCCTCGACAGGGCCGCTTCCACCCTCTCCACGGGGGAGCGGCAGAGAATGCAGCTCGCGCGTGCCGTGCGGAATCGTACAACGGGCGTTTTGTATGTCCTCGACGAGCCCTCCATCGGTCTCCATCCCTCCAATTTGGAGGGACTCACGGGCGTCATGGACGACTTGCTCGCAGACGGAAACACGGTGGTCCTCGTCGATCATGACG
>CANRDK010000106.1 GCA_947629345.1 uncultured Clostridia bacterium
TTTACGGGATCCGCTCGGCTACGCCTCGGGATGAGGGGATGGGCCGCCGTTAGTCTAATGAGATCCTTCGCTACGCTCAGGATGAGCGCGCGGGGAGACGGCGGTCGTTGCCCCCTACCCCCTCCTCGGGAGGGGGTAGGGGGTGGGCGGGAAAAAGAAATGGCCCCCTGAGAGGGGGGCGAGAAAGAGTTAAATTAAATGTATGATTTCGGAGGGGGAAAAGACTTTTGCAAAGATCTCTGCGACGAGGCGGCGGTGGCAGTGCTCGGGGGTGGCCTCCGAACAGAGCAGACAGATGGGAGCATCACACTCCGCATACGTCCTCAAAATATGCTCCTCCGCATTTCGCTGCGCCATGATCTGCGCAAACTCCTCCTCATATGCCTCCCATGGCGTCTCTCCCCTCTTGTATCTCTTTAAGAGGTCCTCCGTGGGGGCGAGGGTGACGTCGTGGCGGTACCCGATCCCCGCAATCGCAGAGAGAAAATACTTTAGATCCTCTCCCTTGGCAAAGGCGGCAAGCTGGGAAGTGTTGTTGAGTCGCACGTCGATCAGGGTCCTGACGCCGTTTTCCTTCAGCAGGCCGAAAAACCGTTCCGCATTCTTTTGGGTGAAGCCGATCGTACAGATCTTCATGTTATTCCTCCTCGATATGATAGCCGATCTCGGCATTTCTCTTTCTGTATGCCTCGGCGAGCAATTCCTCCTCCGAGCGGGTGTCGAAGAGGGAGAGCTGGTTGCGGGCGGGGAAGTAGCGGTCTAAAAGTCTCTCTTCGATCTCCTCCTGCGTCTCCGTTCTGCCGCTTTCGAGGTGAACGACGGCGTAGCCGTGTTCCTTGAATTTCCTCCCGACGAGGATACAGCGATGGCAATTCAGCGGGTCCTTCTCCGCACACATCATGGCGAAGGTGTAGCCGCGGCCGACGCCTGCATCGACCTTTGCGATCCCCTCTTTGAATGCCTCCGTCGCGGCGAATTTTTCAAAGTCGAGGTAGCCGTTCGGGTACAGCGAGGGATCCTCCTGCCGTGCGCCGAACTCCCGCGCGTAGTTGCGGTACAATATCCCGTTCTCTCTGAGAGTCTCCTTCAGGAGCGGAGCGTCGAAATCGGTGTAATAGGAGGAGCGCGGCGTGCTCCTCACGTCGATGAGGCAGCCGATCCCCCGCTCCCTGAGAACGCGGATAAACTCGTCGATGGGAAAGGACGTATATCCGACCGTATAGATGATTTTTTTCATACTTATACCTCAAAACCGATGCGGCGCAGTCTCCTGACGATCGCCGAGACCGACCTCTTGTGACGGGCTGCGAGCTCCTCGAGCCGAAGCCCCGCGGAATACTCCCGTGCGAGCTCCGCCTGTTCCCTCTCGTCCCACGGTTCCCAGCTGCGGCCGAACGATGCGGTCAGGGGAGCGTCGAGCACCTCGACACACTGTTCAATATTATCCACAAAAAACTGCTGTGCGGCCTTCCCGTAGAGCACGATCGTGTATCCGATCCCGTTTGCCGAGTAGCGAAGTTCCGTCCCGATCCCGTGCTCCCTGCCCAGTGCGGTGGGAGATTTTTTCTTGCTGCCCTCGCTGTCCTTCTCGAGCATGCCCGCCGCAAGGAAGAATTCGCCGACCCTTACGGCCGTCAGGTTCTTTCCGTACGGCTCGCGCAGGGCATTCACCATGTTGCAAAGAGCGCTTGCCGTGACGGGCTCATCGGAGAGTTCCATCCTCTCAAGCTCCTCCCTAAGGACATAGGTGCGCTTTTCGGGGCCCTTCTCCCTGCTCCTTTCTCCGCTCCTTGTCGGCTTTGAAAGAAGGGACGCGGCGAGGCGGAACTTTTCCGCATAGGCGGGAGAGAGGACGAGGGACGGGTCGAGTTCCCCGCCCGTATCGGGGTCCTTCCCCTCCGCGAGCGACTGTAAAAAATTGGCCATGCGGGCGGCGTCATCCTCGGGCGGCGCAGAAAAATTTCGCACATATGTGTCGGTTTCGGGGGTTTGAGTCGTTCTTGCACCGATGAATTCCGCCTCCTCTTCGGTGAGGGGAAAGATCTTTGCAATGAACTTATAGTACTTCCCGTTGGGGTAGGGAATGGCGGGGAGACTCACCACGACGAGGGCCTGTTCGATGGTCTGTCCCGCAAACTCATCGTTGCGGTAGACGGGGTCGGTGACGGAGAGCCCCGCGTGGACGGCTCCCCTGTAGAGAAATCTGCTACGGTAGCGCATCTTTCCGTCGTCGCTGAGGGCATACTCGAAGCGGAGCGATTCTACCTTGAAGAGCCCGAGAGAGCTGTGCTGCCGCGAGATCTCTGCCTCCGTGAGATAGGAGAGGGTGTTCCCGAAGAGGTCGGGCGAGGAGGAGAGATAGGGCTTTGTTAAAAGTTCATAGTAGGAGAGCCTTCCGCGCCGCACGGGCGGGACGGTCATATCGAGCAGAAAATTCTCCGTCTGACAGCCGCAGGGGACCATTCCCTTCCCCTCCACTTCGAGAATGTCGAGGTCGTCAAAGGCCTCGAAGAAGTATTTGGGGATCTCGTTTCCGGAGGGGGCGGAGGAGGAGACGAGGCGGAGCCAAGTTCCCGTGTCCGCATCGATCCCTGCGACGCAGAAACCTCCGTATTTATAGGAGCGTGTCATCAGAACAAAGGACTTTTTCATCCGTATTCTCCTCGAATTTTTGAGACCCGTTTTGCACAGGCCTCTTTTCTATTATAACTGTTACGGCAGAAAAATGCAAATTATTCATGCAACACCCCTTCCGTCACGGCAAGGGCAGCCGTGCCACCCACCCCTCCAAGGGGTGGGCAAGGGGTGCGGTGCGGCTCCCCTCTCAGAGGTGGGTGGCAGGACGCCGCCTCGGCTCCCCTCTCAGGGGAGCTGTCACGCAGTGACTGAGGGGTTCTCGGAAACCCTATCCCCCGCTGTGCGGGTACTTCCCCTAAGAGGGGAAGCAAGGGGAACTCCGTTCAAGCGAGGACCGACCCTCGGCTCCCCCTCGGAGGGGGAGCTGGCGCGCTGCCCTTGCGCGACTGAGGGGGTGAAAATAAGGTGATGGTTCGACTATGCTCACCATGACGGGATTGGAACGCCGCCCTTCTCAATCTCGCCCCGCCACAATTTTTAATTTTTAATTTTTAATTTTTAATTACTTCCGTGCGTTTAATGAGATCCTTCGCTGCGCTCAGGATGAGCGCGCGGGGCGGGGTCTGTGCGGGCTTCGTTTAAGGGCGGACCCCCACCCCTACCCCGCCCCCTGACGCAGGGGGCAGGCAAGAGGAAGGTCAGGATGAGTGAGAGGGACGGGGAGGGAAGAGGCCGCGGCTGATCTCAATGTCGAACGCCTTGAAGTCCCTCCAGCTCGACCCCCTCTTCATTGTCAGCGTGACGAGGAGGCTCAGGCGGTCGAGCGCGTCAATGTCCTCTTCGGGCAGGATCGTCTCCTTGAGCCAAGCGGAGAGGTCTGCCTTTGGCGGGCGGGCCTTTGCGTCCGAGATCTTTCCCCGCAGAGCTCTGATCGGGCCCGCAAGCAGATCCCTCACGCCGTCGTAGTCCTTTTCCGCCGCCGCCATTTTGACTTTTTCACGCAGTTCCGCATCCCTCGGGCACTTCCTCTCTGCAAACAGTCCGATGAGCGTATCGATGGGAAGATACTTCTCCTTTCCGTCGAGCATGCAGGCGTGGAGACGGCGGTAATTGTCCCTGTTCGTCTCATAGAAAAGCTCTGCCGAAGGATAGGCAAGGGCGAGGAATTCGGAAACCGCGGGACAGCGGTACCCGCAGGAACGCATATAGGCGAGCCATCTGCGGTGCTCCAACCAATAGATGCGCCCGTCGCAGAGTTCCCGTTCTTCCTCCGCCATGCCGTGCGACATAAGGCTCTCCTCAGAAGCGCCCGATCCCGTCCTGCAGAACCACTTATACACACTGTGCAGTGCGGCGGCAATGGAGGCCTCCCTGTCAAAATTATTGGAAAGCTGCCTTGCATCCGTCCCGTGCGGGCCGATCCCCTCCCGATAGCGGATGCGGTCTGCCTCTAAGACACGCTTCTCCAAGGCGTCCGTGCGGATGGCGGCGTAGGAGAAGCATTCCTTCAGCGTACTGAAGGGGTGCAGAATGCACCAATCATCCCTGTGCTTGCCGTATTCCGCATTCAAGATCTCAAAGAGGCTGTCGTTCTCGATGGCGAAATCGATGATCGTCGGGGCGGGAGAGGGGGATGCGGCGTAGCGTTCCCTCAGCCGCCGCGAGAGCCAGCAAGCGGCCTCAAAATTCAGCTTGTCGTCGCCGAATGCGATGAGATACCGCTGTACAGGCATGGAATTCCTCTGAAGGACCAAGGGTTCAAAGCTCCGCAAAAAAAACTTTGACATGAAATCCCCGTCATAGAAGTTGGCATCGCAGTCGTGCTCCAAGAGTCCGCCCGCCTCGAATTTGAGCTCCGCCTCCAGCGCCGTCGCATTCTTGGCGAACACATAGATGGAGACATTCTCCACGGGACATTTGCCCGTCCCCGCCCCCATCTTGAGGCACCATGCGGACGTCTTGAAGTATTCCTTTGCGATGCGGCCGCCGCCGAAAATGACGATACAGATCCTGTGGTACGCGTCCTCCCCCGCGTTCCTTGTGAAATAACTTTCCCAGACACGATAGAGGTCTCTGCTCCGAAGCAGGGCGGTGCGGTCCTCCTCGCGCTCCGAGAGCAGAATATCCAGCAATTTCCCGTCGTCGAACATGCTGTAGACGACGTTGCGGTATTCATTCACGCACTTGACGAGAATGGGGTCGTCCTCATAGGCCTGACAGTATGTACTGCGCAGAGACTTTTTGGCCTCGTCGATGAGGCGCATTCCCTCCAGACTCGAGGTGAACACATAGACGTCCATGCCGCCCTCCCCATAGAGGAGTTTCTTTTCGGGAAGGGGAGCATTGCCGTCCACGGTCTTCCGCCATCTCCGCTTCATCGCCCGCTTCCACATTCTCCGCTCGTCGGCGTCGGTGAGAAGGGAAATGGCGGAAGTGACGTTCTCCTCCTGCTTTGCGTCCATGAGGAAGTAGACGATCTTTCTCCTGAAGGAGAGCCAATGGAAGGGGTGTTTTGAGAGGTCGTCCTTGATGCAGATCGCGCCGATCCGCTTTGCACGCATCAAAAGCTCCGCATACGTCTCGGAGCTCTCGTCGGGACATACGTCCGTAAAGACAAGACAGGCGCTCGACAGCCATATCTTTTCCCCCTCGTCGATCCCCTCTTTTGTGAAGTCGTACTTCCGCCGCCGTATCCTCTTGAGCTGCCACGAGAGACGGGCGATGTCCTCGGCGAGGGCGATGGAACGCTCATTCAGCTCTGAAAAGACAAATTTTGTCCGCTTGAAATCTACGGCGAGCCGCAGACGCGGAATGACGGAGCACAAAAATTGCAAAATAAAGCAGCCGCCCGCGATCGGCACGATCACCGTGTAGGCGCAGAAGAGAATGTAATAAAAATACACGCCGAAGCCATGGTACACCATGGGGCCGAGTTCCGCCATTTCGGCATAATTTCCGTCGAGACTGAAGAACTGCAGCGTGCCCGAGAGCACCTGCACCGTCTTTTCCGCCGCCGTCCCCTCATTGCCGATGGCATAGCTGACCTCGAGGAGAAGAACGGACAGGAATACCGAAAAGATAAAATAATAGCCGCGGTTCGACCTTCTCAGAGATTTCCAGTGATATGGCCAAAAGACCGCGACGAGACCCGCCAAAAAGAGCGCCCACGCGGCGCCCAAGAATAGATAGACAGCAATCTGAACGATCATCCTCTGTACCTCGAATAGAGTATACCACACTCCTGCGCCAAAGTCAATATCTCTTTGCGCCGTTTGGCGTCTATACTGTGCGGCGAGATGCTTCGGTGCAAGTCCCGTAGACTTCGTTGTACTCCCGTTCTCAGCATGACGCCGTCCCTCGGCTCCCCTCTCAGGGGAGCTGTCACGCAGTGACTGAGGGGTTCTCGGCTCCCCTTGTAGGGGAGCTGTCACGCAGTGACTGAGGGGTTCTCGGCTCCCCTTGTAGGGGAGCTG
>CANRDK010000107.1 GCA_947629345.1 uncultured Clostridia bacterium
CCCTATCCCTCACGCATACAACTCTGTCATTTGAACCATCCACTTTTGTTTCAAAAAATTGCCCCAGTTTCGGGGAGCATGAACGAAGTCATGCCCCCTCCCGAGGAGGGGGGGGTAGGGGGGTGGGCAACGACCGCACTCTCAACACCGCCCCGCGAGATTCTAACTTCGCGCTACGCGCTCGTGCCGCGCTTAGACAAAAATAGAACGCGCGCGGGGCGGGTTAGTCTCCGTCCTTTCGTCCCTCTTGCGTTCTCAGAATGACGCGGGGTGGACCCCCGTTCGTTTAACGGGATGCTTCGCTTTGCTCAGCATGAGCGCGGGGCCTCGCTGCCCCTTTTAGGGGAAGTGGCCCGTAAGGGCCGAAGGGGTTCTGAACCCCTCAGTCACTGCGTGACAGCTCCCCTAAGAGGGGAGCCGAGGAGGCGGCTCCGATGAAATTTTTGTTCAATTTTTCACCGATTTTTGTGAAATTACTTGACAGGCGTGGACAAAAGTATCATAATATTGATAAGTACGATCGGAGGAATGGATATGAAAAACAGAAAACTCGGTCTCTGCATGTATATCATCGGCGGAGCGTTGCTCGTGGTTGCGGCCGTGCTCCTCATCGCCTATTTCGGGCTGAAGACCTCCGATGATCAGGAAATTCCCGCCATGCTTTGGTCCGGTATTCCGCTGGCCGTGGCCGCCATTGTGCTCTTGCCCGTGGGCTATTTCCTTTCCACCCGTCCGAATCAGGAACTCAAGGAGAGATTCCAAAAGTATTCCACCCTTCCCGAGACGGACATCTCCGATTTTGCGACAGAGATCACTGCCATGCGCGATGCCTTTGCGGCGGAGAAGGACCCCATGTCCAACCAATTCTTCATTCGTCCCTTTGCAGGTTCGGCCTGCGTGTCCGATTTCGGCGTTCTCAGCGGCGGAAAAGTGGTTTGGGGCTGTATCGTGCAGGCGAATCAAACGCTCTATCAGAACCAACGCATCGACATGCTCACCGTTCCCGCTGTGATCTTATATAGTCCCGACGCCTATTTCGACGGCGACCCGCTCGAACTCAAATACATTGCCGATCGGCTCTACAGGGGGAAAGAGGGCAACTTTTTGCGCAATGAGAGTGCATTTTTCACCAACAGAAGGCTGAGCGACGCAGTCACGAACGGCAGGGAAGTGTATGCAAGCTGTATCATGGTCTACCGTCCCCATCTCCCGCTCTATATGGCGACGGATGATCTTCTCCCCGTGATCGCATCCCCGTCCGAGCGGTCCACTTTCGCCCTCAATCTGAAATATTGGACGGCAAACTTTGCCGCCTACTATGTGCACAACGGGAGCAAGGGTCGGGACGGCATATTTGAGGTTTGAGTTGAAATTTTCTGTAAAATACGCCGCCCGCGGAAGTCCGCGGGCGGCATTTTGTATATTTATTTAATCATTCAAATTCCAATCGATGGGGGAAATGCCTTGGGAGATGAGGTATTCATTCGCCTTGGAGTAGTGACGGCAGCCGAAAAATCCGTTGTAGGCGGAGAGGGGAGAGGGGTGCGGCGCCTCGAGAATGCAGTGCTTACTCTCATCGATGAGGGACTTCTTCCTTCGCGCGTTGCCTCCCCATAAAATGAACACTATGTGCTCTTTTTCGCGGGAGATGAGTTCGATGACGGCGTCCGTAAACCAGCTCCAGCCGCAGTTTGCGTGGGAATTCGCCACATGCTCGCGGACGGTGAGGGCAGTGTTGAGAAGGAGCACGCCCTCCTTCGCCCACTTTGTGAGATTTCCGCTCTTGGGCGGGGGGAATCCCAAATCGTCTTTCAGCTCCTTTAACATATTCTCGAGGGACGGAGGCTTGGGAACGCCGTCCTTCACCGAAAAGCACAGCCCGTGCGCCTGCCCCTCGTTGTGGTAGGGATCCTGCCCGAGGAGCACGGCCTTGACCCCGCTGTACGGCGTATAGCGGAAGCAGTTGTAGATGTCGTACATGTCGGGATAGACAATGTAGTGGGAATATTCGTACTTGAGAAATTCCCTTATTTTTTTGTACCGTTCATCCTGAAAGAGCGGCGCCAGCGGCTCTTTCCAATCGCCTAAATCGACCATAAGTGCTCCTTTTTTGTTTTTCCCGCGCGCTCATCCTGACCCCCGCGCTCATCCTGAGCGTAGCGAAGGATCCCATTAGACCTACGGAAGTAATTAAAAATTCAAAATTAAAAATTAAAAATTGTGGTGGAGCGTGATTGGAACGGAGGGGTAGGTTCCTCATTCCGAGCCCCGTAAGGGGCGAGAGAATCTCGCTCTAAGAACGGAAGTCCGTAAGTCTACGAGATCCGCTCGCTACGCAACTTCGCGCTACGCGCTCGTGCCGCGCTTAGTGCAACAAGAATGCGCGCGGGGCGGGATGAGGACGGACCCTGTGCCCCGCGCGCTAATCCCGAGCGTTCCGTCCTCGCGCCCGTTCTCCCCGCGCGTTCAGTATGTGCGCAGAGGCTATGCCCCGAGCTCTCGCAACACTTCCAAATACGCAATAAGTTCGCGTTTTGCGCCTTCGAGGTCGTGGGCGAGATAGTTGCCGCACTCCTCTTTCTTCGCCCCGGGCACCTCGTCAAGGGCGAGCGCAACGGGAATGCATTCTTTAAGAAGTTCTAAAATTTCTTCATAGCCGAGATTTGTCGTGAGCAGGTAGAACCCAGTCCTGCAGCCCATAGGACCGAAGTAGACGACGTTGTCCTTCTCGCGGCTGTTCCGCAGTACCGTCGCCAGCATGTGCTCAATGGAGTGAAGGGCGTCGGGCGAAATGTAGTCGCCCGCGTTGGGCCGTTTGAAGCGCAGATCGAATGTCGTCACGCCGTTTTGCGGCGCGGACATGTGAAGTCCAACCTGCAATAAGTTGTGATTTTTCTGAAATGAAGGGATCTTTTCCATAATTGTTAAATGATAAATTTTGGCGCTCCCGCCGCGTCATCCTGACCCCCGCGTTCATCCTGACCCCCGCGCTCATCCTGAGCGTAGCGAAGGATCCCGTTAGACCTACGGAGGCCTGTGTGGCGGCGTCATGCTGAGGGGTCCGAACGTCATGCCCCCTCCCGAGGAGGGGGGTAGGGGGGTGGGCAACGACCGCATTATCAACACCGCCCCGCGAGATTCTTCGGGTCAGTCCCCGTCCTTTTGTCCTTCTCCGTTTCTCAGAATGACGCGGGGCTGGGTTCGTCAGTCTACGAGATCCGCTCGCTACGCTCGGGATGAGGACGGGGCCCCGTGTCCCAGCGTGCTC
This sequence comes from uncultured Clostridia bacterium, assembly GCA_947629345.1. Lineage (GTDB taxonomy): Bacteria > Bacillota > Clostridia > Christensenellales > Borkfalkiaceae > Gallimonas. Next base: position 3,269 of record CANRDK010000107.1, read on the forward strand.
AGCATGAACGGTCCATCCTCGCGCCCGTTCGCCCAGCATCAACCTCTACTCCATCGCGTCTAAAATGGTTTTGAGTTCCGATTTGAGATTCAAAAGGGCGAGGGCGCAGTTCTCTCTGAATTGTTCGGTCGTCGAACCGGAACCGTACACGTCAGAGATGGCCTTCACCGATGCAAAGGGCACCCCTGCATACTTGCACACCTGCGCAATCGCGCCGCCCTCCATCTCACGGATATCGCACCCAAGCCTCAATAAAAGCTCGTGATCGGCGGGGGAATCGTTGAACCTGTCTCCCGTGCCGAGCACCCGCCTTTCATACGGAAGGGCGGGGCAGAAGAGGGGCAAAAAGTTTTCCGCTTCATCGGGAAGGGTGCCGACTTCCTTGCCCGAGAGCTGTTGTAAGTCAAAGTCGTATTGCACGGCCCTTTCAATGAGGTATAGCTTGCCGATTTCTGTATTATTGTGAAGCCCGCCCGCGACGCCGAAGTTGAGAATGCGGTCCGCCCCCGCAAGGATGGCGACGCACGCGCCCGTGGCGGCGTTGACCTTGCCCTCCTTGGAGTAGACAAGGACAATTTCGTGCCCGTATACATTGCCGAAATATGTCGTTTTTCCGCACATATGTTGCGTTTTTTTGATTTCCATTTGCTCGAGCAGCAGTTCCGCCTCACTGTCCATGGCAATGACACAACCGATCATAAATACTCCTTTTTTTCATGTGACGCTCATTCTGAGCGTAGCGAAGAATCCCATTAGACCGACGGACTCTTTGAATTAAAAATTAAAAATTCAAAATTAAAAATTGTGGCGGGGACACTCGGCTCCCCTCTTAGGGGAGCTGTCACGCAGTGACTGAGGGGTTTGGAACCCTATCCCCCGCTACGCGGGTACTTCCCCTAAGAGGGGAAGCAAGGACGCCCCGCCCCCTACCCTCCTCCCCAAGGAGGGGGCATGAACTTCGTTCGGCTGTCCTCTTGGCTCCCCCTTGAGGGGGAGCCGAGAGGTTCGCTTTTTTTATTATAACAACTTTTTCGGCAATTTGCAATCACAGGAATACTTCTTTTTCCGAAAGAGCATAAAAAACCTAAGGAGGTTCAAATGAATCCGTTTGAATGTAAGCCGCAAAAGGCAGACAAGATTTTCACCACTTGGAAGAATGTACTCGTCAAGCCCTACAACAAGAACGAGGTCGATCCCTACACCCGTCTCAGAGTCATCCTGATGTCCGGCACGGAGTTTGAGAGCGTTCGTCTCTCCAATTCATTCACGCGCATGTGTGCAAATAACGACGTAAGACGCCGCCTCGCCTATATGCGCAGGGGTGAGCAGATCCAGCAAAAGCGCGTGGCCTCGTTAAAGCCCGCCAACGAGAGCATCATCGAACACACCATCGGCTACGAACAGCTCGCCGTGGACCTCACAGCTAACCTCGCCGTCACCGAGAAAAATTCCTACGTCAAGAAACAGCTCGACTTCGCCCTTTTGGAGGATTTTGACCACTTATATCGCTATTCCGACCTCATGGAGCTCGAAAAGGCGGGGGACCCGAAGAAGCTCGTCGGCGACTACACGGAGATCATGCCGGGCCGCCCGACCGTCGCGGAGTATCGCCATCCCCACGACGATGTTAATTTCTACCTCAACAACTATTTGAATGACCTCAAGACCAAGCTCAACGTCAATATCATCACGGCGGCAGAACAGCAGACGATGAATTTCTATATGAACGTCGCCAATCTCTATGCTTCGCCCCTCGGCAGAAAGCTCTATAACGAGATCGCCATGATCGAGGAACAGCACGTCACGGGCTACGGCTGCCTCAAGGACCCCACCGCGACCCCGTTTGAATGCCTGCTCATGAATGAATACACCGAAGCATATCTCTATTATTCTTGCTATGAGGACGAGAAGGACGAGCGGATCAAGAAGATCTGGGAGATGCATTTCGAGGAGGAAGTCGCTCACCTGCACGAGGCGGCAGACCTCTTGAGGACGTATGAGGGGAAAGTGTGGCAGCAGGTCCTTCCCGAGGGTGGGGAGTTCCCCGAACTTCTGAAGTTCCGTTCGCAAAAGGAGTATGTGCGTGAAATTTTGAAGAGCGTGCGGCTCACGGGCGTTGAGGAGGGCTGGGAGGAGCTCGACAAAGTTCCCGATAAGTTCCGCTATTTCGGCTACAATGCCAAGATCAACGGCGATCCCAAGACGGTAGGCACCCACATCGTCATCGACAAGGCCATCTCGGCATTCAAGTATGACTACCGCATCCAGAACAAGGAGCACCCCATCAAGGCCCTCTCCGACCGCAAAAAGGACAACGTGGATATCGCAAGGGTGAAGGGAAAATAAGCGCCTCTTGCCCGCCCCCTGCGTCAGGGGGCGGGGTAGGGGTGGGGGTACGCCCTCAAACGAAGTCCGCGCTCATCCTGCCCCGCGCTCATCCTGAGCGCAGCGAAGGATCCCGTTAAACCAACGGACTCTTTGAATTAAAAATTAAAAATTCAAAATTAAAAATTGTGGTGGAGCATATTTAGAATAACACCCCCTCAGTCACGGCAAGGACAGCCGTGACAGCTCCCCCCTCGAAGGGGGAGCCGAGGGGTTTGGGCCCTCATTCCGAGCCCCGTAAGGAGCGAGAGAATCTTGCTTTAAGAACGGTAGTCCGTCAGTTTACGAGATCCGCTCGCTACGCTCGGGATGAGGGTGGACCCCGTGCCTCCACGCTCATCCTGACCCCGCCTCTTGCCTGCCCCCTGCGT
>CANRDK010000108.1 GCA_947629345.1 uncultured Clostridia bacterium
TCCGGCGCTCGCCATTCCCGAGCTCATGCGCATCCTCGTCGATGAAAATTACTACGGCTGGGAGGTCGCATGGAATATCACGACGGCGACTTGCGCGTATACTAACCATACCGTCATGGCGGAGGCGCTCGAGACGTGGGCGGAGGATCTTCTTGCCCGCAGGCTTCCCCGCATTTACGGCATTATCAAGGAGATCAACCGCCGCTTCTGCGACGACCTTTGGCACAGGTTCCCCGGGGATTGGAACAGGATCTCCCGCATGGCGATCCTCTCCCACAACACCGTCCGCATGGCAAATCTCTGCGTCGTCGGCTCGCACAGCGTGAACGGCGTCTCCGAACTCCACAGCGAGATCATCAAGGAGAGCATTTTCCACGATTTCTACGAGTATACTCCCGAAAAATTCACAAACGTCACGAACGGCATCGCGCACAGGCGTTGGCTCAACCAGTCCAACCCCGAGCTCTGCGCTCTTCTCGACGAATGTATCGGCACGGGCTATGCCAAAAATTCCGAAAAACTTGCCGATTTTAAGAAATTTGAGAACGACGAGAGCGTTTTGAAGCGTCTCGGCGAGATCAAACGCATCAAAAAGGAGCAATTTGCCGCCTACGCAAAGAGCTATCAGGGCGCGATCGTCGATCCCAACACCCTCTTCGATGTGCAGGCCAAGCGCATGCACGAGTACAAGCGGCAGCTTTTGAACGTTCTCCACATCATCGGCGAATACAACGCTCTGAAGGAAGATCCCGACATGGATTTTCTTCCAAAGACATACATTTTCGGCGCAAAGGCGGCCGCGGGCTATGATATGGCCAAGCAGACCATCAAACTCATCTGCTACCTCGCCGAGGATATCCGCAAGAACAAAAAGATCAACGAAAAGCTCAACGTCATCTACATGGAAAACTACAATGTCACCATGTCCGAAAAGTTGATGCCTGCCTCTGAAATCTCAGAACAAATCTCTCTTGCGGGGAAGGAAGCAAGCGGCACGGGCAACATGAAGTTCATGATCAACGGTGCACTCACGATCGGGACGCTCGACGGCGCAAACGTTGAGATGGCCGAGCGCGTCGGAATGGATAACATCTACATTTTCGGTCTCAGAGCAGATGAGGTTACCCAGCTCTGGAGTAAGGGGTACAATTCGAGCGCATACTATAACCAAAATTATGCCATGCGTCAGATCATCGAATCGCTCATTGTGGGCTTTAACGGCTGTTCCTTTGCGGATATTGCAAACTATCTGCTCAGAAATGCACCCGTTGCCGATCCCTACATGTGCCTTGCCGACTATGAATCGTACACGCAGACGCAGAATGCCATGACTGAGCTCTACCGCAACGACAAGCTCGCGTGGAACAAAAAATCTCTCAACAACATTGCCGCGGCCGGATATTTCTCTGCCGACAGGAGCGTTCGTGAATACGCGACCAAGATCTGGAATTTAAAGCCTTTAAAATAATATCGGAAGCAAATGTTTCTCTACTACGATCCACTCGACAGAGCATGTAAGAGCATTCGGGGCGCCGTTCCGTGCCACATGGATCTGTCTCTCCATCTCTATATGAACAAGGAAAGCGGGGAATTTCAATTCTCCGCTCAAACTTGTACACTCGTTTTATGGCGGAGCGGCGAGGAAGCGAAGTTTTTCCCCATGATACGGGAGGAAAATTGCTTTTCTCTTCGGCTGAAATTCCACAAAATGGGCCTTTATTTTTACTATTTTGAACTCGACGGCGCACCCTTCCGCTGTGGAAAACTGCGCCGCGGCGCATTCGACGGCGATTTGTGCGATTGGCAGATCACAGTCTATGACGAGGCCTACAGAACGCCCGACTGGTTCAAGGGCGGCGTGATGTATCAGATCTTTCCCGATAGATTCTGCAAGGGAGAGGGGAATTACCCGCTCGGCAAGGGGAAATACCTGCGCTACGATTGGGGCGGACTTCCCTCCTTCCGCGCAAATGAGATGGGAAAAGTGCTCAATAACGACTTTTTCGGCGGAAATTTCAACGGTGTACGCGAAAAACTCGGCTATCTGAAGGAACTCGGCGTCACTGTGATCTACTTCAATCCCATCTTTGAGGCCTATTCCAATCACCGCTACGACACGGGCGACTACATGAAGATCGACCCGCTTCTCGGCACGGAAGAGGATTTCGATCGGCTCGTGGAGGAGGCAAAGACGCTTGGGATCCGCATCATTTTGGACGGCGTTTTCAACCATACGGGCGACAACAGCCGCTATTTCAACAAATACGGCACATACGACAGCGTCGGCGCCTATCAGTCCAAGGATTCACCCTACTACGATTGGTTTGATTTCAAGGAATATCCCATGCTCTACGAATGTTGGTGGGGGATCGAGACGCTCCCCGAGGTGCGGGAACAGTCGGTCTCCTATCAGGAATTCATCATGGGAGAAAACGGCGTCGCACGGCATTGGCTCCGCCACGGGATTGGCGGATATCGCCTCGACGTTGCAGACGAGATGCCCGATTTCTTCTTAAAGAAGCTGCGCACCGCCGTCAAGAGTGAGGATCCCGACGCCATCATCATCGGCGAAGTGTGGGAGGATGCCTCCAATAAGATCTCCTACGACGTCCGACGAGAATATCTGCAGGGCTATGAACTCGACAGCGTGATGAATTATCCGCTCAAAAACGGCATCATCAACTTCATCCGCACGGGAATGACCTACTATCTCCGTGAAACGATCGCCATGCTTCTCGACAACTATCCCAAAGAGACGGTCGATTGCCTGATGAATTTGCTGGGCTCTCACGATACGCCGCGCATTCTTACCGTTTTCGGCGGAGAAGATTGCAACAACAAGGAAGAAATGGCCGTCCGCTTTTTGGGCGAAAACGAGAGAAACTACGCAAAACAGCTGCTCAAAATGGCGGCCGTGCTCCAGTTTACACTCCCCGGCGTCCCGTGCGTGTACTACGGCGACGAGGCAGGTATGGAAGGATATCAGGATCCCTTCTGCCGCAGATGTTTCCCTTGGGACAATATCGACGAAGAACTTCATAATTTCTATCAAAAACTCGGCGGCATGAGAAAGGAGCTCAAAGAGATTTTTGCGGAAGGGGAGTATCGGGAGATCTTTTCGGATACGGGTTGCCTTGTGTATACGCGTGAATTCTCCCAAAAGACAGTGCTCATCTATGTGAACAGAAGCTCCTGCAAATACGATTTGAAAGTTTCGGGAAAATGGCACGAAATGCTCTCAGAGGCCGATTATTTCGACGAAATCTGCATTGACCCCAACTCTTTTGGCATTTTGACCAAGTACTATGTCTGACATAATACCTATGTCTGACATAGTACTTCCGCTCATTCTGGGCGAAGCGAAGAATCCCATTCAACGCACGGACGCACATAAGGCGTCATTGACCGTCAAAATACGTCATTCTGAGCGTAGCGAAGAATCCCGAAGGACGCAGTCCGACAAAAAAGTCATCAAAGTAAAAACGCATCATAAATCCGTCCCAAAACCGAAAATGCGCAATTTTTCCGCAAAAACACACTTTTCCGACCCATAACTATTCGTAAAACCGTGATTTTGCGAATAGTTTTTTGTGTGTCTCCATGTTCCCCCATAGGGCCGTGAGGGAGATTTTTTCAAAAAACTGCCCTTTTAACGATTCGTAAAATTGACATTTCCCCCGCTTTGAGGTATAATTTTTTTATGGCAAAAAAGAGCGTCAACTACTATCAGGAGCGGAATCTGAAGAATCTTGAACGGATCGACGGTCTCCTCACCGAGCTCCCCGAGTACTGTGAGGATTTTTTCCGCGGCGTCGAAGAGCGCACCAGCGTCCTCACCCGCCTCAACTATGCCTACGACCTCCGCATCTTCTTCGATTTCCTCTCAAAAAAATGCTTTAAAAATAAATCTCCCAAGGAGATTACCCTTGAGGATCTCGAGCAGGTCAGCGATACCGACATCGAGATCTTCCTCTCCTATCTTTCCCGCTATACCTATGACGGGAAACAGCTCTCCTGCAATGAACGGGCCAAGGCGAGAAAGCTCTCCACCGTCCGTTCCCTCTTTAAATATTTCTTCAACAAGGGTCTCATCGGCGTGAATAACTCCGCAAAGGTCGCAACCCCCAAACTCCACGAGAAGGAGATCATCCGCTTGGACGGCGACGAGGTCGGCGAACTCTTGGACGAAGCGGAGTATGGGAACGGCCTCTCCCCCCATGCGAGCCACTACCATGAGCGGACGATGGTGCGGGACACCGCTATTTTGACGCTGTTTTTGGGCACGGGCATCCGTATTTCGGAGCTCGTTGGGCTCAACAATGAGAGCATCGATTTCGACAACAATTCCTTTGTTGTCACCCGCAAGGGAGGAAATCAGGCCATTCTGTATTTTTCCGACGAGGTCGCTGATGCGCTTGCGGCCTATATCGAGCAGAAAAAGGACGATCCGAAGGTCCCCGAGGGTTCCCCTTCTCCCCTCTTTCTCTCCATGCAATACAGGCGGATCACCGTCCGCGCCGTTGAAAATCTCGTCAAAAAATACGCAAAAATCGTCTCTCCGCTCAAAAAGATCACGCCGCATAAGCTGCGTTCCACCTATGGCACCGCCCTCTACCGCCAGACACACGATATCTATATCGTTGCAGACGTGCTCGGGCACAAGGACGTCAATACGACGCGGAAGCACTACGCCGCCATCACGGAGGACAACCGCCGTTCCGTTGCAGACAAGGTGAAACTGCACCGCAGCGAGGAGGATGACGATTGAATTCTGAGATCATCTATGTCATTCAGCCCATCGAGAGCGAGAATTATAAGGTCTTGCATGAGGAGGCCGTCTCCCTCATCGGGAGCGCTGGGGCGGAATATGCGGGCACGATTTACCAAAAGATCCGTGAGATCGATCCCGCTACCTATATCGGCGAAGGGAAACTCATGGAGCTTAAGGAACGGCTCGAGGGGCTCGACGTCACCGTCCTCTTCAACGGCGACCTCTCCCCCTCCCAGACGCTCAACATCTCCAAGGCGCTCGACGATAGAAAGGTCATCGACAGAACGACCCTCATTCTCGATATCTTTGCCCTCCGCGCCGAGAGCAGCGAGGGAAAAATTCAGGTGGAACTTGCCCAGCTCAGATATATCTATCCGCGTCTCAAGGGCAAGGGCGGAGCGCTCTCCCGTCTCGGCGGCGGGATCGGCACACGCGGCCCCGGGGAAACCCAGCTTGAAACGGATAGGCGGCACATTAAAAACCGTATCCGCTACCTCGAGGAACGACTCAAGGAGACCGAAAAGCGGCGTTTTCTTCAGACAGAGCGCAGAAAAAAAGAGCGCGTCAGAACGATCGCTCTTGTCGGCTATACAAATACGGGAAAATCCACCCTTCTCAACCGTTTGACGGGGGCCGACGTGCTCGTCAAGGATGCCCTCTTTGCGACACTCGACCCAACCTCACGCGGCTTTACAATTGAAAATGTCCCCTTTCTCCTCGTCGATACGGTCGGATTTTTGCAGGATCTCCCCCATCACCTCATCGAGGCATTCAAATCCACGCTCGAGAGCGCTTTGAACTGCGACCTCGCCCTCATCGTCTGCGACGGTAGCGGCGAATACGACATGCAGCTTCAAACCACCCTTACGACGCTCAACGATTTGGGATTTTCCTCCCCCTATCTCGTCGTGATGAACAAATGCGACCTCGTCCAAAACAGGGAGGCATTTCCCAAGGACGCCGTCTGCATCTCCGCCGCGAACGGCTTGGGCCTCGAGGACCTGAAGAGGCACATCTTTGAGGCCCTGAAGGATGAATTCGTCCGCGCCTGCCTCTTCATTCCATATGAAAAAATGGCGCAATACAGCGCCATACGTCCCTATCTTACCGAACAGAATGTGACATATACCGACGACGGGGCGGAGATCAAGGCGATCATTCCCGCCATCTATGCCGAAAAATTCAGCTCTTTTTATCGTCATCGGGATCATAGGCAGGATCCATGATGATCTTATCGATCTTGATCGT
>CANRDK010000109.1 GCA_947629345.1 uncultured Clostridia bacterium
GTCGGGGCGAGGGTGCTCATCCGCCGCTCCAACGAGGTCATTCCCGAGATCTTGGGCGCAATTGACGGTACCATGTCCGAGACCCCCCCTGCAGAAAAACCGTCTGTGTGCCCCTACTGCGGCAGTCGGGTGGAGGAGATCGGGGCCAACCTCTTCTGCTCCAACAAGGATTGTCCGCCGCGCGTCGTGCAGAAGCTCACCCACTACTGCACCAAGAACGCCGCCGACGTCGAGGGGATGTCCGAGGCCACCATTCAGCTCCTCTATGACAAGCGGGGCCTGAGGAAGTTTTCGGACTTCTACACCCTCACGGAGGAGAGCTTTGCGGGTCTCGAGGGGTTCCGCGAGAAAAAGATCGGAAATCTCCTTTCGGCCATCGAAAAGAGCAAACATATCACGCTCGAACGGCTCCTGTATGCCCTCGGCATCGGGCAGATCGGACGGGTCGCCGCAAGGGACCTCGCCGCATTCGGCAGCATCGAGAAGGTCGCCGCGCTGACCTATGACGAACTCATCGCGCTTGAGAATATCGGCGAAGTCACGGCGCGCGGGATCGTTGCCTACTTCTCCGACGAGGAGAACAGGGCGGAGATCGATCGGCTGATTTCTGCGGGCGTGGAGATCGAACAGAGACAGCGCGCCACCGAGGGGGCGTTTGCGGGGCAGACCGTGGTGCTCACGGGGAGCCTTGCCTCCTTCTCCCGTTCCGAGGCACAGAAGAGGATCGAGGCGCTGGGGGGCGTTGCGGCGAGCTCGGTCACGAATTCCACCACCCTCGTCATCGCGGGCGAAAAGGCGGGCAGCAAGCTCGAAAAGGCCAAAAAGCTCGGCATTCCCATCATCGGCGAAGAGGAATTTTTGAAGATGCTGGAGTGAAAATTTAAAATTTAAAATTAAAAATTAAAAATTGCGGTGAGTCTTGGCGCCCCTTGTAGGGGAGCTGTCACGCAGTGACTGAGGGGTTTTTGAACCCCTTCGGCCTTACGGCCACTTCCCCTAAGAGGGGCAGCAAGTTCACAGTCAGAACGGGCCACTTCCCCTAAGAGGGGCAGCAAGGGTCGCCCCGCGCTCATGCTGAGCGTAGCGAAGCATCCCGTTAAACCAACGGAGGCATGATTAGAGCGGACCCCCACCCCTACCCCGCCCCCTTACGCAGGGGGCAGGCAAGAGGAAGGACAGAATGAGCGCACCCCGCCCCCTACCCCGCCCCCTTACGCAGGGGGCAGGCAAGAGGAAGGTCAGCATGAGCGCACAGGCATGACGCCGCCATGGCCGTCTCCTTGGCTCCCCCTCGAGGGGGAGCTGGCGAGCGTAGCGAGACTGAGGGGGTGCCGTTCCAATTATCCCCACCACAATTTTTAATTTTTAATTTTTAATTTACTTGACCGACGCGCAGGCGTGTGTTATAATATACAAAATCGGAGAAACGCCTATGTATAGCATGACGGGTTACGGAAAAGGGGAATACGGCGAGAGCGGTCTCACCGTATCGGTCGAAGTCAAATCGGTCAACAACCGATACCTCGACGTCGCCGTCAAGAGTCCCCGCATCCTGCTCTGCGCGGAAGAGAGTGTCCGCGCCACGGTCAGGGAATATCTCTCCCGCGGCCATCTCGATGTGTTCATCAGCTACAGCGATAAGCGCGAGAGGGCCAAGTCTCTCTATGTCGATTGGGGCGTCATCCATGCCTACATGGAAGCGGCGGCGGAGATCAAAGAGGCCTATCCTCTCCTCGAGGACGACGGGTCCCTCTCCTTCTTTTTGCGCCTGCCCGACGCCATCCGCATGGATGAAACGGTGGGGGCAGACGAACTGCTCCTCTCCTGCCTCGACAGGGCATTGCGCCTTGCGCTCGGGGACCTCACCGAGATGCGGAAACAGGAGGGGGAACGCCTCAAGGCAGATATCCTCTCCCGCATGGAGACGATCGCGGAGCTCCGCGATCGGATTGCCGCGCGTGCACCCTATGTTCCCGAGGAATACCGCGAGAAACTTTTGGGCCGCATCGAGGAATTTCTCGGCGGAAAGGTAGACGAGGCGAGGATCTTGACGGAGGCCGCCGTCTTTGCGGATAAGTGCAATATCGACGAGGAGCTCACCCGCCTCAATTCCCATATCGAAGAGTACTACCGCATCTGCGACGAGGAGCCCGTCGGGCGGAAGCTCGACTTCCTCATTCAGGAATTCAACCGCGAGTGCAACACCATCTGCAGTAAATCATGCGACACGGAGATCACCTCCTCCGCGCTCGCCATGAAGAATGAGATCGAAAAAATACGTGAACAGATACAGAATCTGGAGTAACGAATGAGAAATATACCCATTGTCATTTCCGGTCCCTCCGGCGTCGGGAAGGGGACCATCGTCAAGGAACTTCTGAAGAGAGATCCTTCGCTCGTCGAGTCTGTCTCGATGACGACGCGCGCTCCCCGCCCCGGCGAAGTTTCGGGAAAAACTTACATCTATGTCACGAAAGAGGAGTTCGAACAGCGCATCAAAGACGGAGATTTCCTCGAGTACGACGAGCACTTTTCGGGCCTCTACGGCACCCCCCGCTCCTTTGTGGAGAACCAGCTGCAAAAGACGTCTGTCATTCTCGAGATCGACGTCGTCGGCGGATTGAATGCGCGGAAGCTCCTCAAGGATACCATCCTCATCTTCATCGACCCGCCCTCCATCGAGGAGCTCGTGGAACGGCTCAAGAAGAGGGGCACGGAGTCCGAACAGGCCCTCCGCGAGCGGCTCCAGCGCGTGAAGTATGAAGTTCATATCCGCGAACAGTACGATTACAAGGTCTTGAACGACGACCTCAACAGGGCAGTCGATGAAGTCCTCGAAATCATCAACATAGAAAGAAACAAGGAAGGTGAATGATATGATCAATGAACCCTCGGTAGACGCTCTCGTGCGCAAGCTCGGCACAGAGGCAGAGCCCGTGAGCAGATACGAGCTGTGCGTTCTCATTGCAAAGCGTACCCGCCAGATCATCGAGCAGATGCAATCCACGGGCGCGACGGAGCTCCCCGGCAAGCAGAAGGAGATCGTCCTTGCCTGTCAGGAGGTCATGAACGGCAAAGTGAAAATGTCCAAAGACTGAGAAAACGCCCCGTCAACCACGGGGCTTTTGAGTTTTTTCGCCGCGCAGCCCCCCTCGCTTCCCCTCTTAGGGGAAGTACCCGCGCAGCGGGGGATAGGGTTCCCAAAACCCCTCAGTCACCTGCGGTGACAGCTCCCCTACAAGGGGAGCCGAGAACCCCTCAGTCACCTGCGGTGACAGCTCCCCTAAGAGGGGAGCCAAGGGACGCCCGAACGAAGTCCCTACCCCCTCCTTGGGGAGGGGGTAGGGGGTGGGGAACCCTCCTTCCATTCACATCAAAAGACCATGATCGCGGAAGTCATTGTGGACGTTGCGCACAGCGACGTCGATAAAATTTTCGATTATGTTGCAGACGATACCGTCAAGGCAGGTATGCGCGTCGCCGTTCCCTTCGGAAACAACAGGGGCACGACGACGGGCTTTGTCATGCGCGTGAAGGAGAAGAGCGACTACCCCGCCGAAAAACTCAAGGAAATTTATCGCGTGGAGGACGACGTCCCCGCCATCAACGAGGAGTGCCTTTCCCTTGCCGAAAAGATCTCTGCCCGCTACCGCTGCCCGATGGCGCTCTCCCTCCGCCTCTTTCTTCCCGCCGAGATGCGCACGGGGAAGGTCGGCAAGAGCTACAGGGAATATGCACGCCTCAGCGAGGAGCTTCCCCCGCTCAACCCGAGGGCGAAAGTCCAGCTCGCCTGCATCGCCTATCTGGAGGAAAAGGGGGAGGCGCCCCTCTCGGAGCTGAGGGAGAAATTCTCCTCCGCAGTGGGTGTTCTCATCAAAAATCACGCACTTATTGTCGAAAAACGCCGCATGTTCCGCGTTCCCTACAGGAGCGTGGAGGGGGGAGAGGAGCACCATACGCTCACGCCCGCCCAACGGCACGCCGTGGAGGCCATCAGGACGACGGACAAGACCGTTTCCCTCATTCACGGCGTGACGGGGAGCGGCAAAACGGAGATCTATCTCACCCTCATTGCAGAGGCTTTATCGCAACATAAGTCTGCAATTTTTCTCGTTCCCGAGATCTCTCTGACGCCGCAGATGTTCTCGAAACTGCGCGGAAGGTTCGGCCCGAAGGTGGCCATTTTGCACAGCGGCCTCTCGGCGGGGGAGAAGTTTGACGAGTGGGAACGCCTCCGCGCGGGAGACGCCAAAATCGCCGTCGGGGCCCGCTCCGCCGTGTTCGCCCCCATCGAAAATATCGGCTGTATCGTCATCGACGAAGAGCACGACGGCAGTTACAGTTCGGAATCCACCCCCCGCTATAACACGTTTGACGTTGCCTATCTTCGGGCAAAATATCACGGTTGTAAGCTGATTTTGGGCAGTGCGACCCCCTCCGTCGATACCTACAGACGGGCAATGAGCGGCGAGTTCGGGCTCATCTCCTTGCCCGACCGCATCAACGCCCGCCCCATGCCCAAGGTCAATATCGTGGACATGCGCAGGGAAGTGCGGCGGGGGAATGCCACGCCCTTCTCCATCGCTCTGCGCGAAAAATTGAAGTTATGTCTCGAAAACGGCAATCAGGCCATCATCTTTCTGAACCGCCGCGGCTATGCACAGACGGTCATGTGCCGCGACTGCGGGAACGTCGTCAAGTGCAAGAGCTGCGACGTCGCCCTCACCTATCACAGCGATGAGGACTGCCTCAAGTGCCACTACTGCGGGGCGAAATATAAACCCCTTTCCGCCTGCCCCGTCTGCGGCGGGACGCACATTCACTACATGGGAACGGGGACCCAAAGGGTGGTGGGGGAACTCAAAAGATTCTTCCCCGCGGCGAGGATCCTGCGCATGGACGTGGATACGACGAGCGGAAAAGAGGGTCACTACAAAATTTTAAAGCAATTTGCAGACAAAAAGGCAGATATCCTCGTCGGCACTCAGATGGTCGCCAAGGGGCATGACTTTCCCTCCGTCACCCTCGTCGGCATTCTCGACGCAGACATGAGCCTGCATTTTCCCGATTACCGCAGCGGGGAGAGGACCTTCCAGCTCATCACGCAGGTCGCAGGCCGCAGCGGCAGGGCAGGGGCCGAGGGCGAAGTTGTACTTCAGACATACGACCCCGACAATTACATTCTCCGCTTTGCCGCAAACTACGACTACGAGGGCTTCTACGAACACGAGATCGCCATGCGCGAGGCCATGATGTTCCCGCCCTTCGTAAAGGTCGTCCGCGTTATGGTGACGGGGGAGGACGAGAAGGAGACCCTCGCCGCCCTCAGGACGCTCTATGAAAAACTGCAAAAGATCTATGCGGCCCATGAGGAGGAATTTCTCTTCTTCAACCGCATGCATTCCCCCATCAAGCGCATCCAGAACAAGTTCCGCTATCAAATCTTGATGAGAATGACCCGCAGCGCCCCCTTAAAAGAGGTCTACGCCGCCGTCGCCGAGGAAAAATTCAAAGATGTGCTCGTCTATGTCGAAGAAAATCCAAGCAATTTAAGCTGAGGTCATTGTATGGTTCGTGAAGTGTTACAGGTCGGAGACCCCATTCTCCGCAAAAAATGTGAAAAAGTGACGAGGTTCGACGGGGAGCTCGCAAAACTCCTCGACGACCTCAGAGATACCGTCCTCAAGGAGGAGGGAGCGGGCCTCGCCGCCCCGCAGATCGGCATATCCCTGCGCGTCTTTGTCGTCAACGTGGACGAGGGATATTTTGAATTCGTCAACCCCGTGTTCGTGTGGCAGAAGGGGGAGCAGACGGGGGCGGAGGGATGCCTCTCCGTCCGCGGCAAGGCAGGCACCGTCACGCGGCCTGACAAGGTGAAGGTCGTCTTTTCGGACCGCAAGGGTGATAGGTACTCCCTCGTCGCAAAGGGTTTTTTCGCCCGTGCCATCTGCCACGAGTCCGACCACCTCGACGGCATCCTCTACACCGACAAGGCCACAAA
>CANRDK010000110.1 GCA_947629345.1 uncultured Clostridia bacterium
CCCCCTCGAGGTCCACATTGAAGTGGAAAAAGTTGAACCCTTTCCCCTCCTCTTCACGCTTGATATATTCGTCGCAGAGGGTCTCGTACTCCCTTTCGATCTGAGGCAGATGCTCCTCTTTGATCTCGAGCTCGGGAATGTCCGTGACGACGGGCTCCACCGAGAGGGAATCGAAGCCCTGATCGGCCAGAAAGAGGACGTCCTTGGAAAAATCGAGGTTCTTCGCCGTGAAGGTGCCGCGCACATAATAATGCTTGTCCCCCCGCGCGCGGACGAACTTTTTTATCTTTTCGATGACGATATCGAAGCTCCCCTTGCCGTTGACCGTCTTTCTGACGGCGTCGTTCACTTCCTTTCTGCCGTCGAGGGAGAGAACGACGTTCTCCATCTCCTCGTTGAAGAATTTGATGGTCTCGTCGTCGAGGAGGAGGGCGTTGGTCGTCGTCGTGAAGAGGAACCGCTTGCCGAGCTTTGCGGCCTCCGCCTTGGCGTAGTACACCGTCTCCTTGATGACGGAGAGGTTCATGAGGGGCTCGCCGCCGAAGAAGTCCACCTCGAGCACCTTGCGCTTGCCGCTCTCTTTGAGGAGAAAGTCGATGGCGGCCTTGGCCACCTCAAATGACATCATCTCCCGCTTGGCATGGTAAGCGCCCTCGTCCGCAAAGCAATACTTGCAGCGAAGGTTGCAGTCGTGGCAGATATGCAGGCAGAGCGCCTTGACCTCGTTCGACTTGATGGGGCGGGCGGAGGTTTCGGGTGCATCCAAGAGCCCCGCTTCCTTTAACTCGAGGACGTCGCAGAGCTCCTCGTCGGTGAGCTCGATGGGCTCCCCCGAAAGATACTTCGCCGTTCTCTCGTCGCAGGTGTGCAGACTCCCGCTGCCCGTGTCATAGACGTAATAATCGCCGTGATATGTAAAGACGTGGATCATAATACCGAAAAAAAACGACGCGACGCGCCGCTTTTATGATGCTGCGTATGCTTATTTCTGCTCGTCGATCTTCTGCTCTCTCGTGATGCGCTCGCAGGACTGGTTCCCGACGGTGCAGCTCGTTTTGCAGGCGGATTGGCAAGTGCTCCTGCATTCTCCGCAGCCCGTGACTTTCTTCTCTTGAGGCTTCGCAATGTTCTTGATCATAAAAATTTCCTCGCTTATTGGGATTTCTTCCATTATACAACCATACGGGGAAATTTGCAAGTGTTTTTTCACTCTTTCCGCAATTTCGCTCCGAGAAGTCCTCCGACCCCTCCCAAAATGGCGCAGACGGCGAGCTCGAGCACGAAAAATCCGTCCACATGGAATCCCCCGCCGATGATGGCGAAGAGGAGCATCGTCAACACGGAAAACAGCACGCCCGCACCCGCGCCCTTGAGAAGGGCCCGCTCCCCGCGGATAAAGAGAGCTCCCGCAAGGAAGGAGGCGACGCACTTCACACACCAGTTGATGGCCGTCACGCCCGCCTGCGGCGTTGAAAAATTCTTGACGAAGATCGCCGCCACCGCGAGGCAGAGGAGGGAAAACACCGCCCCGAACACCACGGCAAACAAGATCTGCTTCACTGCATTCAGAAAAAATTCTCTGTCCATACAAAAAACCTCCGCACACCGTAAGGTATGCGGAGAAATTTTCGCTTATTCCTGCTTCTCTTCGGAAAGTTCAGGCTCTGCGGGAGTTTCCGCGGACGCCTCTGTGGGCTCTTCCGCCGGTTCCTCTGCGGGGACAGAAGCGCCGTTCTTCTTTGCGTTCTTAGCGGCCTCCTTCGCGTCCTTCTCCTGCTTGCGGCGGAGTTCCGCCTCCTCGCGGGCGATCTGCGTGGGGCCCTTGGCGTCCGTCTCATAGATACATTCCTTCATGAGCTTGACGCGGGACTTGCCCGACGCCTCGCTGCCCGTTTCGAGAATGACGGTATTGTCGTCGCAGACTTCCACGACGACGCCGCAGATGCCGCCGCGCGACGTCACCTTGTTGCCGGGGCGGATGGCCTCGATGGACTCGGTATATTCCTTCTCCCCCGCCCGATTCTTCCTGCCTGAGAGGAAAAACCACGCGATGAGGATGACGAAGAGGGCAATGATGACGATCGTAAAGCCCCATTGGAATCCGCCGCCGTTGTTATTGTTGTTCGTACTGCTGCCTTCCCCTTCCGTAGCGGGCTCATCGAGCCGTTCTACGGACAGCGTTTCGCCGAGCGAAAATTCCTCGAGCTCTTCGCCCGAAAGTACATAATTCTGAAATTCCATGCTTTGCTCCTTTTTCTCTATCATACTATTTCGGGAAAATTTTGGCAAGCAATTTCGCCCCGCTTTTTCCCTTTCACATGATTTTCATGCGCAGATCATGTCGTTTCTTCGTTTTGTTTGGCGTAGAACTCCCTCACGAAGTCCTTGACATAGCCGCCGAGAATGCTCTCCCTGAGCCCCCGCATGAGTCTGTGGAGATAGGCAATGTTGTGGAGAGAGAGCAGCATGCCCCCCATCATCTCCCCCACGTTGACGACGTGACGGAGATACGCCTTGGTGTAATTTTTACAGGTGTAGCAGTCGCAGTCGGGGTCGAGCGGGGTGAAGTCCTCCTTATACTTTCCGTTGCGGACGACGACCTTCCCCCGTGAGGTGAGTGCAGTGCCGTTGCGGGCGACGCGCGTGGCGAGGACGCAGTCGAACATGTCCACGCCGCGGAGGGTCCCCTCCACGAGGCAGTCGGGGGAACCCACCCCCATGAGGTAGCGGGGCACATCCGTCGGGAGCTTGGGCTGCAAAAAGTCCAAGAGTTCGTACATGAGCGGTTTCGGCTCCCCCACCGAGAGGCCGCCGATGGCGATCCCATGCTTCACAAAGGGCAGACAGCGGTTGAGGCTCTCTTCCCTTAAATCTCTGTAGAAATTGCCCTGCACGATGGGAAAAAGGGCCTGATCGGGCCTGTCGTGCGCCGCATAGCACCGTTCTAACCACTTCGACGTCCTCTCCATGGCCGCTTTTGCCTGTTCGTGCGTGTAGCCGTATTCGGAGCACTGGTCAAAGGCCATCATGATATCCGAGCCCAAGTTGTGCTGGATGCGCATGGCGAGTTCGGGGGTGAAGGTGTGATAGCTTCCGTCCACATGGGAGGAGAAGGTCACGCCGTCGTCGGTGATCTTGTTGAGTTTGGCGAGGGAAAAGACCTGAAATCCGCCGCTGTCCGTGAGGATGGGCCTGTCCCAGTTCATGAATTTGTGGAGTCCCCCTGCGCGGGCTATGAGTTCGTCCCCGGGACGCATATAGAGATGATAGGTGTTGGAGAGGATGATCTGCGAACCGATCTCCTTGAGGTCGCGCGGAAGCATGCCCTTGACGGTCGCCTGTGTGCCGACGGGCATGTAGACGGGCGTTTCGATATCGCCGTGGGGGGTATGGAACACCCCCGCCCTCGCCCCCGTCTCGGGATCTGTCTTTTGAAGTTCAAAGGAAAAATATTCGTTATTCATAGGTCAGTCAAACAAGTCGGAATGCGTACCTGTACGGGATAGAAATAGGATCAATGCTTGTTCTTCTGTTCTGTAGACAAGCAGCCAATCCGGTTGAAGATGACACTCACGAAACCCCGCATAATTTCCCGTAAGACTGTGATCCTTATACTTTTCGGGCAAGGGTTCCCGGCAGGCAAGTTTCGTAACGACCGAATCCAACAGATCCAAATCATATCCACGCTTCGCCGCAAGTTTCAAATCGCGCTTGAACTGGTTCGACATGACGATCTCAAGCATTCTCAAGTACCTCGCTCATGGCTGCCTTAAAAGACGGATACCTCTTGTAAGCCTGCGGATTCTTCATCATTTCATTGAACTCGTCCATCGCCGCGATCGTATCGGCGTTCGGGGTCTCTACGCGCACGTCAAAGGGGATCCCATGCTCGGAGATCGCCTTTTTTAAATAGATGTTGATCGCAGTCGAGAGGTCAAGCCCCAGCGCAGCAAAGAGCTCCTGCGCCTGCTTTTTTACGTCCGCATCGATGCTGATATTGGTTGAAACTTTTGCCATGTCAGTTCTCCTTTTTCTTTTTCTATGGACATTCTAACATATTATATGCAGTTTGTCAATATATTATGTGCATTTTCTGTTGAAAATTTCACATGATTCCCGTTGCCCCTATCGGAGGCGGCGCGCAGCCCCTTGCTTCCCCTCTTAGGGGAAGTACCCGCGAAGCCCCTCCTTGCTTCCCCTCTTAGGGGAAGTACCCGCGAAGCCCCTCCTTGCTTCCCCTCTTAGGGGAAGTACCCGCGTAGCGGGGGATAGGGTTCCCAAAACCCCTCAGTCTCGCTACGCTCGCCAGCTCCCCTACAAGGGGAGCCAAGGGGAGCCCGAACGTCATGCCCCCTCCCGAGAAAGTCCCGTCCATGCCCCCTCCCGAGGAGGGGGGTAGGGGGGTGGGCAACGATTCCAATCACTCCCCGCCATAATTTTTAATTTTTAATTTTAAATTTTTAATTAAATATACTTCCGTCAGTTTAATGGGATCCTTCGCTACGCTCAGGATGAGCGCGCGGGGCAGAATGAGCGCGCGGGGCAGAATGAGCGCGCGGGGCAGGATGAGCGCGCGGGGCAGAATGAGCGTGCGAGGCAGGATGAGCGTGCGAGGTCACAAAAACAAGCACGCGTCGCCGAAGGAGAAAAACCGATACCGTTCCTTCACGGCAATGTCGTAAACCGACAGGATCTCCTCGCGGGAGCAGAGGCAGCTCACAAGCATCAAAAGGGTGCTCTCGGGCAGGTGAAAGTTGGTGATGAGCGCATCGACGCACTTCATTTTGTAGGGAGGGTAGAGGAATATGGACGTATCCCCGCTCCCCGCATGCACCGTGCCGTCGGGGGCCGCCACCGTCTCGAGGGTGCGCACGGACGTCGTACCCACGCAGATGACCCTTCTCCCCTCACGCTTTGCCGCATTGATCTTTTCCGCCGCCTCTTCGCTCACCTCGTAGTATTCGCTGTGCATGACGTGATTTTCAACATCGTCCACCTTGACGGGGCGGAAAGTCCCGAGGCCGACATGGAGAAGAACTTCCACGATCTCCACGCCCATGTCTCTGATCTTTTGAAGGAGCTCCTCGGTGAAGTGGAGCCCCGCCGTGGGAGCCGCCGCCGAGCCGTTCTCGCGGGAATACACCGTCTGGTACCGTTCGGGGTCCTTGAGTTTTTCGTGGATATAGGGCGGGAGGGGCATGCTGCCCGCACGGGAGAGAACGTCCTCAAACGCCCCCTCGTAGAAAAATCTGACATGCCGCTCCCCCGTTTCGGTGACGGAGAGGATTTCGAGGGAGAGCTCCTCATTGACGGTGAGCCTGACGCCGGGCTTGCACTTTTTTCCCGGGCGGACGAGGCATTCCCACGCATCGAGGTCGAGACGCTTTAAAAGGAGCACTTCGACCCTGCCGCCACTTTCGGTATGGGCAAAGATGCGGGCGGGGAGCACACGGGTGCGGTTGACGACGAGCACGTCTCCCTTTTTGAGGTAGTCGGTGACGTCGTGAAAGATGCGATGCTCCACGGTCTTTGTGTCGCGGTGATAGACGAGGAGGCGCGCGGAATCTCTCGGCTCCGCAGGCGTCTGCGCGATGAGCTCCTCGGGTAGATTGTAGTAAAAGTCGGAAGTTTTCATGCTGAATTAAAAATTGAGCGCTCCGCGCTCATGCTGACCCTGAGCGTAGCGAAGGGGAAGCATCCCGTTAAACCTACGGGGGGAATTTAAAATTAAAAATTAAAAATTATGGTGGAGCATATTTAGAATGACACCCCCTCAGTCACTGCGTGACAGCTCCCCCTCCGAGGGGGAGCCGAGGGAGCAGCCATACAAAGTCCCTTGCTTCCCCTCTTAGGGGAAGTACCCGCGTAGCCCTCCCTTGCTTCCCCTCTTAGGGGAAGTACCCGCGTAGCCCTCCCTTGCTTCCCCTCTTAGGGGAAGTACCCCGAAGGGGGGATAGGGTTCGAACCCCTCAGTCTCGCTACGCTCGCCAG
>CANRDK010000111.1 GCA_947629345.1 uncultured Clostridia bacterium
ATCCTTTCGGCAAAGCCGAAGAACTTAAATCGAAATACCCTGAACGACATTCTGAAAGAGGACCTGAAAAAGCTCGGGTTGCAATTTATCCTGTGCGGAGAGACATCGGCGGCGGCTTCCTATTTGAAAAATTTTGCAGATATGTTCGATACTGCAATCGAATTGGAGACTGCATATACAAACAGCAAACTATACGGGATCATCAGGACGGGTGGACGTAGCCCGAAAAACTCCTTTGCCCGCAGATACGTCTATTCGACCGACCTTTTGAGCAAATAGTGTGTTTGAAAAAAGACTCACGACAAGCTCGTGAGTCTTTTTTATATCGACATATCTTTTTAGCGCGGGCAGATAGCGAGAAGAGAATATTAGGCCAAATAAATGTAGGTGCGGATACTGTACTCTTTCTACTTGTCCATGGTAGTAGAGCACGCGGGAGCTTGCCGCGGTGTCGTCAGTTCGAGGTCAATGCGGTCAGTTGGCGGCGCAAGCTGATGGATTTTGCAAAGTCCTTGCCAATTCGGCAAGGACTTTGCTTTTAACGTATTTGAGCGGCGGAAGCACCGCCATATGTGGTGGATGATCCTTCAGTAAAGGTTTTTTACTTTTTCATGGAATTTTCGGAGTCGGCGGATGTAAGATTTTCCGTTTCGGTTTTCAGGATCTCCGAGATCACGGCGTCCTTGTTTTGCGGCGTGAGCGAAGAGCTCAGCATGATCGCGGAATACAGTTGCTCTTCGCGTCCTGCCTCGTCGCTGAGCTTAGAGACCTGTTTGAGGGTGGGCGGCCCGAAGGGAGTTCTCCTTGCTTCCCCTGTAGGGGAAGTACCCGCGCAGCGGGGGATAGGGTTCCGAAACCCCTCAGTCACTGTGTGACAGCTCCCCTAAGAGGGGAGCCAAGGGGCGGCGTCATGCTGAGAACGGGAGTGGGAACGGAGTCTACGGAAGTGGTACCGAAGCATCTCGCCGCATTGTGTCCGTATACGCCCCGCGAGATTCTTCGGGTTAGGTCCCGTTCTTTCGTCCTTTTCTCGTTCTCAGAATGACGCGGGGCGGGGTCCCGTGCGTTTAACGGGATGCTTCGCGTTGCTCAGCATGAGCAGGCTTCCGTTCTCGGCAGAACCCCTCAGTCGCGCAAGGACAGCGCGACAGCTCCCCTAAGAGGGGAGCCGAGGGGCGTGGCGGCGTCATGCTGAGAACGGGAGTGGGAACGAAGTCAACGGGGGCTGTACCGAAGCATCTCGCCGCTTAATTAGTCCGTATACGCCCCGCGAGATTCTTCGGGTCAATTTGTCGGACTTCGTTCTTTCTCCGTTTCTCAGAATGACGCGTGGGTGCGCACGGGATGAGGACGGGCCCAAGGCTCCCCCTCGGGGGGGGGTAGTATGATATACTATATCCGATTTATACCCCGTTCAACATTTTTGTGTGGATGATTTGTATAAGATGATGGATCGCTTGGTATTTTCGATTTCGATAAAGACAGTCCCTACGATAGCGAAGAGCGTTTTTGGGTGGAGGGCTACAGAGAATTTCATATCTGCAAATCAACTTTCTGAGGCGAGCGGACGATCCAAGTCTAAAATACTTGACAAGTCTTATATGACATGTTACAATTTTAATTGAAAATATTTGATAAAGGAGTGACTTTCGTGGGAACAAATGACGAGAAATCGATTGTAAAAAAATACATTTTGCCAATCATAGCTGTGGTCGCAGTGTTTGTTATTTGTCTTTTTTTATTTTTTAGATTTTTCGGTTTGAATACAGAGTCCGAAGACGTACTGGCGAAGGTAAAGAATATTCAATATAATTCCTATTATTTCTCATGGGACAGTGTCGAGCATGCGGATTCCTATATCGCCGATATCAATGGAGAACAAACCACCGTTTTCGACAATGAGATCTATCATGTTCCGCTTTCCGAAAGGACAGAAATTAAAGTAAAACCTGTTGATTCCGCGGGCGTATATGCATCACCTGATTGGTCCGATCCATATGTTTATGTTTTAGACAATGAATTTTCATATTCATCAGTTGGGGCGTATATCAACAATGTTATGTCGCCTAGCAAGTTAATAAAAATTGTAAATGCTTATGTAAAAAATAATAGTTTATATACTGATTCTGTTTTTTTAGATAATGGAGAGGTTAAATTGATGCAATTGCAAATAAAGTACAACGAATCGGTTACAAGTATTGAAGATTGTATGTCAAAGAAATTTTCCGCAATATCTTTTGGAGATCAATATAAATTAGCAGATTACGATTCTGCAAATTATTTTTTACAATCA
The DNA here is from genome assembly GCA_947629345.1 of uncultured Clostridia bacterium. GTDB lineage: Bacteria > Bacillota > Clostridia > Christensenellales > Borkfalkiaceae > Gallimonas. The sequence goes on from CANRDK010000111.1 coordinate 2,294, forward strand.
AGCACTTATGTTGGAAAATTGGAAGCTCGCAGGCTTGAAGGATATGATTTTAGTGTTGTAACAAGCCAAGTGACCAAATTTGATGAAAAAGGAAGAGGTTATAACATATTTGCGGTATATAAACTAACAAGAGGCGATGAAGTTAAATATGTTTCAAGCAATGTTAGATGTGCGATTATAAATAAATCTTCTAGTGAAAAAGTTAATTTTACAACAAAATTATTAAATAAAGATGATGTTAATATTAGAGAATATTCTTATGTTGAACTAAAAGGCGATGAAGTTGAATTGGCAGTCATGATGGAACATATGAACAGGCCTGCAGCGTAAAAAAACGCTGCATAATGTGTCAAAAAGGAATAATGGAATTTCTGCCGCTTGAAGCGATGATAAAGTAAATGATATAAAATAGCATTTCAAAAGAAATTGCCGCAAGGGGTGTGGAAGCAAAGTTTATATCGGAATCTATGACGACTTGGATGATTTTCGATCGCATTCCGAGGTTGCAGGGCAGACATTGGATGAAAAAAACCGTGGGGCATCCCTGCGGTTTTTTCAATGGGAAGGGACGAAAATAAGTTCGATTTGGGTACTCAAATTGTTGACAAGTCAACAAAAATACAGTATAATACCGACCGAGAGGGAAAAATGGAACAAAGATATACGACATTTTCATTGTTGCTGATCAATATCTCGAGGTGTGTTCAAAGGATCAAAAACGTCGAGATGACGGCGCTTGGGCTCAAGGGGAAGCAGGTGCAATGTCTGTTTGGCCTCTACAACTGTCCCGAAGGGGTGAATCTTACAAAACTCGGCGAAATGTGCGGCGAGGACAAGGGAATGATGTCCCGTACCGTGAAGGAACTCACCGAGGAGGGGCTCGTTTACGTCGAAAAGGAGGGCGGACGGAAGTACAAAAATCCCATTCGTCTCACCGAAAAAGGCGAACATATAGCTCAAATTGTCGCCGAGAAAATTTCTGCGATCCTCGAAGAGGGAAGCGTTGGGATCTCCGACGACGAACGTTCGCAGCTCTATCGTTCTCTCGGGGTCATTTTGGAAAATCTGACACATATATGCAAAAATTACGATCCGCAATAGGGTTTGCAGAAGTTTTTTTGGAGGTCTGTTGATGTGTAAAAATCTCGTGACGCAGATGATCTACCGCGTCATCCTGTGCGTTGTTTCGGCGTTTGCCTGCCTGCTCTCTCTCGGCGTCTTTTATATCGGCGTCAATGGGGGAAATGAATTCTCGTGGAATTTTCTCAAGTTCTACACCAATATCAGCAATTATTTTGTGCTCGTCGTCTCGATCATCGTCCTTGCCGATACGGTGAAGCGGGTGAGAGCGGGGGAGAGGGAAGGATACAACCGAAAGCTGCGGACGTTCAAGTTCATGACCGTCATCATGATCCTTGTCACCTTCCTCGTCGTCATTTTTCTGCTCGAATCTCCCTTGCATTTGGACTATTGGCGAAATGTCGGAAATATGTCCTATCACTTCCTTGCACCCCTTCTCTTCATTCTCGACTATATCTTCTTCGACGAGAAACGGACGCTTTCCGTGTTTGCTCCTCTGTACAGCCTCATCATTCCGCTCATCTATGTGGCATATATCTTCATTTTGGGAGCCGTCATCCCCGATTTCACCTATCCCTATTTCTTTCTCAATGTGAATGAACTCGGCTACGTCGGGGTCCTTCTCTGGGTATTGGGTCTGTTGGGGGTGTTTGTCGTGCTCGGCTATCTCCTTTGGCTCTGGAATCGGTTCGATAAGATCGACGGCAGGTGGAAATTCGATTTCCATAATCTCATCTCCCCGACAAAACAGCCCAAAGATGGCGCGGTGGGATCCGAAGAGGGCACGCCTTTCGGGAAGGGAGAGACAAAGTGATCCGAATTTTGATCGACAGCGCTTCCGATATCGAACAGGAAGAGGCGCAGAACATGGGGCTTTCCATGATCCCGATGGAGATCGGGTTTGGCGCGGAGATATTTTCGGACGGGGTCAACCTTTCGCACAAACAGTTCTTTGAAAAGCTGATCGAGAGCGATACGCTCCCCAAGACCAGCCAAATCAACGAATATCGGTGGGGCGAGGCATTCGAGAGGATGACGAAGAAGGGCGACCAAGTGATCGCCATCACGATTTCGTCGAAGCTCTCCGGCACCTTCGCCTGTGCCCAAAAGGCGGCAAAACGGTTCGCGGGGCAGGTTTTCGCGGTAGACAGCCTGAATGCCGCCGCAGGGGAGAGGATCCTCGGCGAGTATGCGTTGCGCCTTCTGCAGGAGGGGAGGGACGCCGAGGCCATCATCGAAAAACTGGACGAAAAGAAGAGGAAGATACAGGTCCTCGCCGTTGTTGACACGTTAAAATATTTGAGGAAGGGCGGCAGGATCTCAGGTGTGGCGGCCCTTGCGGGGGAAATGCTCTCGGTGAAGCCCGTCGTTTCGGTCGTGGGCGGGGAAGTGAAGCTCGTCGGCAAGGCGATCGGCAGCAAGCGGAGCAACAATCTGTTGATGCAGCTCGTGGAAAAATGCGGCGGGATAGATTTCTCCATGCCGTATGCGCTCATGTATTCGGGACTTTCCGATGAATATCTCAAAAAATATCTGCACGACAGTGCGAGGCTGTGGGAAACCCATGTCGATGACCCAAGCAAGATCCCGACCCATCTGATCGGCAGTACGATCGGGACGCACATCGGTCCCAACGCCGTCGGCGTTGCGTTCTTTGCCAAATAGAGAATGCTCACTGTTTGAAGGGTCTCACGGGAATCAATACCGACAAGTTTTTCACACACTCGCGATTGGAAATGGGGCAGTTGTTTTGTGAAGCAAAGAAGTGTGCGGGCTATAAGTATTTTGCTTATAGTCCTTTTTTTATGGTTTGGGGCGACGCAGAATTATGGAATGGCAGTGCATCGTGACGCCGTCGGGTATTTTTTTCTATTGATCATTGTCAACAAAAAATTTTTTATATTATTGATTGAAATTCATTGACTTTCATTCAATGAATGTGGTAAAATAAAAATGCCAAATAAAAATCGGAGGTAATTTTATATGATCGAACAGGTTTTAACGCGTCACAGCGTGGCTCTCCGTGTGAAAATCACGGTAAAGACGCTGATCTCACTGGGAATTGTCGCACTTGCGGTCATTCTTCCCCAGCTCATCCATCTCGCCCTCGGCGCGCCCGGCGGGGTTCAATGGCTGCCCATGTATCTACCCATCCTTTTCGGCGGGTGTCTTCTCGGCTCCATATGGGGCTTGGGTGTGGGAATTCTCTCTCCCATTGTCAGCTTTGCGATCACGGCTCTCATCGGCGATCCCATGCCTGCCGCGGCCCGTCTGCCCTATATGATCGTTGAACTTGCCGTGTTTGGGGCAGTTTCGGGGCTCTTTTCACGCAAGATCGCCCAAAACGGCTGGATGGCGTTCCCCGCAGTGCTCCTTGCGCAGGTCGCAGGCAGGCTCACCTTCCTCGCCATCGCGGCCATATTCCAGAGCGTTTCTTCTCTCTCGGCAGGGGTCGTCTGGTC
>CANRDK010000112.1 GCA_947629345.1 uncultured Clostridia bacterium
CTGTGCCCCTATCCCTCACGCATACAACTCTGTCATTTGAACCATCCACTTTTGTTTCAAAAAATTGCCCCAGTTTCCGTGAGAAGGACGAAAGGACGGAACCTAACCCGAAGAATCTCGCGGGGCGGATACTGTGCGGCGAGATGCTTCGGTACAGCTCCCGTAGACTGCGTTCCTACTCCCATTCTCAGCATGACGCCGCACGCCCCCTTGGCTCCCCTCTTAGGGGAGCTGTCACGTAGTGACTGAGGGGTTTTGGAACCCTATCCCCCGCTGCGCGGGTACTTCCCCTAAGAGGGGAAGCAAGGGAGACGCCGTGGGGCGCCTTTGGTGTTCAGTCCGACGACCATAACAAATTTATTCCGACGACCATAACAAATTTATAAAGTCCGCAAAATTGTTGGGAAACTTGTTCTGTCCCTGATAGTCCGCCTCTTTTATGCCGTTTTTGTAGAAAGTGACATGGTAGCTCATGCCGTCCAAGATATTGTTGTTGACCATCTCATGCTCCCATGATGAAACGATCTCCCTGATCCTGTGCACAAGGGCGGGAATATCGTCCGTGAGGAGAGAAACAGTGACGCCGTTTTCCGAATTCTCACGCTTATAGGCGATATCCTTCCCGTAGTCGATGTAGAGTCTTACCCCCGCCCCAAACGTGGAATATGCCCCCAGCGATATCGTCAGATCCTCCCGCTTTTGCGGCGCTGCGGCGATCATGTCTTTGATCTTCCGTTCCTCGCGCTCCCATGCGGAAAGGTCCTCCGCGGCGGGGGTCTCCTCTCCGTTGAGCGGGCCGAATCTCTCAATGTACTCCCTCTTCGTGAGATACACTTCTCTCTGCCTCTTTCCGTCAAACGGAGAGATATATCCCATGCACTCCATCCATTCAATGATCTTCCCCGCATGGTTATAGCGGATGCCGCATTTGCGCTGTATGAGGGAAACGGACGCCTGTCTCGTTTGGACGACGATCGACAGAGCCTTGAGATAGATGGGATCGACATCCACCTGCGGCTTATTGGCAAGGATCTCCTTCATGAGATAGTCACGGCTCACGGAATAGTCCTCCTCGGTCATGTCCGAAAACCACTTGACCGCCTTTGCATAGAGAATGATATCGTCAACATTCTCGCCGTCCTTCACGGTCTGATAGCGCTCGCGCATGCGTCGGATGACATCGTCCCGCTCCGAATCGGGAGCTTCGGATAAAATTTCCCTCATCATGTCCCAGATCTTGTTCTTTTCCCTGCTGTATTCGGCAGAGGCGACAACGTCATCCTCGTCGATCGTAACGATGCGCTCCATCGCGGCAAAGAGCTTCAGAAGATAGGACAGAGCGTTTTCGGCAGATCCCACCTTGATGATGAGCTCGGTTCCGATCATCTCGATCTGATATCGCCGTATGATGGAGGAGATACGGCTGTTGACGTTGCCATTGTCGGCCAGCGGCACGCGGGAACTGAGAGAGTAGAGCGCAAATCCGTCGTCCGAGAAATAGACTCCGTCATCCGTGGTCACGATCTTGAACCCGACTTCCTTTCCGTCGATCTCCAGCCAATTGAGCACGAGATACCTGTCTCCGTGATGCTCCCCCGTCATGGAGATCCCCTCCTTCAGGCCTTGAAAGACGGCGTTCACTTCGGGCGGAATGTCCTCCCCATCCTCTTTGTCGTCCTCGTCGAGGGCGTCGAGATCCACGCTGTCGCGGTCGCTTTGGGACTCTTCTTCCCTGTGTATCTTGAATACGATATTCCGCATCTCCTGTGCCCCGTCGGAAATGACCCATTCGGAGCCCAAGATCTTGTCGAGTGACACGGGCGCCCGCTGCGGCTCCGCTTCTGCCTTTTGGCTCTTGTCCGAAAAGGCGAGAACGGCATTCCGAAGGGCCGCGATATCCGCTATGATGCGAAACACGCCCTTTCCGCTCTCACAGATGAGCCTCTCCCCTTCGAGCTCCTCTAAAATCTCATCCGTGTCGGCGTCTTCCTCAAAGAGATCTCTCGCAGAGACCACCCCACAGATCTCCTTCTCCGAGACCGTCCTCACCCCTGCGTTTGCCTTTTCCAGCAGCAAAAGCAAGACATTCCATTTATCTTTGGCTTTCATTTTCCCTCATCTCCTTCGCCGATGATTTTTTGCAGATCCGTCTGGTCGAGATTGACCCTTTCAAAGAGGGCATCCGCAACACTGTTTACCTTTTCACGGTTTTCCTGCAGAATGGAGCGTGCCCGCAGGCACTGCGATTTGACGATCTCCGTGATGCGCCGCATGACCCGCGGCGACGACCGCCCGTGCTCATCGATATAGAGGGGGAATACTTCATCCATGCCGAATTCGCAGACCATATCGGTTGCAAGTTCGGTTGCGGATCTCAAGTCCCCGCTTGCGCCTGAGGTGATGCCCGCCTCCCCGTAGACGGAGACTTCCGCTTCCCTGCCCGCCAGCATCACGGCGATGCGGTTGAGGCATGCCTCGCGGGAGAGCACGGTCACGCTCTCGTCGCCGTAGTACACATATCCGCCGTACCCGCCCCGTGCGCCGATGGTGGCGTACGACGGCATCAGGCCCAACTTCGCGGCGACGACGGCATGTCCCGCCTCGTGAACGGCCGTACGGCGCATCTCCCTTTCGTCCCTCCGCTTGCTCTCTCCGTCCGCATATTTTTCAAATGTCTCGTTCAGGAGGACGTCTGTGATGGGGCTTTCCTCCCCGCTGTAGGCCTCCCTTAGCGCATTTTGGAGAACGTTGTCAAGTTCCCCGAACGACCATCCGATGGAACGCTTCGCAAGATTTTCGATCATACGCACGGATATCTCGTTCGGATATTCGGCGATGCGGTCGGAAAGATACTGTTTCCGCGCATCTAAATCGGGCAGATCGATGTGGATCTTGCGGTCGAAGCGGCGCAGGAGGGCAGGGTCAAGACGGGTCTCCCCCTTTTTGAAGTTAAAATTTGTGGCCGCGATCAAAAAGACGGGGGTCGCGGAGGTATCCGAAAACCCATCCATTTCGGAGAGCAGGGCATTCAACGCCTCCGTACTGCCCTCGTTGACCGTTTCCTCTCTTGCCTTGGCAATGGCGTCGATCTCATCGATGAAGAGGACGGCGGGGGCATATTTCCTTGCGACGGCGAACAGCTCCCGCATTATCCGTGCACCCTCCCCCTGCCATTTCTGTTTGAATTCGGAGGCATTCCTGTGGATAAAGGGAAGTTGTGCTTCACACGCAAATGCCTTTGCGAGCATCGTCTTGCCCGTACCGGGGTCCCCCTCGAGCAAAATTCCCCGCGGAATGCGCAGGCCCTTCCGAAGGTACCTCTTTTGATCCCTCAAAATGTCGAGGATCCCGATGAGCTCCGCCTTGGCGTCCTTTGCGCCATAGATATCCTCGAACCGCACGTTCGGGATCTCCCGTTTTGCCGCAAACTTCTCGATGTCGCCCGCTTCCTGCGCCAAGACGATATCGAGATGGGTGATATGCAGGAGTGCAGTCTGCGGCTTTTCAAAGGAATATGACGCATTGAAACTGACCACCTTATTGGCGCGGGCGAGCGTCTTTGCCATGTCCGAGAGCTCCGCCCCGCTCAGGATCTCCTCCACCCATGCCGACAGGGCATCTGCTCCGCCGCGGAACACGTCGATCGCCCCACGGTCCAAATAATACAGAAGAGGCACATCCGAATCTGCCTTTTGGGAATAGACGTAAAGGGGGATCACCTCCAGCTCGCTGAGGGTCCCAAAGAGATGCGTCGGGTCCCCCTCCTCCGCCTCGGCATCCAAAATCGCCATGGAAATGTCTCCCCGCTTCAACGCTTCCGCACCCGCGGCGCTATCCGCAAAGAGAATTTCCACCTTGTCGGAATGAATTTTTCGGAAGATCTTTTTCTGTGCCTTTTGGCAGCACACCAAGACGCGTGCCCTGTTGCGGCTGCCGAAAATTTTCTTCGCCTCGGGCGATTCGGTCGTTTCGTCGACCTCGCACCGCACGGCAGCAAACTTTTTCTTTTCGGCACGGTTCATTTCCACCAGCCGCACGAGGTTCTTTGCAAAGAATTCCCTCACCGCATGGATGGCCGTGCGTGCGTCTGCCCGTTCCCCGATGCCGAGAATGATCAGCTTGGCGAGCAGGTCTCTGTCGATTTGAAACTCCAATCCGTATTTATCGCCATAAAACGCTTCCGCCTTTGCGGTCTCCTTTACGAGAATGCGGTACAGGATCTCGGGGCGAAGATTGTTAAAGAGAATGATCTTCCCCGTTGTGAGACGGGAGATGAGCGCATCCGACAGATAGGGCGCATTCGTCTGCGGGTTGATTTCCTTCTGCAGCGCCCGCACGACCGTCGTTTGTGGAATATTTGAAAGGTTATACGTCGAAATCGTCCTATCGTAGAGTTCCCTGCCGAGATTCATGGTCACGATCACGATGACGTTGCGGAAGCTCACATTCTCCTCCGTGAAGAGGTCTCTCGCTTCCCCGCGGTCAAAGATCTGCAAAAAACGATTCAGAATATTTACATGTGCCTTCTCAAATTCGTCAAGCATGACGACAGACACGGGGTTCTCCTCGACAAAGGAAGTGAGGTTCCCCTTATCGGCCGATTTATACGATTTATTGACGCCGAAGAGGTCGCAGAGGCCCACTTCTCGATCGTTGAAGCCGCTCATGTCGAGACGCAAAAAGGGACGGTGAAGGGCCTCGGCGATCCGCTCCGCCATCAACGTCTTGCCCACTGCGGGCGGGCCGATAAATGTCATAAGACATGCGACGCCGCGGGCATTCTCCCGATTGTTGATGCCGAAAAGATACTCCTTTACCGCCTGCACGGCATATGCCTGTCCCTCGACGTCGGCAAGACGGGCCTCGAGTTCCTCCACCAAAGAATAATCCGCGGCCAGCTTTGCCCCTGTGTATTCGGGAGAACTGCCGCTTGCATTGAGATAGAGGTTGGAGCTTTTGACGATGCTTTTCGGCTTCACGGCCGCCCTCTTCCCGTCGTTCTGCTGTGTGCGTGCCGAAGGATCGCGATGCAAGGAATTTTCGTCTTTCATGGTCACTCCTTTTTCTCCGCCTCTTGCAGGGCTGTGTAATATTCCGCAAAGATCTCGTCCGAGAGCTGTTTTTCTTTGACCGCACGGAAGACACCCTCGCTGTCCACGGAGAACACAAGGGCGGCATGCGGACGCAGTCCCTCCACTATCGCAAGCGGACGGAGGATACAATACAGTTCTTCTCCGCGTTCCATGGCAAAAACTTGCTCGAAATCGAGCTTTGTACCCCGACCATCATGCAGGGTCAGCGGACGCCTTTCATCCGCATCGAACAGTGTCTTTTTTGCAATTTCATAATTTCTGTTTTTCATATGCTTCTCTGCCGTTTTTTCCTCAAAATTCCGTTTTGCAGTCTTGGTGATATTTCCTTCTGATTCTATTATACACCATTTTTGTGCCGATTTCACGCCTATATCACTTTCACATTTATAAATTTCCGATTTATACTACCAATTTCCCGCAAAAAATATATTTTTCTTGCCCCCCCGAGAACCCGAACGGTAGCCCCGCGTCATTCTGAGAACGTGGAACGTGGGGCGGAAAAATTGGAACAAAAAGAAATGACAAAATGACAGAGGT
>CANRDK010000113.1 GCA_947629345.1 uncultured Clostridia bacterium
TCGGCTCGGCGGGAGTCTTGGCGGTGCCCATGGCGGCGAGGATCTCCGAGGACGTCGGGCGGGAATACGACCCTTCCAACCACCTCTTGATGCATGCCATGGGCCCGAATGTCGCCGGCGTCATCGGTTCTGCGCTCGCCGCAGGTATTTTGCTCGCCTGCTTCGGATAAGGCAGTGGGTAGCAAAGGAGTTAGATTATGTCAAAAGTTTTGATCATGGATACCATTCTGCGCGACGCGCACCAATCGCACGCCGCAACGCGCATGCGCACGGAGCAGATGATCCCCGTACTTGCTATGCTCGATGAGGTGGGCTACTATTCCCTCGAGGGATGGGGCGGCGCAACCTTTGATACCTGCATGCGCTTCTTGAACGAGGACCCGTGGGAGAGGCTTCGCACCCTCCGTCTCTACCTCAAAAAGACACCCATTCAGATGCTTTTGAGGGGGCAGAACCTTCTCGGCTACCGCAACTATGCCGACGATCTCGTCGATAAACTCGTTGAAAAGTGCTTTGAAAACGGCATCGGCATCATCCGCGTGTTCGATGCCCTCAACGATCCCCGCAACATCGAGGCATCGATGAGGGCCATCAAGAAGTACGGCGGCCAGCTTCACAAAACAGATCCGTCCCGCGGCATTGCCGAGGCGGCCATTTCCTATACCACGAGCCCCGTTCATACCCTCGATTATTTCGTAAAACTTGCAAAGACGTACGAGGACATGGGCGCGGACAACATCTGCATCAAGGATATGGCGAACCTCTTGCTGCCGTTTGACGCCTATAAGCTCGTTTCGGCATTGAAAGAGTCTCTCCGCCCCGAGACAAAGATCCATCTCCACACCCACAACACAACGGGAACGGGGGATATGGTCAATCTCATGGCGATACAGGCGGGCGTCGATATCGTCGATACGGCCCTTTCGCCTCTCGGAAACGGGACTTCCCAGCCTGCCACGGAACCCCTTGTGGCGACCCTCCGCGGCACGGAATACGACACGGGGATCGACCTTCAAAAGCTCATTCCGATCGCGGAACACTTCAAAAAGGTGGCCTCCCAGCTCGAAAAAGAGGGCTCCCTCAACCCCAAAGTCCGCAGTATCGATATCAATACACTCATCTATCAGGTCCCGGGCGGCATGCTCTCCAACCTCATGAACCAGCTGAAAAAGGCGGGGAAGGAGGATAAACTCGGTGAAGTGCTCGCCGAAGTTCCCAATGTGCGTCGCGATTGCGGCTATCCGCCGCTCGTCACGCCCTCCTCACAGATCGTTGGCACACAGGCGGTGATGAACGTCGTCATGGGCGAGAGATATAAGATGGTCACCAAGGAGACGCGCGATCTCTTTGCAGGCAAGTACGGCCAGCTGCCCATGCCCGTCAACGAGGAGGTCGCCGAAAAGGTCTTAAAGGGAGAAAAGCGCATCACCCACCGTCCCGCAGACGATTTGGAGCCCGAATTCGACCGTCTGAAGGAAGAGCTCTTCCAAAAGGGATTCTATGCAACGCGGGAGGACATTCCCGATGAGGATGTGCTCTCCTACGCATCCTTCCCCGAAGTCGCCGAGAACTTCTTCAAATGGAGAATGGCTGAAAGGCGCGGCGTCGATATGGACCTCGCAAAGACGGGCGTCTATCCCGTTTAACGGCAGGAGTTTTGGATGAAGGTAGTTGTCATCGGCGGGGGAGCGAGCGGGCTCATGGCGGCCTATGCCGCCGCAAAGAACGGGAATGAGGTGATCCTCGTCGAAAAGAACGAAAAGCTCGGCAAAAAAATCTATATCACGGGAAAGGGCAGATGCAATGTCACAAACGACTGCCCGCCCGATGAATTTTTACAGCATGTGGTGCACGGGGAGAAATTTCTGCGCAGCGCCATCTATCAGTTTCCGCCCCAAAAGCTCATGGATTTCCTCGAGAGCGAGGGATTACCTCTGAAAGTGGAGAGGGGGAACCGCGTGTTTCCCGTCTCCGACCATGCGAGCGACGTCACAAAGACGCTCGAGAGGGCATGCAAAAATGCGGGCGTCACCTTTGAATTTGACACTGAAATCTTGAAAATTGACGTTTTGCATAGTACTATGCGTGGCATAGTATCAAAAAATGGAGAGATTTTGTGCGATGCTGCTGTCGTGGCGACGGGTGGACTCAGTTATCCCTCAACGGGTTCCACGGGCGATGGGCTGAAATTTGCAAAGGAACTCGGCCATACGGTCGTGCCCTGCAGGCCTTCCCTCACGGGGCTCAACCTCAGGGGTGACTTCACACCCGTGCAGGGCGTCTCGGTGAAAAATGCCGTTTTGACCGCAAAGCGGGGGCAAAAGATAATCTTTTCTGAAATGGGGGAACTGCTCTTCACCCACTACGGCGTCAGCGGGCCGCTCGTCCTTTCTCTCTCCGCACTCATCAACCGTCTCCCGCCCGATTCTCTGTCTCTCTCAGTCGATTTCAAGCCCGCACTCGACGAAAAGACGCTCGATGAGAGGCTCATAAGGGACTTTACGGAGCGGAAGAATGAGCAGATGAAGAGTGTCATCCGCGGTCTTCTGCCCGCAAGTTTGGGGCTCTTTGTGCTGAATTTTGCCAAAATCTCACCCCAAAAACAGGCAAATGCTGTCACAAGGGAGGAGCGGCAGAAGCTGCTTTCCGCCCTCAAGAGTTTTCCGCTCACCCCGACGTCGCTCCGCGGCTTCGATGAGGCCGTTGTGACCTCGGGCGGCGTCGATCTGAAGGAAGTGGACCCGAAAACGATGGAGAGCAAAAAGGTCAAAGGGTTGTATTTCTGCGGCGAAGTGCTCGACATCGACGCTTTTACGGGGGGATTCAACCTGCAGATCGCCTTTTCCACGGGCTATGCGGCGGGAAATGCTCTCAAGGCAAATTAAATTTTACTTTCGCAATATACATTATTTACATATAGGAGGAGCCTATGATTGTTATCCGCGGCGCGACGACCATTCCCTGCGACACCAAAGCGGAGATCCAAAAGGCGGTATATGAACTTTTAGAGCAGATCGAGAGCAGAAATTCTTTAAAAAAGGATGAGGTCGTCAGCCTTGTCTTTTCGAGCACGTCGGACATTCATTCCTATTACCCCGCAAAAGCTGCGCGCGAGGCGGGATTTACGAGCTGTTCTTTCTTTTCGGCGCAGGAGCCCGAGATCGACGGGAGCCTGCCGCTCTGCATCCGCTGTATGCTCTTTGTGGAGAAAAATCTTTCGCCCTCGCATGTCTATCTCCGCGGCGCAAAATCACTGCGAAAGGACATTTCGGGGAAGATCAACATTGCAATCGACGGGCCTGCGGGCAGCGGCAAATCCACCGTTGCCAAGCGGATCGCCAAGGACTACAATATATTGTATCTTGATACGGGAGCCATGTACCGTGCCTGTGCGCTGAAGGTCCTCGAGGAGGGCGTCGATCCCGAGGACGAGGCCGCGATCGTGGATCTCATGCGGAACGTCAAGCTCGACATCGTATACGAAAACGGCGTGCAGAAGACCTTGCTCGACGGGCGGGACGTCTCCGAAGAGATCAGGCAGAACCCCGTCTCGATGGCCTCTTCCACCGTCTCCAAGCATGCAAGCGTGCGCATGCACCTCGTTGAAAAGCAGAGGGAGATCGCGGGAAGGATGTCATGCGTGCTCGACGGCAGGGATATCGGGACCTATGTGCTGCCCGATGCAGATTTCAAATTCTATCTCACGGCCTCTCCCGACGTCAGGGCAAAGCGCAGATACGACGAGCTCAAGGCCAAGGGGGCAGAGGTCGATTATGAAAAGCTGAAGGAAGAGATCATCCGCCGCGACGAGCAGGATATGAACAGATCGTTCGCGCCGCTGAAGCAGGCGGAGGACGCCGTGCGCATCGATACTTCGGAGATGACGATCGACGAAGTCGTAAAGACGATCGGGCGCATCATACAGGAGAAGCTATGACGGAAGAAGAGCAGTCGGCTCCCTTGACGAAAAAGGAGTTCAAAGAGCAAAAAAAGAGGCAAAAGAAGCGGGAAAAGCAACAGAAACGCTTTGAAAAGAACATGAAAAAGCGCAAACTTCTCTTTCCCGCCAACAAGAAGGGGAAGCATGTCATGCCTGTCATGAATTTATTGCGCTTTCTCTTTTATCCCGTCCACTTCCTCGTTTACCCGTACAAGCTCTACGGGCACAAGAAAGTCGGTCTCGGTCCATATATTTATTTCGGTAACCATTATTGTATCTGGGACGTCTTTTACCCTGCCCGTACGACGGGGGAGGGCATTCATTATCTCATGAAGGAGACCATCTTTTCCGCACCCGTTCTCGGGAATTGGGCAAGCCATGTGGGAGGGATCCCCGCCATGCGTGACGGCTCCGACGTCAGAACGCTGATGGATTCCATCAAAGTCCTGAAAAACGGGGAAAAGATCTCTCTCTTCCCCGAGGGGACGAGAAATAAGGTCTCCGACGAGGAATTTTTGCCCTTCCACGGCGGCGCGGCGCTCCTTGCCATCAAGACAAAGACGCCCATCATTCCCTTTGTCATCTGCAACAGGCCGCGTGTGTTCCATGTGACCCACGTCGTATTCGGCGAACCGCTGGAGCTTTCGGAGTATTACGGCAAGCGCATGACGGCAGAGGACTACGCCGAGGCGGATGAAAAGCTCAAAAATAAGCTCTATGAACTCCGCGAGGAGCATCGGGCCTTTCTCGCAAGCAAAAAGAAGAAAAAGAAGAAGGACAAGTAGTTGCAGGTCATCGTCGCAAAAAACAGGGGCTTCTGCGCCGGCGTGAAGAGGGCAGTGGATACCGCCCTTTCCGTCTCCCCCGAAAATACTTTTGTGCTTGGCGAACTCATCCACAATCCCGAGGTCGTCAGGCGGATCGCAGAGCGCGGGATCGTCACCGTATCCTCCCCCGAAGAAGTTCCCGAAGGGGCCTCGCTCATCATCCGTTCCCACGGCGTCGGGCGGGAGATCTACGAGGCATGCGAGAGGAAGAATATCCATGTCATCGACTGCACCTGTCCGTTCGTCCGCCGCACACAGGAGATCGTCTCCCGCGCGGGGCAGGAACATAAGACGATCGTCATCGCGGGGGAGTCCGATCATCCCGAGGTAAAGGGGCTTGCGGGGCATTGCAGCGGCTCTGTCTATGTCTATCCGTCCGAGGAGGCGGATTTTTCCCGTTTTCACGGGGAAGAGGTGGTTTTGGTGTCCCAAACTACCTTTTCGGAGCAAAGATTTTTAAAAATTGCAAAAAATCTTAAAAATGTATACCCTAAAACACTTGAGATTTTTCCCACAATTTGTTATACTACTGTCTGTAGACAGAAAGAAGCCGAAAAATTGGCCGAAATCTGCGACGCTGTATTGGTGATCGGCGGCAAGAACAGCAGCAATACGGCAAAACTCAGCGAAATTGCGTCGGCAAAGGGGAAGCCCGTCATACGGCTGAGCGGCGCGGACGATTTCGAATATGAAAATATCAAAAATTTTAAAAGGGTCGGCATCATAGCGGGAGCGAGCACTCCCGATTGGCAGACTCAGGAGGTTCTCTTCAAGATGGCAGAAAACAACGCGGAAGTACAGGAGACGACCGAGGTCGTCGA
>CANRDK010000114.1 GCA_947629345.1 uncultured Clostridia bacterium
GCCCCCGCCGCTCATCCTGCCCCGCCGCTCATGCTGAGCGTAGCGAAGCATCTCGTTAAACGCACGGCAGCAGCTCTCACGCTCATCCTGCCTTTCCTCTTGCCTGCCCCCTGCGTAAGGGAGGTAGGGGTGGGGGTCCGCCCACATTGCTCCTGCCCCGCCATTCCCAATCACGTCATGGTGCCCCGCGCGCATTCTATTCATATCTAAGCGCGGCACGAGCGCGTAGCGCGAAGTAGCGTAGTCGAACCATCACCTTATTATGCTGCGGTGACCCTTCGACGTTGCTCAGGGTGACGCAATTCAGAACAGCGGGCGGGATGACGCACCGACCGCTCATGCTGAGCGTAGCGAAGCATCTCGTTAAACGCACGGCAGCAGCTATTCTCCCTCATCCCGAGCGAAGCGAGGGGATCTCGTAAACCTACGGAGCTCAATGATTCCGCTTCATTCAAAGCCACGCGCCCGCGGACTCCCGTCCGCGGGCGCGATAATAAATTTGTATTATTTTACAAGCCGTTTATTGAATTTTGAATTTTGATCGGATAGGATACTTCTTGACTTTTTTAACAGCATCATCCAATTTTCGAACTGCAATATAACCTTCTTCAACCAATTGACACAGTTCAGCCGTAACCGCTGCTGAATTTTTATTAAATAAAGTATGAATCAGTTGATTACGCTTGTCTCGCCATTCCAATTCTAAATAATTCAATGTATCACGAAACTCACTCGATTCTGCAATGGGTAGCATAATCTCCACAAGATTTTTTTGAAAGTTTGACAATGTTTCATGCTCAACCTCGCACCACTTCAACAACTCTTCGATACGATTGAGCTTTCCCCTAAGGGTGTCAAATTTATACTTGATATTTTTGTTATCCTCTAATCCAAAAATTTCACGAATATCTTTCTTAATTTTATGAGAGCCTGTCACTGCCGAACGTTTCTGCTCTGCCGTAAAGCCTATGTGATAAAGGAAAGCAGATGTCCTATCCTCTATCATTGCATAAAGGATCCAAAGACATTCAAGGTAAAACTCAGATTCTTTCGCTTTCTTAAACCGTTGCATATATACTTGATATGTAACGTATTTTTCCTTGTTATTCGCAACGGTTTGAATGGGAAACTTGGACTCTTCATTATCGTCTGTTTGATTGCATTCACACATTTGATTCACCCCTCTTCCAATAGTATTCAAAATAATCAAAAGTGAAATAGTCGACATATTTTGCAGGGTCGGTAACGTTCACAGTTTCCGCACTCGCAAAGTCGCTTGTTTCTGAAATTTGCCAAGTTGCGCTTCCCTGCACCGTCACGCTTCCAAGTGGGCAACCTGAAAAAGCACCTTGCCCGATATAAATGACACTCTCGGAAATCGTGACACTTGTCATAGCCGAACAGCCTGAAAACGCAGAAGCTCCAATCGACTTGACGCCCTCGGGAATTGTGACGCTCTTAAGCGTCTTGCAACTAAAGAACGCATAATCGGCAATTCCTTTTGTGCCTGCCCTTAACGTTACTTCTGTTACCGAATTGTCGCAATCTATGGCCCATTGATCCACATATTCTATATTAGCCTCCTTTTGTATTATTTTATCGCAAGCAAAGAACGCATAATCTTCAATCGATGTTACCCCACTTCCAATCGAAACACTTGTCAGCCCACTGCAAAAATAGAACGCATATCGTCCAATCGAGGTCACGCTGTCGGGAATTGTAATACTTGTCAGTACACTGCAATAAGCGAACGCCCAATCTCCAATCTCAGTCACGCCGCTTCCAATCGAAACACTTGTCAGTCTACTGCAACTATAAAATGCATTGTCCCCAATCGAAGTCACACTATCAGGAATCACGATTTCAATTCCTTTGTAGCCAATAAAGGCACGCGGTTTGATTTCAGTAATGTCGTTAGGAATAACAAGTGATGTGATTTCATTATTATTCAAATAAAGTGTAGCACCGCGTAAAGGATTGCTATAAAATTGATACGACCCTCCATTGCGTTCAAAATCGATTTTGCACCATGCGGAAAGATCTTTGATATATACTCTTAAAATGGAGCACCCCGAGAAAGCACCTTCTCTAATTGTTGCCAAATTTTGACCAATCGTTATACTTTTAAGTCCGCTACAATGCTGAAACGCATAACTTTCAATCTCTGTCACACTGTCGGGAATGACAATGCTTGTCAGTCCACTGCACTCATTAAATGCGGTACTTCCGATCGAGCTCACGCCGCTCCCGATAATCACACTCTTCAGCTCGCTGCAACCATCGAACGCCGCTGCTCCGATTGAGGTCACGCCGTCTGGAATGGTAATGCTTGTCATCCCACTGCAACCACTGAACGTAAAACTTCCAATTGAGGTCACGCCGTCTGGAATGGTAATGCTTGTCATCCCACTGCAAGATGAGAACGCCGAACTTCCAATCGAAGTCACACTGTCGGGAATCTTCATTTCTCCCGTTAGGCCGCTGCAATAAGCGAACGCACCATCCCCAATTGAGGTCACGCTGTCGGGAATTGTAATACTTGTCAGCCCACTGCAACCAGCGAACGCATACTTTCCAATTGAGGCCACAGGCTTTCCCATATATGTCTCCGGAATAACGATTTCGCTGTCAGTACAGTCAGAGGACAAAGCGGATTCCCATAACCAATCGTATATACTACGGACGGAATAGCTATTGTCATTGGTGAGTACATATTTCACATGCAGCGCAGGAATATACCCTTTAAACGTGGAATTGCCGCAGCGGTCACAAACTTCATATGCTTCATACCCTGCGTCGGCGCAGGTCGCAGGTTTCGCATCAAATTGTCGATATTCATGTTCAATCAGGTCCGTATAATCGTCCACATAATGATCCCCGCAAGCGGTGCAGGTGTAAGTCGTATATCCCTGCTCCGTGCAAGTGGGGTCGGTTTTGACACTTTGATAGTTGTGTTCTCCCTCGTAGACCTCTATGGGCGAAATCTGCGTATCGCCGAAACGGGACTTGTAGACCGTGTAGTTGCCATAATTATCCTTGATGGTTACCCTTAAATAATTATCAAAGACATCGTGTGTCATGGTATTGCTTGATACAGAGATTCCGTTTGATTCGCTGAAATCCGTAGATTGAGAAGGCGAAGTGCTTGTTGCCGATGAAAAGAGCTCAAATTTATATAATAACTTTTCATAACCACCCTTTGCATATACATAAAGGGAAGCGGAAAGATATACACCGTTCATTCCAATGCCGGGCGAGCACATAAAACTTGCGGAAATATCTTCGATCGTTTCGTCCTCTTCGAACGTGCATTTGGAACAGCTGCGGTGCACGGACGCTTTTGCTCTTCCGTTGCATTGTTTTGGCGTATATGCTTCTGTTATCGTGTGCCCGAGGGCCTCCTTTTCGACATAATTTTCTTTTTCATGGCAGCGGGAACACTCTTGATAGGCGTCCCAGCCGTTCTCGGTACAGGTGGGCTCTTTTGCCTGAACGGGCTCCATTGCATGCCCAAGGGCAGAATTCTGCGCTTCGCGGGTGTCCTCTTCGTCGCAACGGATACACTTGGATGTTTCCGTGCCATTTTCCGTGCAGGTAGCGTCGTTATTTGGCGTATATGTCTCAAAGTCATGTCCAAGAGCTGAGCTTTCTATCTCGCGTGTGTCTTGTTCGGAGCAACGAGAACATGTTGCCGTTTCCGTGCCATTTTCTGTGCAGGTTGCGTCGTTATTTGGCGTATATGTCTCAAATTTATGTCCAAGAGCTGAGCTTTTTATCTCGCGGGTGTCTTGTTCGGAGCAACGAGAACATGTTGCCGTTTCCGTGCCATTTTCTGTGCAGGTGGCGTCGTTATTTGAGCTATAAGTCTCAAATTTATGGTTCAGAGCAGGCTTTTCAACATAGTCCTTTTTCTCGTGGCAGCGAGAACACTCTTGATATGCGTCCCAGCCTTTTTCGGTACAGGTGGGCTCTTGCGCCGCGACGGGTTCCATTGCATGCCCGAGAGCGGGCTTTTGCGTATAATTCTCTCTTGTACCGCAGCGGGAGCATATTTGATATTCAGTCCAGCCGCTCTCAGTGCAAGTCGGCTCCTGCGCTTCAAAGGTCTGCATGGCATGCCCAAGCGCAGGCTTTTCAACATAGTTTTCCTTCATTCCGCAGAGCAAACACCTTACATACTCTTCCCAGCCAACGGTGGTACATGTTGGCTCCTTTGCGGAAACGGCACGCATCATGTGGTCGAGCTTGCTGTTTTTTCTTTCACGGGTGTCCGTTTCGCCGCATGTACAGGTGGCGGTCTCCGTGCCGTTTTGGCTGCAGGTTGCGTCAAAGTTGTACACATAGTCTGTAAAACTATGGACATGAGATGGGTCATTCTGTTGGTTGTCGGAACCGCTGTTGTCTGTGGTGCCGCTGTTGCCTGTGTTGCCGTTGTTGTCGCAGGCAGCAAAGGCGAGGCAGAGGCAGAGGGTGGCGATGAGGGTCAAGAAGACCGTCAAAAGTTTGTGTTTCATTTGTTACTTTCTCCTTTTTTTCTTATTTGCGGGCATTTTAGGGCGAACCCCCACCCCTACCCCGCCCCCTTGGGAAGGGGGCGGGCAAAACAAGGGCAAAAAATAAGGGCATTCCAATGATGGAACGCCCGCACCGAGTATCCCGTCATTGTTGCCACACAATTTCTTCCCATACACGGAAAACAAGGATACACTAAATGCCAGTGTAGCCGTGCATGAGAAAAATATGAAATTGTGTGGCGATTTCAGTATACCACAGTGCAGTAAAATTTGCAAGATTTTTTTGAAATTTGATTGAAATGGGTTGAAAGCAGTTGCCTCCGTGCGTTTAACGGGATGCTTCGCTGACGCTCAGGATGAGCAGCCCGCGCTCACCCCGCCCCGTCCTCATCCCGAGCAAAGCGAGGGGATCTCGTAAACTTACGGACTTCCGTTCTTGGAGCGAGATTCACTCGCCCCTTCGGGGCTCGGAATGAGGAAACATGCTCCCCTCAAACAAAGTCACCAAAACGTTTGCTTTTTTCGGCGACATATTCTATAATAGCAATATGCCTATCTTACAATATCACTGTCCGAAGTGCGGAAAAAAATTCGAAGAACTCGTCAAAAATCATGAGGAGGCGGTCCTCTGTCCCGTCTGCGGGGAGAGGGCGGAGCGCTGTTACTCCGGCGCAGTCTATTCCTCCACGGGCAAACCCGTCAAAAAATGCTCGGGCAAATGCAGCGAATGCAACGGCTGCGGGTGAGCAAACTCTATTCCTTAATATAATATAGAGGGTGTTTTGGCTTGAAACGTCCTTTTGCGGAAAGTTTTTCCGAAAAAACCACAAAAATTCCGCAAAAAGCTCCGAAAATTGCTTGACGAATATTTTTTGAAGTGATATGATAGGTAAGCTGTATGGATGAGCACACCCGTTGCAGCTTTCCTCTGAAGAGGAGATCCGTAGATTGACAACTGCATAGCAAGAGAAGAAAAGAAAAGGAAAAGGCAAGAAAATTCAAGTGAAGAATAGGTGTTAATACGAAGAAAGCGTAAGAATAGAATTTTGCGTGGC
>CANRDK010000115.1 GCA_947629345.1 uncultured Clostridia bacterium
CCGAGCTTTTTCAGGTCCTCTTTCAGAATGTCGTTCAGGGTATTTCG
Organism: uncultured Clostridia bacterium; assembly: GCA_947629345.1. Lineage (GTDB taxonomy): Bacteria > Bacillota > Clostridia > Christensenellales > Borkfalkiaceae > Gallimonas. Next base: position 48 of record CANRDK010000115.1, read on the forward strand.
ATTTAAGTTCTTCGGCTTTGCCGAAAGGATATGGGCGAAAAATACTTTTTGCGTTCGGTCCTCTTCCCCCGCCTTGCGTTTCTCTATCGCCGTTCGGATCTTTTCGAGAAATACGCCGAACTCATCTTCCGCCCCGATAGCATATTGCCCTTGCCAGACGCATACCCCATCCGACATGCCGATCGGAAAATCGAATACGTCGATATCGATGGACTTGGGATGTTTTGCCCAAAGCATTTGAGCGAGGAAAATCCCTTCGTAAAATGAAGGACCGCCCGTCGACCCGTATATCACCGTATTTCCAAGCGAGGGCAGATCGACAACGATGGGGTTCCCTTTTTCATCTTTGCCGAGTACCATAGGGAAGTCGAATTCGCTTTCCGTATACTCTTTGCCGCTGCAAAATCGAAGCGTCTCGCTCGCAATGAGTCGATGAAGTCTATCCGATTTCGGCACGATCAATTCATGTTTCATCTTTCTCTCCTTCGGAATTTTGTTTGACATGACCCCGTTCGGGGGAAATTCCAGCCCGTATGAGCCCCTCTTCGATATAGAGCGAAAACCCGTCTTTCATTTCCGACAGCATCGCCTTCAAGACATGGTAGCGATAGGCATTCAAAAGCAGATCCTCTGCAATCTCCCCCTTCGTGTAGGCGGAGAGCGATAGAAGAACTTTTTTGTTTCCGGAAACATCACGGCACCGTTCGAAATCAAGATAGGTCGCATAGGTGTCCCACAGGACTTCTCCGTTCGGCTTCACTTCATATCCCTCAAAATTCATATCGCCGATATCGCCGTTCTTTTTACGGTATTCGATCAAACGGTCCCATGCCTTAAAATCCAGCTCACCCCTCCTCCGCTCCATGTTCGGCTTGTTGCCGCAGTCACGGAATCCGTTTTCCTTAAGCTCTTTCCCGCCCCATGTCGACATCGTTTCCAAGATGACGAAAAGGTCCTCGCCGCGGGGAGAGGTTTCGGCAATGCACCGCAGAAGATCACCGTGGCGGAAGGGCGTGGGAAGATCGATCCAGAACCAATCGAAGGCGGTCGTGATCCCCTCGTCTTTTCCCGATACGGTAACGGAGAGAACTTCCCCGTCCGGCAAAAGCTCGAGTTCCACGCTCTCACGCCCGCCAAAATATCGCTTTTTGACGCGGAGTTTGACGGCTTCCTCTTCGCTTGCCGCACGGAAACAATCTTCAAAGGTCGGATAGAGGATCGCCCGCGCACCGTCCTCGAACCAAGACAGCCGTCCGTACTGATCTTCGGTATAGACCGAATAGGTATAGGCGGCGTTCGGCGAAGAAGTTTTGCACTCCGCGATATATTCTGTTTCCAAACGCATGAGCTCTTGTAAAAATACGGAAAGCGGCTGTGTTTCAAAATCGCCGTTCCGCTTTTCGAGAATACAATCGGGATAGCGCGCGATGAGTTCTCTGTACGCCTCGTGCTTTTCGGAAAGCGGAACGTTCCGTGCTTCATGGACGACGTACGCCGCCTCCTCGGGCGAAAACTCGTAGTTGATTTTGCGGAGATATTCCGCAATGTCCTTGGAGTTGAGAAAACGGGTGAAGTCGGTCATTGTTTCTCCTCTTTGATCCCGATTTGTTTCATGACATCTTCAAAACCTTGAAGAGACGTTTCCCAAAGCGCGTGTCGGGTATCTTCCGCCTCGATTGCCTTGACGGAAGCAAACAGTGTTTCGAGGTTGATTTTTCTCTGAAAATAGAGGGAGAGCGCCTTTAAGATCCTGCCGCGTCCCGAAAGCTCCCCGCGAAAATATTCGAGATCGAGATAGGTTTCCCTCGGGCTGTGATCGCGGACAAAGCCGTGCTCGGTCACAAAATACCCGCCGAACAGCATATCCGTCTCGTCGCCCTCCATGAGGTGCCGCTCGCGAAGTTTTTCGGAAGCGAAGTAGCCGTCGACGCTCCCCCACGTCTCCCGAAGATCGCACATGCTTGCGGTCTCCCTGTCCCAATGCGGCAAGTTTGTGAGTACCCAAACATCCTCATACGGCTCGTGGAACTTCGAGTCCCAAACTTTCTCCCGCATGGATGTCACAATGTCGCCGAAGCGGAAGGGCGTGGGGATCTCGACGTACAGCATTTCAAAGGCGTCCATCACCTCGTCGTCCCGCTCCGAAGTCTCGACATCGAGAATCTCTCCGTTCGGAAGAAAGGTCAACGAGACCGTGCGGTTCGTGGGCAAAAATTGCTTTGTGATCTCGATTTTTTCGACCCCATCCTCCTCTTTTGCGGCAAAAAAGCATTCGTCAAACGTGCGGAATAGACTATCATCGTCGCAATTCCAGCCCTCGGCGGAATTGTATGTGCAGGCGAAATACACCGCATCGCCGCTCTCTTTACACTCTTCGATGAGCGCGTCCTGCTTTTTGAAGTATGTATTGAGAAAACTTTCGAGCGTATGGTTTTTGAATGCGCCAAACCGCCGTTCCCGCAATTTATAATCGGGATAGCGGGAAAGGAGCGATGAATACGCCTCCCGCCGTTCGGCAATTGTGCGGCTTCTGCTCTCATGAATGATGTAGAGCGCTTCCTCGGGCGAAAAGTCGTAATTGATTTTACGGAGATGCTCCGCAATATCTTTGGAATTGAGAAATTTTATAAAGTCCATGCCTTACCTCTTCACATCAAACTTAGGATAACAGAACTTTTGATCGAGCGTCTCGCTGAACAGTTGCTCGGTCATCTTCCCCTCGCGGATGAGCGTTTGCAAAGGAAGGAGAAACTCCAAAACGCCGTCCTCTTTCAGCTCTTCGAGAAATGCTTCCGTGCACGGCTTCATATCATTCTCGTGGAGGCTGTCGTCCCGAAAATGCCCCATGTCGTAGTAGTATTCGAGAAGGTCGAAATGAAGCAAACGGTAGCGGTTTTCCCACGGCTTTGCGCGGTCCATGGGAATTTGGGGCGGCTTATAAACGAGCAAGACCGTCTCTTCATAATATCCCGTGGGAAAGCCGCAGTAGGTCACGAGATCGCCCGCTTTGAACTTCGTCCCCGCTTCGGGAAGCTCGTCCCCTACGCGGTATTCGACCGTCTTATCGGGATAGACAAAATACCTTTTGAGGTGCGTTCCGTCGTAACGAAAATACCAATCGATCTTCGGCGATCCGTCCGCCGCGCCTTCGTCAAATTCGGAGACGATGAGCGCATAATCGATATGGTCGGCGATGTACTCCTCTTTGCAATTCTGTGAAAGATCGACGATCAACTTTCCGTCCCGCTTCAAAAAGACGTCGCTCGTGCAAATTTCATGGAGAAGTTCCTCGAACTTCTTCAACAGAAACTCTTTCGCCTGTTCAAAGTCGGAAAAGACGTCTGAAAAGCAGGAATTTTCCTTCCATTCCTGCGTCCCGACGATCCGCCCCGCGTCGCGGACGGCATACCCGTGTGCATGATAAATTTTCATGAAAAACTTTACACCTCCGCATGATAGTGTGAGGACCCATCGGGAACAAAATGGACGAGTTTTACTTTGTTCTCCGAAACAAGTCCAAACGTCTGCACAATTTCAAGTTCGATCTCCTCGGTAAAGAGGGACGGATGAAGAAAGACGGTCGATCTTCCCTCTTTGATCTCCACCCTGCCGCGCGGATAAAAGTTGAAGCGGTTTCCTTCCGTGACGGTGCGTGGCAACCTCGCCCAAAGTTTTTGATGATTGTAATTCATTCCGTCCTTACTCTCGAGAGGATATTCTGGAACTTCGAGAACGATCCCGTTTTCATCGCACGGAATAAAAAAGGGAAGAAGCTCTCCCCTCTTATACCAAAACACGCCTTTGGAAAGTCTACTTTTCGACATAAAAACTCCTGCAATCCTCTACGCGAAAGCACCCCAAAACGCCGCTCATCCACGCGCCCGTATCGAGGTGAACTTTATAGTAGTCGCGGACATGGTACCCCCGTTTCCCCTCTCTAAGGTAACAAGTGATCTGCGTGCCCGTTCCCAAGCTCATGGAAGTTGTGTGTCCGAAAAAGACGCATTCCCCATCTTTCGGAAGAACGTTTTGATCCTTGAAACTTCGGTCGTAGACGAGTTGTTCGGGGGAAGCGTCTTTCAGCGGCAGAATGCGCCCTTCCCCATCGAGCGGGACGCCCGCATGCACGCAGATGAAATCTTCCGCCTCATAAAAGTACGGAAGCGCCTCCATGCGGTCGACAGTCTCCCAATCGAGAAGTGCGCCGTCGTCGGGAAAGTACTCCTGCAATTTACGGAGAACAAAGTCGTAATCGTCCGTCTGCCGCATAAGCGACCAATAATATTTGAGGAAATCGTATTCGTGATTGCCTGCAAGGAGCACGGCGTTTTTCATGGAGAAGAGAAGTTTTGCAAGGAGCACAGAGTGTTTGCCCTTTTCGATCATATCCCCGCAAGAGATGAGGGTATCTTCATCCGAAAACTTTACCTTCTCCATGAGACGGCAAAAGAGCTCATATTCGCCGTGAATATCGGAAAGTATGTAGGTCATTTATTTGGTTTCTTTCGGCGGAATTTGCAAAATTAAATATTGGAATTCTGGATTCTTTATTTTTTCGCCTTTTTTAGGATAGTACGGATTCCACAGGAATCGATACTGATTATTAAGCTCTATAGCTGGATATTGTGTGCCATCTTTCTCGCTCTTCCCTTCTCGTGCTATTTTTTTGTATTCTCCTTTCCCTTTGCTATAATCCCCTTCCGACAAGGAAAAAATATCTGCGTCCGTTCCTTCCTCATGATGCGCCCAATATGACTTATCGTTTGCAATAATAATTGCATACCCTTGAACAACTCTCCTGCGCTCTTCCGGATGGCATAAATCAAACCCGTTAAACTCATTATTTCTTTCCGAAAGGTCAATCAATCTCTCGATCCTTGCTACATCGGCAAGGTAATATGCACAGCCAAGGTTGCTCGCCCCTTGATTAAATACGCGATAGGTTCCGCTTTCCGTCTTATAGTCAAAGAATTTTGAAGCATTTTCTCCGGTGCCTTCCCCGCCCAAAGTTTTATACTTGAGCTCGATTGCAATGGATTCGCTATCGCTTATATCCACCACAATATCCGTGTACATTTTATCGCGTTCTTGCTTGGACGCTTGATTAAAAACTTCCTCGGCCTCTTTCTCATTTGCTTTAGGGATTGACAACACTTCGAGACGAACATTGTAACCCGCTTCCTTTAATTTCCAAGCAAGTTCAAATTGAAACTGTTCTTCGTTGGAAAAAATCCTGCCCTCATTCCCAAAACCACGAATAATCCCATCAAGTTCTTCACCAAAAGTTTCCAAGTTAAAAGTTTTCATCTGTATTTCCTCTGCGGTCTTTCCCGCCGTCTTGATCATGAAAATTATATCATAGCGAAGAGCGAAATTCAATACGGCAGTCCAAATTCGAGATAGAGTTTTTTCATGATGATCGCACGGGAAAGACAATCTGTCCGAGGGTCGTACACTCCGAAATAATCGGCAACGTTGTAGAGGCTCGGAAAGCCCTTCGACATCGGCAA
>CANRDK010000116.1 GCA_947629345.1 uncultured Clostridia bacterium
CGCTGAAAGCGGATGCCGTGCTCATCTCCGACCCGGGCGTCTTTGCCCTCGCAAGAAGGGTCGCGCCGACCCTGCCGATTCACATCTCCACACAGGCGAACACGCTGAACGCCGAGGCCGCCCGCTTCTGGCAGAGCCTTGGGGCGAGCCGCATCGTCCTCGCGCGGGAGCTCTCTTTAAAGGAGATTTCAGAGATCCACGCCGCCTGTCCAAATTTGGAGCTCGAGACGTTCGTCCACGGCGCAATGTGCATCTCCTACAGCGGCAGGTGCTATCTCTCCGACTACATGGACGGCCGCCCCGCCAACCGCGGCGCATGTGTGCAGGCGTGCAGGAGAGCCTACCGCATTCAGACCAAAGAGGGGGCCTCGGACGACTTCTATGACGTCGAAGAGGACGGGAAATTGTCATATGTTATGAACAGTAAGGACCTCAACATGAGCGGGCTCTTGAAGGAACTTGCGGCGGCGGGAGTGTGCTCTTTCAAGATCGAGGGGCGCATGAAGGGGGAGTTTTACCTCGCGTCCGTCGTCAATGCCTACCGCAGGATCCTCGACATGGGGTGGGCAAAATCGCTCTCGGAGGAGCTTCTTGCCTGCCCGCACAGGCCGTATATCACCTCCGAAGAGCTCAACGGCGGGGTCATGGCGCAGGCCACGGACAGCTCCCAGACGGGCGGGAAATATGATTTCATCGGCATCGTCGCGGACATGGTAGGTGGAAAACCTGTCGTGGAGATGCGCACTCGATTTTTTGAGGGAGATGAACTTGAGATCTTATCCCCGACGGAGAGCTTTGGGAAAAAGTTTTGCGTGAAGAACTTATGCGGCCCCGACGGTCTGCCCTGCGTTGATGCAAAACTCGTGCAGGCCCTGTATACCTTCGATTGTCCATTTTCCTTACATAAAGGTGACATTTTGCGAAGGGTGCGCTGCGGTGACCCTTCGACTACGCTCAGGGTGACGTAATTCAGAACAGCGGGTCAGGATGAGCGCGCGGGGGAGCCTTAAGCCCCCTCCTTGGGGAGGGGGGTAGGGGAGGACATTCTAAATCGCCCCGCCACTTCAAACGGTGAATTTGTTTTCTCAAACAAATCCGCCGTCTTTTTTTCATATAATGTAGTATGTTTCAGAGAAGTCATTTGCGCCTCAAAGAGATGCTCATTTCCGCGTTTGCGTTTCTCGCGTGCGTTGCCGTATTCATTGTTTTGGTCGTCTATGCGGGCCGTGCGCGGACGGACGTTGCGCTCGATCTCGAATACTACTTTCTCGTGCGGAACTGCAGCGACAGCACCTCGGCCGCCGTGGTGGGAGAGGTCTATTCATCGGGCGGAGCGGGCTATCTCGACGGCGACAGCGTCATTCTTGCCTGCTACTATACAAGGGCGGACGCGCGTAGGGTGTGTTCCCTCATGGAACAGAAGGGGGAAGCCGTCTACGTCTCCGTCCGTTCCTTAAAAAGTATTACTCTCCGCGGAAAGGATGCCGCCTATGGCGACGAGGTCAAGCAAAATGTGGATACGGCCGCGAGCGTCGCCCATCTTTTATATGACACCGCCAACGGCCTCGAGACGGGAAAACTCTCCCAATCCTCCGCCAAGACCAATTTAAAGGGGGCGGCAGACGCCCTCAACGGGCTGATCTCCTGCAACGACGACAGCTTTTTCGACGCGTGGAACCGCAAACTCTATTCTGCCGCGGCGGCGATCGGGGCAAAGAAGGGGGAGATCCTGTTCTCTAAGGACGTGCGATATTTGCAAGTCTCCCTCTGCTGTGCCCTGCTTGAGCTCGGATCTTGCTTTTGAGAATGGAAAAAGTCGTCAAAACTTAGCCCATGGACTGCCTCTTTCTCTATAATCCCAACAGCGGAAAGGGGAAGCTCGAGAAAAAGCTCCCCCTCATCCGAAAAAAATTGTCAAAAAAATACGCCTCCGTGGAGATCGTCAAGACGGAGAGCGTCGATGATCTCAAAGAGAGGGTGAAAAATGCTGCCTGCGATGTCGTCTTTGCGGGCGGGGATGGCACCTTTCACGCCGTGTTGCAGGCGGCGGAGGGCAAGACGCTTGGGTATCTCCCCGCGGGGACGGTGAACGACGTCGCCCGTTCCCTCCGTATCCCGCGGAATATCGGTCGCGCACTCGACGTCATCGTCAAGGGCCGTGCGGCTGAACTCGACTGCATGAAAACGGGGGAGAGCTATTCCGCCTATGTCGCCGCCGCGGGCGCCTTCACCGAGACGACCTATCGCACGCCGCAGGCACAGAAAAAGCTGCTGGGGCCCTTGGCCTATGGCCTGCACGGCCTCCTCAACGGCCTGCCGCTCAGAGTTTTCCCCGTCAAAATATTCTGCGACGGAAGGGAGATCAGCGAAAACGCCGTGCTCATTCTTGTGTTGAACGGCAGATCCGTGGCGGGATTTCCCGTCAACAGGGATGCGAGCATGCGGGACGGGAAGCTCGAAATCGCCCTCATCCGTCAGGTCCGCCGTCCCAATCTTCTGAAACGGGCAGGGGCTCTCTTTTCGCTCGGCGCTGTCTTTCTCTTCGGCGTCCGCATCAAAAAGAGGGATATCCTGTTTTTGCAGGGGAAACAAATCGCGATCGAGACGGAGGAAAACCTCGTTTGGGACCTCGACGGCGAGGAGGGCCCCCGCGGAAATATCAGCATTTCCCTTGCCGAAAAACGGTTCAAACTCTATGTTCCGAATGAATAAATTTCACACAGTATATTGAAAAATGACACTTTTCGACAATTTTGTTCAAAATTAGATGAATTTTGTAAAAAATTTCACCGATTTTTGTACAAAAATGACTTTACAAATCTGAAAATGTGTTTTATAATTCGATTACACTCTAAAAAAAGTGAAAAAAGAGAGGTCGATATGAAACGCATTTTGATTCTTGAGAGCAATGAGACGTTTGCAAATGAACTGAAGGAATATTTCAACGGGAAGAAGGAGTTTGAAGTTTGCGGCGTGACGAATGACGGAGCGGAGGGATTGAAGCTCCTTGATTCCCAATCTCCCGCCGTGACGATTTTAAGCCTGTTCCTGCAGAATGCCGACGGCTTTACCGTGCTCGAGGAGGCCAAACGCCTCGGCAAAAAGACAGATTTTATCGTTCTCGGAAACTTTTCCGACGATAAGATCATCAACCGCGTCATCTCCCTCGGCGCAAGGTATTATTTTATGAAGCCCGTCTCCGCGGGGCTCGTGGGCGACAGGGTGATAGAACTCTGCGCGGATGCCATGTCCCCCAAGGGGACATTCGAGCGAAAGAGGGCGGGGTCGCTCGAGGAGAGAATATCGAATATCTTCATCTCCATCGGCATTCCGCCCCACATCAAGGGGTATAAGTACCTGCGCGAGGGGATCAAGATGGCGGTGGAGGACCCCACGATCATCAACAACGTGACGAAGGGGCTGTATCCCATCATCGGGCAGAAATTTGAGACGAGTGCAAGCAAGGTGGAGCGGGCGATCCGCCACGCCATTGAGGTGGCTTGGAACAGGGGACGGGTGGAAGCCATCAATGCCATCTTCGGCGCCCGCGTGTATATCGGTTCCGAGAAGCCGACGAACAGTGAATTCATCGCCCTCGTCGCCGACAAGCTCATCCTCGAAAACATGGTGTAATCGGGGAGAAATTCCGTGTGGGTTTTCCCGCCGCGTCATTCTGCCTTTCCTCTTGCCTGCCCCCTGTGTAAGGGGGCGGGGTAGGGGTGGGGGTACGCCCTCAAACGAAGTCCATGCCCCCGTCCCGCCCCGCTCATTCTGCACTTCCTCTTGCCTGCCCCCTGCGTAAGGGGGCGGGGTAGGGGTGGGGGTACGCCCTCAAACGAAGTCCATGCCCCCGTCCCGCCCCGCTCATTCTGCCCTTCCTCTTGCCTGCCCCCTGTGTAAGGGGGCGGGGTAGGGGTGGGGGTACACCCTCAAACGAAGTCCATGCCCCCGTCCCGCCCCGCTCATTCTGAGAAACGGACGCAAAACGCAGTCCGACAACCTAACCCGAAGGATCTCGCGGGACGGATACAGACTGCGGTCGTTGCCCACCCCCCTACCCCCCTCCTCGGGAGGGGGCATTGACTTCGTACAACTCCCCTTCTCAGCATGACGCCGCCACAGGCCTCCATTCTTATAGCGAGATTCGCTCGCCCCTTACGGGGCTCGGAATGAGGGGGACCATTCTAATGATCTCCCACCACAATTTTTAATTCCTTCCGTTGGTTTAACGGAATCCTTCCCCTTCGGCTTCGCTCAGGGTCAGGATGGGCGTTGGGGGCATCGTCGATGCCCCCAACGCCCACTTTTCCCCATGAAAAAAAACCGCAGTACTTTCATATACTGACGGTATGAAACATATTCTCTTCACAGGCGGAGGGAGCGCGGGACATGTCGTCCCCAATCTCGCCGTCATGAACGCCCTCAAGTACTCCCACCGCATCACATACATGGGCACGGGCGGCATCGAAAAATCCCTCGTGACCGACGCAGGCTTTGAATTCTTCGAGATCGAATGCCCCAAACTGCGCCGCTCCCTCACATTCAAAAATCTGAAAATTCCATTTGAGCTCCGCCATGCAGAACATGCAGCGCTTGCCATCCTCAAGGGAGAGAGGCCCGACCTCGTCTTTTCCAAGGGAGGCTATGTGAGCTACCCCGCCGTGTGGGCCGCCCATAAACTCGATATCCCCATCCTCACCCACGAGAGCGACCTCTCCCCCGGGCTATGCACCAAACTCATCGCAAAGAAGTGCACATATGTGCTGACCTCCTTTCCCGAGACGGCCGAAAAATTCAAAAACGGCAAATACGTCGGCTCCCCCATCCGTCGTGAGATCTTCAACGGGGAGAAAAAACGTTCCCTCCGCAAGTTCGGCCTCTCGGAGCAGAGGCCCGTTCTTCTCGTCCTCGGCGGCGGCAGCGGGAGCAGAGCCCTCAACGAAGCCGTTCGAAAAAACCTGCCCGCCCTCTTGGAACGGCTGCAGGTTCTGCACCTCTGCGGCAGGGGGAATGTAATAGACGAAACTCCAAAAGGGTACATTCAGCGGGAGTATGAACGCGACATGGGTGCGGCATTTTCGGCGGCGGACGTCGTTTTGTCCCGTGCGGGCAGCAATACGGTGTTTGAAATTTTGGCCTTGAAGAAACCCGCCGTGCTCGTCCCTCTCGCCCATGCCTCGCGGGGGGACCAGATCGAAAACGCCCTCTATTTTGAGCGGCAGGGCCTTGTGCACAGGCTGAGCGAGGCGGATCTCGACGAACTCCCCGCCGCCCTCTTCTCCGCCCTCAACGACTCTTCCCTCCGCGCCGCCCTACAAAAGAGCGCCGTCACGAGCGGCACCGACCGTATCATTTCCGTCATCAAATCCACCCTCCGCTCCTCGTAGTTCCCCGAACGCATGAGCACGGGCGGAGCCGCCCTCGCTTCCCCTCTTAGGGGAAGTACCCCGAAGGGGGGATAGGGTTCCAGAAACCCCTCAGTCACGGCAAGGACAGCCGTGCCAGCTCCCCTACAAGGGGAGCCAAGAGCCCCCTCCCTGGGGAG
>CANRDK010000117.1 GCA_947629345.1 uncultured Clostridia bacterium
CCCCTACCCCTCCCCCTGACGCAGGGGGAGGGCAAGAATCGGGCGGACCACTCTCCGCCCCCGCCGCAGGGGGAGGGCAAGAATCGGGCGGACCGCTCTCCGCCCCCGCCGCAGGGGGAGGGCAAGAATCGGGCCCCTCATCGCCTCCTCCCGAGGAGGCACCCTTTTCGCCCCCTCCCGAGGAGGGGGGTAGGGGGGTGGGCAACGTCTCCCCCTTCTCCGGCTTCGGGGGATAGTTCTTTCCCATCAGATTGATTTTGGAATAGTAGGGCACGTCGTCCTTGTAGGGCGTCAGATACTCCGTAATGCCGCAGGGGTCGCCCTTCTTACTGCCGATGAGCGAGCCCTCCTTCCTGTAGTTCAGATACAGCAACACGCCAATGCCCGCAAGACCGCCCACGATCATCAGAATGGAAGTCACGAACGACCACGGCACGCCGCCGCCGTTTAAGATATACTTGCTGTCCCTCAGGGGCTCCATGATGGAGCGGACGAGGCCGTACCACACGAAGTAGCCGCACATGAGGACGCCGTTTGGCTTCTTGTCCCAGAACCATGCCGCTGAAAAGAGCAGGCCGAAGCCCACAAGGTTGAGCAGCATTTCATAGAAGAAAAAGGCATAGTGCCAAGTGGCATTGGGGTCCGAAAAGGCTCCGATCCCCGTGGGGTGAAGATTGCTCACGGGCACGGCGAAGGGGAACCACTTCATCCCGTCGCTCGCGACTTCCGCGCCGTATACTTCCATGTTGAAGAAATTCCCCCACCGCCCCATTGCCTGTGCCACGAGGATGGTGACGACGACGCAGTCGGCCGCGCGGAAGAAGTTCACCTTTTTGACGAGGCAGACAATGAGCCCCGCCGTGACGCCGCCGAGCACCCCGCCGATGACGGAGAGCCCGCCGTTTCGGATGCTGTTCCAACTGAACCACTGCGTGATATTCATGCCGTCCGTGATGCAGAAATACAGCCTCGCGCAGATGAGGGCGGTAGGGATACAGAAGATGAAGAGGGTGAAAATGAAGTCGGAGGACATGTTCCGCCGCTTCATGAGGAGCGCGGAGAGAAAGGTCGCAAGCAAAATGCCGCAGACGATACCGATCGCATAGAAATAGATTTCAAAACCGAAGAGGATGATCCCCCTCTCGTTTGCGCCGAACAGAGGAGTTTCGGCCAGCAGAGACGATAGCATTTGACGCCCTCCTTAGGGTGTTGGATATATTATACCATTTTATAGAGAAAAGTCAACCGCAAGCGATTGACTTTCAGAAAATTACTCGAGAGGAAGTTTGAGAGGCTTCACCGCCTTGAGAATGGGCACGGCGGCAAAGAGCAGGGCATAGTTCAATGCGCTGTTGAGAAGCTGCCCCATAAACACGAGGCGGACGAGCGCGTACGTCCAATAGAGATTGACGCCGCCGAAGTACTCGCTGAGGTACCCAAGCGCCTTTTGCGAGAACCCGACACTTGTGTAGTAGAAGTACATTCCCGTCGTGTTGATCCCCACCGAACAGACGAGGAGCGTGCTCACGCAGATGATGGAGAGCTTCACATAGACGCTCCCCTTGAAGTGCAGGGGAAGTTTCATAAAACAGCCCGCGAGGAAGCTCATCATGGCGACGGAGAGACCCACCCAAGGCATGTAGAGAAAGCCGCCCGAGTTGACGAGGAAGCCGACGGCGTCCCCCAAAAACACGGCGACGAACCCATAGACGGGGCCGAGGATCATGCCCGTGAGAATGCTCACAAACACGGTGAAGGAGAATTGGACGTCGCCAAACTTGATCTCGAAGAAATTCACGGCAATGCAGAGGGCGGTCATCACGGCGATATAGGCGAGCTGGCGCGCGGAAGAGAGCCCGATCATGAGGTCGGAGTACAGAAAGCGTTTCCACTTTCCCGCTTTTTTGGCAGTATTCGCAGTGTCTTGCATGATACGCACCTCCTTTTCCGCCCGCTCATTCTGAGGGCGAAGCCCGAAGAATCCCCTTGAACGAAGTCCGTTGGCCGCCGCGTCATTCTGAGAACGCGGGGGCTCCCGCTCATTCTGAGGGCAAAGCCCGAAGAATCCCCTCAAACGGAGTCCGTTGGTTTAACGGGATCCTTCGCTACGCTCAGGATGAGCGCCCCCATCTCGGCTCCCCCTTCGAGGGGGAGCTGTCACGGCTGCCCTTGCCGTGACTGAGGGGGTGTCATTCCGATCCCCCGTCCTTTTCCGCCAAAAATCATAACACAGAGCGGCGCAAAAATCAACTTTTTTACATACATTTCCCGTTTTACGAAAAACTATTTTTATGACCCTCGTCATCATCCGCACCGCCATCATCTTTGTGACGCTCCTCGTCATCATGCGGCTCATGGGGAAGCGCCAGATCGGGGAAATGCAGCCCTTTGAGCTCGTCATCACCCTCCTCATTGCAGAACTCGCCTGCATTCCGATGGCGGACACCTCCATTCCCCTGCTCTATGGCATCATTTCCGTTCTCACCATCTATGTGCTCCACGAGATCATGACCCTGCTCGACCTCAAACTCAAGCCGATGAAATCCCTCATCAGCGGAAAGCCAAGCCTCGTCATCAACAAGAACGGCATCGACGATTTCCAGCTCAAGCGCAACAATTTAGACGTGAGCGACCTCATCGAATCCCTCCGCACGGCGGGGTATTTCTCCCTCGACTGCGTCGATTATGCGCTGTATGAATCCAACGGGACCTTCTCAGCGCTCCCCAAGGAAAATTATGAGGAAATGCAGACCTCACTCCCCCTCGTCATCATCGATAACGGCGCATATGATGCAAAAAATTTGGAATTGACGGGGCTGAAGCAGGCGTTTTTCGACGATATTCTGAGGCAGCACGGGGTGAAGAAGGTGAAGCGGGTGCTCGTTCTCACGGCGGACGGCGAGGGAAAAATGTATCTCCAGCAAAAGGGGGAAAAATTCGAGACCTTCCGCGTCTCCTACCCCGACGGCAAGACATGGTGATCCCGCCGCGCTCATGCTGCCCCGCGCGCTCATTCTGAGCGTAGCGAAGAATCTCATAAAACCTACGGAGCATAATTTAAAATTAAAAATTTAAAATTAAAAATTGTGGTGGGGGATTGGAAATCGTTGCCCACCCCCTACCCCCTCCTCGGGAGGGGGTAGCAGGATTCCCCGCCCCTCATCCTGAGCGCAGCGAAGGATCTCATAAACCCACGGAAGTAACTGCTCCGCCCGCCGCGCTCATCCTGAGCGCAGCGAAGGATCTCATAAAACCTACGGAAGTAACTGCTCCGTCCGTTTGAGGGGATTCTTCGCCTACGGCTCAGAATGAGCGAAGGGGTGGGCAAGGGGCGGCGCAAGCAAAGCAATATTCAAAGTCTCTACATATGGTAAAATCACTCACGGCCATCGGGGTGGCGGTGGCAATTCTCTTGGGCCTCGCAATCTTTGAATGGTACTTTGTACGGAAGGAATTTTCGGACTTCGGCGAGGAGATTCAATCACTCTACGACAAAGCGGAGGCGGAAACGGCCACGCTCGGCGACGCACGCGTCGTGCAATCGGTGTGGGAGGACAGAAAGAGCCGTCTGCATATCTGGATCCCCCACAACGATGTCAATAAGATCGACGAATACATGGCGGAGGCCGTGCGCTACATCGGCGAGGAGAACTACGCCCTCGCCCTGCCCAAGCTCGAGGTCCTTTTGCACCTCTCCACCTGCCTGCCCGACACCTACATGCCCGCCATTGAAAATATTTTGTAACGGCACCGTTTTGAATGCGTCATCCTGAGCGCGCAGGGCACGGGCTCCCGTCCTCATCCCGAGGCGCAGCCGAGAGGATCTCGTAAACTTACGGACTTCGTTTGAGGGCGTACCCCCACCCCTACCCCGCCCCCTTACGCAGGGGGCGGGCAAGAGGAACGGGCGGAGCAGCGTGAGCGGCGGGGCAATGCCCCGCCGCTTTCAAATATGTTTTCACCACAATTTTTAATTTTTAATTTTTAATTTTGAATTATGTTCCGTGGGTCTAACGGGATCCTTCCCCTTCGACTACGCTCAGGGTCAGCATGAGCGCGGTGGGCATTACGCCCGCCGTGCTCAATTTTTTATTTTCCCAACCGTTCCCGTGCGGTGGCGAGCATGAGTTTGATGCGGTTCTCCTGATTGACTTTGGTGGCCGAAGGGTCGTAGTCCACGGGAACGATATTGGCCTCGGGATAGACCTGTTTGATGACGCGCGCGGCCCCCTTCCCCGCAATGTGGTTGGGCAGGCATCCGAAGGGCTGGGCGCAGACAATGTTCTCCGTGCCCGTCTCGGCGAGGGCGGCCATTTCGGCAGGAATGAGCCAACCCTCCCCCATCTTGACGCCCTGATTGATGACCCTGTCCGCACAGCTCCTCAAATGCTCAAAGTCGTGCTGGGGCTCAAATCTGCCGTGTTGTTTTGTATACTTTATAATTTTTTTCTGCTTGCCGTACACATATCGGTACACAAGTTTGAAGATAAATGCAGATTTCTTGTTCTTCCCGTACAACTTTGCATCGTTTACATTGTTAATGATACAATACAATATGAAGTCCATGAGGGCGGGGACGACGGGTTCACATCCCTCACTCAGGAGAAATTCTTCGAGGTGGGAATTGCCGAGCGGGGAATATTTCACATAGATCTCCCCGACGATGCCGACCTTGATCTTCTTCTCCTTTGAAACGGGCACGGCGGCAAAGGAATTTAAGATAAATCGCACATATCTCTTCAATTTTCGGTACTTTCCTCTGTCGAGCGCACCCTTGATCTCCTCCACGCAGGCCTTTCTCGCCGCCGCACTGTCCCCCTCACGGAGCTCGTAGGGCTTGGTCTGGTTGAAACAGCTCATGATGAGGTCGCCGTAGAAGATGGAGTAGGCGAGGCGGAGAAGGAAGCTCAGATTGAGCTCCAGCCCGTTGCCCTTTTCGAGCCCCGAAAAGTTCAAGGAGAGCACGGGAACATGGGGAAATTCCGCCTTGAGGGCCTTGCGGATGAGGGGGAGATAGTTGCTCGCCCTGCAGCCGCCGCCCGACTGCGTGATGAGAACGGCCATGTGCTCGACATCGTATTTTCCGCTCTTGAGGGCGTCCAAAAACTGCCCGATGACGCAGAGGGCGGGGAAACAGGTGTCGTTGTGCACATGTTTCAGCCCCTCATCGATGACCGCGCGGCCCTCGTTGTGAAGGACTTCTACCATGTAGCCCTCCTGCCGCATGACGTGCACGAGGAGGTCGAAGTGCCACGGGAGCATGTCGGGCACGAGGATGGTGTGCGTCGACTTCATTTCGTGGGTGAAGCGGGGATAGTCGTCGGTGAAGTCGGCGATGTCGGAGGATGATTTAGGGCGGACCCCCTCCCCTACCCCTCCCCCTGACGCAGGGGGAGGGCAAGAAACGGACTGCGTTTGAGGGCGGAC
>CANRDK010000118.1 GCA_947629345.1 uncultured Clostridia bacterium
GACGCAGGGGGAGGGCAAGAAACACGGGCTCCCTCGGCTCCCCTCGCAGGGGGAGGGCAAGAAACACGGGCTCCCTCGGCCCCCCTCGCAGGGGGAGGGCAAGAAGCACGGGCTCCCTCGGCCCCCCTCGCAGGGGGAGGGCAAGAAACGCGGGCTCCCTCGGCTCCCCTCGCAGGGGGAGGGCAAGAAGCGGACTGCGTTTGAGGACGGACCCCCCCCCCCACCCCTCCCCCTGACGCAGGGGGAGGGCAAGAAACGGACTCTTTCATTCCTCTTCCCTCCTCTTCTGTTCCTCGATGGCGGCGAGGAGAGACCGCAGACGGATCTTCACCACGCCTAAATTGTTGATCTCGTCGATCTTGATCTGCGTATACAGCTTGCCCCTGCTCTCCAAAATGGCACGGACTTCATCCGTCGTGATGGCGTCGATCCCGCAGCCGAAGGAGACGAGCTGGACGAGGTCCACGTCCCCTCTGTGCGTACAGTACTCCGCCGCCCGATATAGCCGTGCATGGTACGTCCACTGGTTGAGGACGTTCACCTTGACCTGCGCTCCCTCTTCAAAGATCGCATCCTCGGAGAGAACGGCGAGCCCCAACGAGCAGAGGAGCTTGTTGATGCCGTGGTTGATCTCGGGGTCGGCGTGATAGGGCCTGCCCGCAAGCACGATGACATGTCTCCCCTCTCTCTCGGCGGCAGCTAAGATCTCTCTGCCCTTGCTGCGGACCTCTTCATGCCAAGCGTCCACGCGCTTCAGCCCCGCGCGGAATGCCTTTTTGATGAGAGAAGTCGGCAATTTATACCTTGCAAGCGCCTTTTTGAGGGCCTTGACCGCCGTATTCTCGTCGTTGGGATCGAGATAGGGCATGATGAAATTCTCATCGTTCAGCCGCTCGTTGTTGGCCTTGAGGAGTTCGGGATAGTAGGCGACGATGGGACAGTTGTAGTGATTGATGCTGTCGTGTTCGTCCAAATTGTAGCTCTCGCAGGGGTAGAAGATGAAATCCGCTTGGTCGAGAAGGCTCTCGATGTGCCCGTGCATGAGCTTTGCGGGGTAGCAGGCCGTGTCGCTCGCCACGGTGTGCTGGCCCTTGAAGTAGAGCTCGCGGGAGCTCTTTTCGGAAAGCACGACCTTGAATCCGCACACTTCAAAGAACTCTGTCCAGAGCGGAAGCTGTTCATACATGACGAGCTGAAGGGGAAGCCCCACCGTGCCCCGCTTGCCCTCCGCATTGGGATCGGGCATCGAGAGGAGCCTTTCATACTTGAATGCGTAGATATCGGGCACGTCCTTTCTCGGTTTGAGGCCTGCGCCGCGCTCGCACTTGTTTCCGGAGACGAACCGCCGCCCGTCCGAAAAGATCAGAATGTTCACGCTGCAGTGAGAGGTACAGCCGCCGCAGGTGACGGCGCGGGAGGCATAGGTGAAATTCTGAAGTTCCGCCTCCGTCACCATATCGGACATGAGTTTTTCCTTGGGCGTGTTCTCCTTGGCGTAGAGCGCGGCGCCGAATGCCCCCATGAGTCCCGCGATGGCGGGACGGATGACCTCTTTCCCCGTTTCGATCTCGAAGGAGCGCAGGACGGCGTCGTTCAGGAAGGTCCCGCCCTGCACGACGATGTGATCGCCGAGCTCCTCGGGCGTCCGTGCGCGGATGACCTTGTAGATGGCGTTCTTGACGATGGACGAGGAGAGCCCCGCGGAGATGTCCTCCACGCTCGCCCCCTCCTTCTGCGCCTGCTTCACGGAGCTGTTCATAAAGACGGTACAGCGGGAGCCGAGTTCGACGGGTCTCTTTGCAAAGAGACCCAAACGGGCGAATTCCTCGATCTCCATGCCCATGGCCTTTGCAAAGGTCTGAATGAAGGACCCGCAGCCCGAGGAACATGCCTCGTTGAGCATGATGGAGTCGATGGCCCTGTTCTTGACCTTGAAGCACTTGATGTCCTGCCCGCCGATATCGATGATGAAATCGACGTCCGGGTTGAAGTGGAGGGCAGCCTTGAAGTGGGCCATCGTCTCCACGATGCCGAAGTCGATCTTGAGAGCCGCGCGCATCATGTCCTCGCCGTACCCCGTGACGCATGCGCCGCGGATGACGATCTTGTCTTTCGTCAACCAATAGAGTTCTCTGAGCTTGGCCGTGACGATCTCGAGCGGCTGGCCGTTGTTCGATTGATAGTGGCTCCACAGGATCTCGCAATCGGGGGTGATGAGCATGAGTTTGGTCGTCGTCGAGCCTGAGTCGATGCCGAGATAGGCGTCCCCCTCGTAGTGATGAATGTCGCGGAAGGGAAGATCGCTGCGGCTGTGACGGCTGATGAATGCGTTGTATTCCTCTTTGGAGGCAAAGAGCGGCCTGCCGACCGCGATGCTGTCGCCGTCGGGCGCGGCGGAGAGACGGGCCATGATCTCGTCGAGGGGCTCCTCCTTTGCGCTCTTTGCGTACATTGCCGCGCCGATGGACATGAAGCGGGGCCCGTTTTCGGGGAAGACGGCATGCTCGTCATCGAGGGCAAGCGTCTCCTTGAACGCCTTTCTCAGTCCCTTCAAAAAGTACAGCGGTCCGCCCAAAAATAGCACTTTCCCCTTGATCCGCCGCCCCTGTGCGAGGCCCGAGACCGTCTGATCGACGACGGCGCGGAAGATGGAAGCGGCAATGTCGCTCTTCTTTGCCCCCTGATTGAGGAGGGGCTGAATGTCCGACTTTGCAAACACGCCGCAGCGGGAGGCGATGGGATAGACCCTTTCGGCCTGAAGGGAGAGTGCATCCATCTCCTCGACGGTGATATCGAGGAGGGTGGCCATCTGGTCGATGAATGCCCCCGTTCCGCCCGCACAGCTGCCGTTCATGCGCTGTTCCGCGCCGCCCGTGACGAAGATGATCTTGGCGTCCTCGCCGCCGAGCTCCACGGCAACATCCGCATCGGGATGAAGGGCGCGGATGGCGCCGTAGGCTGCCTGCACTTCCTGCACGAAAGTGAGCCCGCCGCGCTGGGCGAGCCCAAGCCCTGCCGACCCCGTGACGGCGGCACGGTATGTAGTTCCGATGGAACGGATCTTTTCAAGTTCGCCGATGACGGTCTCCCGCACGCGGGAAAAGTGACGGACATAGGACGAGGAGAGCACATTTCCGCCCTCGTCGAGGACAGTCACCTTGACGGTGGTGGAGCCGACATCGATGCCGAGTAAATATGACATAGCTCTATTATATCATAAATCCCAAAAAAACACAACTACTATTTTATGGATCGAGGGAGAACGTCAAAGGGGAGGCCTTTCCCTTGAAAAGCCTCCCCATATTTCGTTACAAAAAGAGCTGAAAAGTTTTTCGAGAGAGGCCTTTTGCCCTCTCATTTAAAATAAGTCTTGAAAATTTCTCATTCCGTAAAGCACACGGACAACTTGGATCTCTTTCCCCTCTATGCGGAAAAAAGCTATGTAATGATTGACGATCAGTTTGCGTAACGTCTTGTCATTCACATATTCGTTGTCCGCCAGCGGGCAGCTCTCGGGAAAGGCACAAACGCTTTCAAATGCCCCTTCAAAATCGTTGATGAGTTGGACTGCCGCAGTCGGATTCTTCAGTTCTTCAGAAATATAGGCAAAAATGCTCTCCATATCCGTTTGGGCCAACGGAAAGATCTTTAAGCGGTAGTTATTTGCCATATTTTGCCCTCATAGAGTCGAAAAACTCCTGCCCGTCCATGGATACGGCGCCCCTTTCCGCCTCTTCAAGCCCCGCATTGACAAGGGCGGCCTCCTGCATTTTGGCAAACATTTCCTCGTAGAGCTTGATACTCATCATCACCGCCTCGCCATATCCGTTTTTGGTGATGACGATCGGAACGGAACTCTCCTTACAGGTTTTCATGATGCTTGCGGTATTTTTCAGCTCATTGACAGGCAGAATTTTGGGCAACGGTTGCGTCATACTGTCCTCCTCCGAATTATATTCTTATTATGGTATGATTCTACCATAATTTATGCCGCTTGTCAACCGTTTGGACAACTTTTTATGAAAAGAATCGTGCAACACCCCCCCCACCACAATTTTTAATTTTTAATTACTTCCGTTGGTCTAACGGGATCCTTCGCTGCGCTCAGGATGAGCAGTTGCTTCCGTAGGTCTAATGGGATCCTTCCCCTTCGACTACGCTCAGGGTCAGGATGAGCGCGCCACGCCTGTTTTCCGTGCGGCGAAAGAGACTGCAGATGCAACTGCCCTGTGCGCTCTCAAGTCGTAGGCATAGGGCAAAATGTAGTCCCGTCCGAGTTCTTCCTCTGAGACGCACGAAGCAATGGCCTCGGCGGCCGCGATCATCATCTCAAAGTTGATATCGCTCGCTCTCACGTCCAAGGCCCCGCGGAAGAGCCCCGGGAACACGAGCACGTTGTTGATCTGGTTGGGCTGTTCGGAGGAGCCCGTTCCGACGACCGCCGCCCCCGCCTCCAAGGCATCCGCGCGGGAGATCTCGGGCACGGGGTTGGCACAGGCGAACACGATCGCACCTTCCGCCATCGAATGCACCATCTCCTTTGTCACGCAGTTGGGGCCCGAGACGCCGATGAACACGTCCGCCCCTCTCATCGCATCGGCAAGAGTGCCGCAAAGACCCGTGCGATTGCTGATCTTTGCCATCTCACGCTGGGCGTCGTTGAAGCAGGTCTCCCCGCCGAGAATTCCCTTGCGGTCGCAGACGACAACGTCCCCCGCTCCCATTCTGAGCAGGAATTTCGCAATGGAGATCCCCGCCGCCCCTGCGCCGTTGACGACGGCACGGATACCCTTCATCTCCTTGCCGACGAGCTTTAAGGCATTGAGCAGGGCAGCCGAGACGACGATGGCGGTGCCGTGCTGGTCGTCGTGAAAGACGGGGATATCGAGGTCCTCTTTGAGACGCCGTTCGATCTCGAAACAGCGGGGCGCGGCGATGTCCTCGAGGTTGATCCCCCCAAAGGAGCCCGCAAGGAGCTCGATGGTCTTTACGATCTCGTCCGTATCCTTGGAACGGATGCACAGGGGAATGGCGTCAACGTCGCCAAAGGCCTTAAAGAGGGCGCATTTGCCCTCCATGACGGGCATGCCCGCCTCGGGGCCGATGTCGCCGAGGCCCAGAACCGCCGTGCCGTCGGTGATCACGGGCACGGTATTCCACCGCCGCGTGAGCTCAAAACTCTTGTTGATATCTTTCTGAATGGCAAGACAGGGTTCGGCGACGCCCGGCGTATAGGCGAGCGAAAGTTTTTCGCGCGTGTCGACCTCGACGCGGGAAACGACCTCGATCTTGCCCCGCCATTCGGCATGTTTTTTAAGGGATGCTTCTCTGTAATCCATAATTCACCTTCGGGGATATTATAGCGGATTTTCACTCCGCCGTCAACTGATTGGAAAAAGCGTTTTTACAGCAAAA
>CANRDK010000119.1 GCA_947629345.1 uncultured Clostridia bacterium
TCCATGCCCCCTCCCGAGGAGGGGGTAGGGGGTGGGCAACGACCGCAAAGTATTCGCCCCGCGAGATTCTTCGGGTTAGGTCGCGTCTTTCGTCCTTCTCGCGTTCTCAGAATGACGCGGGGCTGGGTCCGTCGGTTTGCGAGATCCGCTCGGCTACGCCTCGGGATGAGGATGGGCTGCCGTGCGTTTAATGGGATGCTTCGCTGCGCTCAGCATGAGCGCGGGGCGGGGGCTCGGGATGAGGATGGGCTGCCGTTCGTTTAATGGGATGCTTCGCTGACGCTCAGCATGAGCGGGGGTGACAGCTCCCCTGAGAGGGGAGCTGAGGGAATGTGAAAATTTCAAAAAATTGACATGAAATGCTTTACAAATCCATGTTTCCATGCTACAATATAACTATAGATTATAGAAGCTAAAAGTATTACTTTTAGATATTCAATAAACTTATAACGGAGCGGGTATGGAATGCATTTCTGCAATCGCAACGCCCATGGGGAAGGGCGGGGTCGCAGTCATCCGCGTCAGCGGTGACGGCGCCGAGGAGATCGCGCGTCGTATGACGGGCAGGACCTCTTTCGAGCCCAACCGCATGTACGCAGGCGAGATCGACTGCGGCGCTTTCAAGGACTATGGTCTTACCGTCCTCTTCCGCGCTCCCAAGTCCTTCACGGGCGAGGATGTGGCAGAATTTCACTGTCACGGCGGCGTTGAGATCGCCTGCGGGGTCTTTTCCCGCACGGTAGAGCTCGGCGCACGTCCTGCAGAACGTGGGGAATTCACCCGCCGTGCCTTTTTAAACGGCAAGCTCTCTCTGACGGCCGTTGAGGGCATGGGGGAGATGATCGAGGCGGAATCTGCCTCCCACGTCCGTGCGGGGTATTCGCTCTATACCGAACAACTCCTCTCCATCGCGAAGGAGCTCCAAAAAAAGCTCTCTCACTGCCTTGCCGGCATCGATGCGGACGTTGACTATCCCGAAGAGGACCTCACGGCGGACTCCCGCAGTGAAATTTGCGCCACGCTCGCGGAACTCATCGGCGAGCTTTCCGCCCTCTACAGCCGCTACGGCACGGGGGAAAAGATCAAATCGGGCGTCAATGTCGTGCTCTGCGGCAAGCCGAATGCGGGGAAAAGTTCTCTCCTCAATGCCCTTCTCGGCTACGACCGTGCGATCGTCTCCTCCGAGGCAGGCACCACCCGCGACACCGTGGAGGGGACTGCCGAGATCAACGGCGTGCTTTTCCGTCTGACGGACACGGCGGGGCTCCGCGAGGGGCACAGCGTTGCGGAGACGGAGGGCATTCGCAGGGCAGAACGGGCCATTCTGGGGGCAGATGTCATCGTCTGGCTCAAGGAAGAGGACCTTCCCCCCGCAGACTTTCCCGAGAACACTCCCCTTGTCGTCGTCGGCGCAAAGAGCGACCTTGTACGGCGGGAGGGGTGCGACGTGCTCGTCTCCGCAGTGACGGGGGAGGGCATGGAGGAACTCAAGCATTTGATCTTCTCACGCGGGGCAGGGGAGGTCTCCGATCAGGTGTACCTCATGACACAGCGGCAGGCATCGGCCGTAAGGAATGCTTTGAACGCCGCCCGTCGTGCCTATGCCGCAGCGGAGGCCGGTGAACCTGCTGAGCTCTACGCACAGGACCTCGCCGAGTGTAACGGTTTTTTGAGCCAACTGACGGGCGAAAACGCCGCAGAGGACGTCATTGCGGAGATTTTTTCCCATTTTTGCGTCGGAAAGTGAGGTTTTCCTCGGGACCCTCAAAGTATCCGAGAAGGAGGCAGTATGGTCAATCTCGAACTCTATAAAGTTTTCTATACGGTGGCGCGCTGCGGAAGTCTCACCAAGGCTGCGGATGAACTGTTTATCTCCCAGCCTGCCGTTTCGCAGTCCATCAAACAGCTCGAAAATCAGCTCGGCACACCCCTTTTTAAGCGGTTGCACAAGGGCATGGAGCTGACGGCACAGGGCGGCGAAGTCATTCTTCCCGACGTCAATAAGGCCCTCAGTCTCCTTGCGGGCGTTGAAGATAAACTTGCCGAGCTCCGCGGCTCTCCCGCGGGGACCCTCCGCATCGGCGCCTCGGAGGCGATTTTCCAATATATCCTGTCCGACAAGATCGTGGAATATCACAGGCTGTATCCGAAGGTGAAGATCGAGCTCATCGAGGACATTCCGCCCAAGATCGTGGATTCGCTCAAAAACGACCGCTGCGACGTGGGATTTTTGAACTTGCCCTTGGAACTCGACCCCGAGGTGGAACTGACCGAGACGGTCACCCTGCTCGACGATGTCTTTGTCGCGGGAAATCAATTTGCGGAGCTGAAGGGCAAGGAACTCACCGCGTGGGACCTGCAGAAGTATCCGCTCATTCTCCTCGACCGTTCAACTGTGGCGCGCATCTCCGTCATCCGCTTCGGTGAGAGCTTGGGCGCGGATCTTTCCCCCGCCATCGAAGTGGACAGCTGGGGGTTCATGAAACAGCTCGTCGAGCGGGGCATGGGCATCGGCTGTCTTCCCCGCCAGTATGCGGAGAGGCGGCTGAGGGAGGGGACGCTGTTTGAGCTGAACGTCACGCCCCCGCTTCCGCCCCGCTCCGTCGGACTTGCGGTGATGAAGAATGCAAACCTGCCATTTGCGCTTCGCCTCTTCATCAAGATGTTTGAAAGTTCCCCCGAAGAAAAGGAATAAAATGAGATCTCCCTGCACGGGAGATTTTTTTAAATTGAAAATTGAGCACGCGCTCATCCTGAGCGCAGCGAAGGATCCCATTAAACGCACGGAAGCAACTGCTCATCCTGAGCGCAGCGAAGGATCCCGTTAAACGCACGGGGGCCGTTGGTCTAATGGGATTCTTCGGTCGCTGGCGCTTCCTCAGAATGAGCGGCCTGTTCCCATAACATAACACATGTTATATAACATATGTTATTTATATCAGTTCTGCTCGAAGATGTCCTCTTCGGTCCTGAGAGGGTAGGAGGTGAGGACGGCGGCGTCGAGGTCCGTCTTGTGCATGTCGATGCGGTTGATGCGGCGGTTGGTGTACGTCGTGTAGTAGTAAACGCCCTCGTCGGCATCACAGCAGGAGGTGTAGATGGTGAGTTCGTCGCCCCCCTTCAGACGCACGCAGCCGCGCTGTTGCTCCACGGAACCGAGAATGTGGAAGAACTGCCCGACTTCCTCCATTCTGCCCTTGCCGCAGCGGGAGTGTTCCCTCGTAAAGGCCGCTTTCACGAAGCGTGAGGCGGAGGAGAGGTCCCCGGGGAGCCCCATGCCGCCCATGCCGCGGCTGTATGCCGTCAGCGGGTAGGAGAACCTGTTTTCGATGGGCTCGGGGGAGAGGGCCATGTAGTTTGAGAGATGCAGCATCATGCTGTCGAACGGGGGCTCATTCGTCATCACGCCCACGGGATCGTCGTGGATCTTCAGCCCCTCCGCCGTGGGTTCAACGACGATGGCGCCGCTCCTGTCCGCGATCATCCAATGGAGAGGGGACGCGGGGAGATGTTCACTGAAGGGAATGTTTGCAAGGTGCATATTTTTGAGCTTTTCTCTCGCCTCCTGCACACTTGCGCATGCGGACAGAATATAGGGGATGAACTCAAACGTGGCAACGTTCTCCTTGCCCTCCACGGGCGGAAAGTAGGTCGCGCTGACGGGAAAATTCAGCCCCGCCATGCCGAGGCCCTTCTCGTTGACCGCCTCATAGTAGAGGGGATAGTTATCCTGCACAAAGGCCATGCCGATGAGGGCGTAGTGGCGGCTCAGCGTGGGCAGCATGCGGAAGGAAAGGGGGAAATTCCGTGGGGTGATCGTCACCGTTTCATGGTAGGAATACTCCAAATCGAGCGTTCTGCCGAAGTAAAAATGTTCTCTTTGAAATGATAGTGCAGTACACATAATTTTAGCTTACCTCTTTGAAAAATTTCTATGTTATGTTGTGATTTCTATTGTAACACACTTTGTTTGAAAAAGCAATGCCTGATGAAAAAATCGCAGATATGTGCTGAAAAAGGCATCCCCGCCCCTACCCCCTCCCCAAGGAGGGGGCATGACAAAGGACCTCCTCGGGAGGGGACCCGCGCGCTCATCCTGAGCGTAGCGAAGGATCCCATTAAACGCACGGAGCAGGGTTTCACGGGATTCATCGCTGCGCTCTGAATGAGCGGGGTCAACAAAAAAACGGTTCCTGCGGGAACCGTTTTTTGCAACATATGTGCGATTATTTGTCGAAATGGACGATCGCGGCGAAGTCGTTGGGCTTGAGGGAAGCGCCGCCGATGAGGCCGCCGTCGATCTCAGGCTGGGCCATGAGTTCCTTCGCGTTGCCCGCATTCATCGAGCCGCCGTATTGGATGCGCATGCGCCCCGCATTGCCGTGCGGATAGAGCCTTTTCACCCGCTTTCTGATATAGCCGATGGTCTCGTTCGCCTGCTGTGCCGTGGCCGTCTTGCCCGTGCCGATCGCCCAGATGGGTTCATAGGCAATGACGAGTTTGGAGAAGTCCTCAATGCCCTTGAAACCTTCCCGCAGCTGTCTGTCGAGCACCTTCTCCGTGAGGCCGCTCTCGCGCTCCTCGAGGGATTCGCCGATGCAGACGATGGGGGTGAGCCCTGCGGCAAGGGCGGCGAGGGTGCGCTTGTTGACGGTCTCGTCCGTCTCGCCGAAATATTGTCTGCGTTCGCTGTGGCCGATGATGACGTACTTCACGCCGTATTCGAGGAGCATTTTGGCAGAAATTTCGCCAGTATATGCGCCTTTTTCGGCAAAGTGGACGTTCTGTGCGCCGAGACGGATCTTGGAGCCGTGGATGGCCTTTTTGACGGCGGGAATGTCGATGGCGGGAACGCAGACGACGACCTCGCACTTTGCATCGGCGACGAGGGGCTTGAGCGCCTTGACGAGCGCGACGCCCTCCTCCGCCGTGTTGTTCATTTTCCAGTTACCTGCAATGATGGGTTTTCTCATAGTTTACTCCTTGATTTTATGTTGTGTGGGGGTATCCCCGCCCCCCTACCCCCCTCCCCAAGGAGGGGGCATGGACTCCGTTCGGGCTCTCCCCAAAGAGGGGGCATGACTGCGTTCGGGCTCTCCCCAAAGAGGGGGCATGACTGCGTTCGGGCTCTCCGCGTAGCACGACCGCTCATTCTGAGGGAGACGACCGAAGAATCCCATTAGACCAACGGACTCCCGTGCGTTTAACGGGATCCTTCGCTACGCTCAGGATGAGCGCGGGCGCTCAATTCTTCTCATTCAGGCACGCGATGCCGGGGAGGACTTTGCCCTCGAAGAGTTCAAGCGATGCGCCGCCGCC
>CANRDK010000120.1 GCA_947629345.1 uncultured Clostridia bacterium
GGAAGCAGGCCGCCCCGCCCCCGTCCTCATCCCGCCCCGCGCACGGCATTGTGTGAAATGCGTGGAATTCGATATTGACAATATCTTTGATTTTTGCTATAATATATTCTGTATGGACACAAAGGGAAAATTCATTGTATTTGAAGGATTGGATGGGAGCGGGAAGAGCACGCAGATGAAGCTCCTCTCCCTTTACTTGGAGGAACATGCCGTTCCCAATCTCTGCACGCATGAACCCACGGGCTCCCCGTTCGGCGCTCTCGTGCATGACTGCATGAGCGGCAAGGTGGAGACGGGGGAGTACACCATCGCGGCCATGTTTGCGGCCGATCGTCTCGACCATATCCAGAATCCCGAAAACGGCATGCTCAAGACTCTCCGTGAGGGCGTCACCGTCCTCTGCGACAGGTACTACTTCTCGTCCTTTGCCTACAACGGCGGGCTCGTTCCGCTTGCGTGGGTGGAGGAACTCAACCGTCCCGCGATGGAACTTCTGCGTCCCGATCTCGTCCTCTTCCTCGACCTTCCGCCCGAGGCAGGCATGGAGCGCGTGGGGCGCAGGGAGGAGCGGGAACGCTACGAGACCCTTGAGCGGCAGAGACGTACGCGCGAGAACTTTTTGCGTGTGTTTGAAAAGTACAACGGCGTCGAAAATATCGTCATCGTCAAGAGCGAGGAGGAGAAGGAGCGCACGCAGGCGCAGATCCGCACTGCCGTAGACAAGCTCTTCGGGTTCTGATATGGAAAAACAGCTACTTATCGGTCAAATTACAAAGCCGCAGGGGGTCCGCGGCGAGGTCAAAGTGAAGCCGTATACAGACAGCGCAGAGGATTTTATCGGCCTCAAGCGCATCTTTATCGACGGCATGGAATATAAAATTTTATCCGTCCGCTGCGCTCCCGACGCCGTGTTTTTGAACCTCCGCGGCGTGGCGGACAGGAATGCGGCGGAACTTCTGCGCGGCAAGGAGCTCGTCATCCCCCGCGACGAGGCTCCCGAACTCGAGGAGGGCGTCTACTACATTGCCGACATCTTGGGCAGTGAGGTCGTCACGGAGGAGGGGGAAGTCCTCGGCAAGCTCACCGACGTCAAGCAGGCTTCAACGGACATCTACACCATCGAAAAGGATGGGAAGGAAATTTTATTTCCCGTTGCCGACGGCGTCGTCCTCAGCGTAGATCCTGAAAATATGCGGGTGATTGTCGATAAAAAGAGATATCAAGAGGTCGCGGTCCTTTAAGCCGCAAGGAGGAATTATGTCATTCATTCTTGAATGCGGGAACCTTTCCAAGGCGTACGGGCAGACAGTCGCGCTCTGCAATGTCGATTTCAAGATCGAGGCGGGCGGCGTCGTCGGGCTCCTCGGCCCCAACGGCAGCGGGAAGTCCACGCTCATCAAACTTGCAATGGGCATGCTCCAGCCCACGTCGGGGGCCATTCTCATCGACGGCAAGACGCCCTCCGCCGCAACCAAGGCGGTGACGGCCTATCTTCCCGACACCAACTTTTTGGCCGATTGGATGAAAGTTTCACAGGCGATGGCATATGTGAAGGATTTCTTCCCCGATTTCCGCGAAGAGACGGCGAAGGAAATGTTCGGCCGCCTCGGCATTGGCCTCGAACAGCGCATCAAGTCCCTCTCCAAGGGGAATAAGGAGAAAGTGGGGCTCATTCTCACGATGGCGCGGAATGCCAAGCTGTACATTCTCGACGAGCCCATCGCCGGCGTCGATCCCGCCGCGCGGGACTTCATTCTCGACGTCATCATGCGGAACAAGCCCGAGGATTCCACCATCTTCCTCTGCACCCACCTCATTGCCGACATTGAGCCCATTCTGACGCATGCGGTCTTTCTCAGCCGCGGGCAGGTCGTGCTCGAGGGAGGGGCGGACGAGATCAGGGCAGACAAGGGGAAGAGCCTCGACGAGCTCTTCAGGGAGGTGTTCCGATGGTAAAACTCTTAAAACACGAACTTATCGCTCTGTTTCGGGTATTGCTGTTCATTTCGATCGCGGTCGTCGTGTTCGCCGTCATCGGGAGGATCATGCTCGCCGTGAACCTCAATTCCTCCTCGCCGGCGGGCAATATTTTGCTCTCCCTCCTCATTGTTTTCTATGTGT
Organism: uncultured Clostridia bacterium; assembly: GCA_947629345.1. Taxonomy (GTDB): domain Bacteria; phylum Bacillota; class Clostridia; order Christensenellales; family Borkfalkiaceae; genus Gallimonas. The sequence continues at coordinate 2,122 of CANRDK010000120.1, forward strand.
TTGCCATTTTCGCCCTCGTCTTTGCGGCATGGGGGCTCGGCATTTCACGCTTCTACAAGACATTATTTACGGGTGAGGGCTACATGACCCTCTCCCTGCCCGTCTCGCCGACAGGGATCATCTGCGCAAAGCTCCTCTCCTCGATCATTGCCATGTTTGCGGCATGTATCGTGAGCGTCCTCTCCCTCTGCATTTTCTTTATCGGAATGCCGTCGGACATTCTGTCTGAGATCGGGCTCAACATTTCGGTATCCTTCCAGATGTGGTTCGAAGACATTGTCGCTGCCCCGGGGCAGTTTGTGGAGGAACTTCTTCTCTTCATCGTCGGCGTGCCCGTCTCCCTGCTCCTCGTGTATGCCTGCATTTCGGTGGGGCAGCTCTTTACCAATCATCGGAAGCTCATGACCTTTGTCGTCGTCCTCGGCCTCTATATCGTGGGGCAGATCCTCTCCGTCTTTGCCGTTGTTCCCATCTATGAGACGGCGGCGGAAGTCTCTATCCACCTCTATCTGTGGATCCAGATCCTCTTCGTCACCGCGCTCGACGTCGGCTGTTTCTTCCTCGTGCGCTATATTCTGAAAAATAAGGTCAATCTCATCGTCTGATATGAAAATCACCATTTTGACACTCTTCCCCGAAATGTTCTCCGCCCTCTCCGAAAGCATCATCGGCAGGGCGCAGAGGGAAAATAAGTTCACCCTCGACGTCGTCGATATCAGAAAGTACACCGAGGACAAGCATCTCAAGTGTGACGATTATCCCTTTGGCGGCGGCGCGGGGATGGTCATGATGGCCCAGCCCATCGGGAGCGCGATCGAGGCCGTCGATCACGACCATGCGGCGCGGCGCATCTATCTATCCCCCAAGGGAAGGACGCTCACGCAGGAGAAGGTCATCTCCCTTGCGGAGGGGGCCGACCTCGTCCTCCTCTGCGGCCACTATGAGGGAGTGGACCAGCGGGCGATCGACCTCTTTATCGACGAGGAGATCTCCATCGGAGACTACGTGCTGACGGGCGGCGAGCTCCCCGCGATGGTGCTTGTGGACTGCGTTGCGCGCTATCTTGACGGCGTGCTCTCTCCCGCCTCGCTGGTGGATGAGAGCTTTTCGGAGAATCTATTGGAGTATCCTCACTACACCCGTCCCGTGGAGTACAGGGGCATGACGGTGCCCGAGGTGCTTCGCAGCGGCAACCATGCCGAGATCGACAAGTGGCGCCGCGAACAGTCCCTCGCCCTCACAAAAAAGATGCGTCCCGATCTGTTGAAGTGAGCGGGGCGCTCTGCGCTCGCTCATCCCGCCCCGCCCGCTCATCCTGACCCGCCCGTTCATCCCACCCCGCTCGCTCATCCTGAGCGTAGCGAAGGATCCCATTAGACCAACGGAGCAGGGTTCAACGGGATGCTTCGCTTCGCTCAGCATGAGCGCACGGCGCTCAATTTTTAATTTCCCATGAAAGTGATTCAATGGTATCCCGGACACATGGCAAAGGCCATGCGCGTGATGGGTGAAAACTTAAATCTCTGCGACGGCGTCGTCATCGTGCTCGACGCTCGCTGCCCCGCGGCCTCTTACAACAGGGGGATCGCGGACATGGTAGGGGCAAAATCTGTCTTGTACGTTCTGAACAAGGCAGATCTCTCGCAGACGGAGGGCTATCTTTCGGCCATGAAGGAGGGGGAAAAGAACGCAGTCGCGGTGAACGGGACAGACCCCCGCGCCGCCCGTCCGCTCCTGCAGGCCATGGAATCTCTCGTGAAGGACCGCCTCGAAAACAACCAAAAAAAGGGCACCGTGCGGCCCATGCGCTTCCTCGTGGCGGGCGTTCCCAACACGGGAAAGTCCACGCTCATCAACCTGCTTGCGGGCGGGAAGAAGGCCACGACGGGGGACAAGGCGGGCGTCACCCGTGCAAAGCAGTGGGTGAAGTGCGGGAGCTTTGAACTTCTCGACACCCCCGGCACCATGCCCCCCTCCTGCGAAAATCAGGTTTTGGCGCGGCGGCTCGCCTACGTCGGGAGCATCAACGACGACATTTTGGCCCTCGACGAGATCGCACTCATGCTCCTCGAGGAGCTCTGGGAGATCTCTCCGCAGGCCCTCAATGACCGCTACGGCATCGAGGGCGGAACGGGGCTTGAAATGCTCGAAAAAGTGTGCATAAGACGCGGATTTTTGCTGCGCGGCGGCGATTTCGACTACGAGAGAGGGGAACGAGCTCTCCTCGACGACTTCCGCAAGGGCAAGTTCGGCAGGATCCGCCTCGACACCCTCGACGACCTCAAAGCAGTGGGGCTGATTTAGTTGCGCTCATCCTGCCGCCCACGCTCATCCTGAGCGTAGCGAAGGATCCCGTTAAACGCACGGAAGTCCATTGGTTCAATGGGATTCTTCGGTCGCTGGCGCTCCCTCAGAATGAGCGGGCCCCCGTCCATGCCCCCTCCCGAGGAGACCCCGCGCTCGTGCCCCCTCCTGAGGAGGGGGGTAGGGGGGTGGGCAACGCACTCATTCATCATCACATTATGGATCAACTGACATACGAAAAGCAATATTTCTCCATGGGCTACACCGCCGTGGCGGGGGTGGACGAGGTCGGCAGAGGGCCCTTGGCGGGGCCTGTCGTCTGCGCGGCCGTCATTCTCCCCCTCGACGAGGAGAAACGCATCTTGGGCATTGATGACAGCAAGAAGCTCTCCGCAAAGAGGCGCGAGGAGCTTGCAGAGCGCATACGCGAGACTGCCCGTGCCCTCTCCATTGCCGAAGTGGACGAGCGAATCATCGACGAGATCAACATTCTGCAGGCCACCCGCCTCGGCATGAAGCGTGCGATCGAGAGCCTGACCCTTCCCCCCGACTTCGTTCTGACGGACGGCAACATGACCCTCGACATTTCCGTGCCCCAGAAAAGTATCGTGAAGGGGGACGCCCTCGTCTACTCCATCGGCGCGGCGAGCATCGTCGCCAAGGTCTACCGTGACGCCCTCATGCGGCGGTATGCCGAGGAATTCCCTGAGTACGGATTTGAAAAAAACGTGGGTTATGGCACGAAAAAGCACATCGAAGCGATCAGAGAGGTGGGAGCATGCAGGATCCATCGCAGAACCTTCATAAAAAAATTTTGGGACGGGAAGGAGAGGACCTGACCGTAAAATATCTCAAAAAGCACAGATATAAAATT
>CANRDK010000121.1 GCA_947629345.1 uncultured Clostridia bacterium
CTGTTGAAATGTGCGTGATCTTATCCGCATAGCCGAGCTGGGTGCAGGCTGCAGCGCTGTCGCCGCCGCCGACGATCGTGGTCGCGCCCTTGGCATCCGCAAGCGCCTGTGCAACGGCATTGGTGCCCGCCGCGAGAATGGGATTCTCAAACACGCCCATGGGGCCGTTCCAGATGACCGTCTTTGCGCTCTTGACCTTTTCCGCATAGAGCTCTCTGGTCTTTTCGCCGATGTCGAGCCCCATCATGTCCGCGGGGATCTCGTGCGAGGAGACCGTCCTGATCTCGACGGGTGCGTCGATGGGATCGGGGAATGCCGCCGTCACAACGGTATCGACGGGGAGGAGGAGCTCCTTGCCCTCTTCCTTTGCCTTGGCGATCATTTCCCTGCAGTAATCGAGCTTTTCGTCGTCCACGAGGGAGGTGCCTACCTCATAGCCCTGTGCCTTGAGGAAAGTATAGGCCATGCCGCCGCCGATGATGAGGGTATCGCACTTCTCGAGCAGATTGGAGATGACGCCGAGCTTATCCGCCACTTTTGCGCCGCCCAAGATCGCGACGAAGGGGTGAACGGGATGCTCGAGGGAATCTGCCATCACGGAGAGTTCCTTCTCGATGAGGAAGCCGCAGACAGCGGTCTTGACGAGGCCGTATTCAACGATCGCGGCCGTGGAGGCATGGGAGCGGTGCGCCGTGCCGAATGCGTCGTTGACGTAGATATCGGCATACTTTGCAAGCGCCTTGCAGAAGTCGAGGTCCTTCTTCTCCTCCTCCCAATGGAAGCGGAGATTTTCGAGGAGAACGGCTTCGCCCTCCTTGCAGGCTGCCACTTTGGCCTGAGCGTCGGGGCCGATGACGTCCGTCGCAAAGGTCACCTTTCCGCCGAGCAGCTCGTTGAGACGGGCGGCAACGGGGGCGAGGGTGAGCTTCTTGGGCTCCTCCTTGAGGGCCTTTTCGATGATGGCCTCCGCCGTCGTTTCTCCCTTTTCGACCTTGGCCTTATCCTTCTTGTTGAGTTTGACTTCGGCAGAGAAAATGGAATGGGGCTTGCCCATGTGGGAGCAGAGGGTCACCTTTGCGCCTGCGTCGAGCAGATACTTGATGGTGGGGAGTGCCCCGATGATGCGGTTTTCGTCGGTGATCTTCCCGTCCTTCATGGGGACGTTGAAGTCGCAGCGCACCAAGACGTGCTTGCCCTTGAGGTCTTTTAAGTCCTTTACGGTCATCTTGTTCATATATGAAACCTTCCTTTTATAAAATTTTCCCCATAATCATAATTCTTTTTCCAAAGTTTGTCAATACCTTGACTGCACTCATGCGCCAAAAATCTTGTCTTTTTTGTAAAAAGAGGCGGTTTTTTTCTTGACAAAGATTTGGAACTTTGCTAAAATTACCATTGTCTGTAATTCGGCAGTTCTATACGCATGCCGACGACACAAATTTGATTCTCCGAAATCGAAAGATTTTGAGGATATTCCGAAATAAGTAAAGGAGGTAAAAAGATGCCCACAATCAACCAGCTCATCAAGAAAGGCAGGGAGAGAGAGGCCTTCAAGTCCAAGTGCCCGATTCTCGACAGCTGCCCGCAGAAGCGCGGCGTTTGCCTTTCCGTGACGACGACTTCCCCCAAGAAGCCCAACTCGGCGCTTCGGAAGATCGCGAGGGTGAGACTGACCAACAAGCAGGAAGGTACCGTGTACATTCCCGGCGAAGGTCACAATCTGCAGGAGCACAGCTCCGTTCTCATCCGCGGCGGAAGAGTCAAGGATCTGCCCGGCGTCCGCTATCACGTGATCCGCGGTGCGCTCGATACGGCAGGCGTTGCAAAGCGCAAGCAGGCCCGCAGCAAGTACGGCGCAAAACGGCCTAAATAAGTTCTCGGTGTAGAGTGTGGCAGAAGGTCCCGTAGGTTTATGACTTCGCTGACGCTCAGCATGAGCACTGAACAGACAAACAGTCCCTACTTATTTTCGGAATGTCTTATCAAGGGACCCCGATCAAAGTAGGCAGTATTCCCCGCTGAAAACGGGGGAGAAGGTTCGCTACTTTATATAATAATGTAAAGCAAGCGATAGCTTAATGAAGAGGGGAAACCCCAAAGCGGTGAAAAGCCGCCTCAAAATCAAAAAAAGGAGGACAGAATCAATGCCCAGAAGAGGGAATGTTCCCAAGAGAGACGTCCTGCCCGATCCCATGTACGGGAGCAAGGTAGTCACGAAACTCATCAACCAGATCATGCTCGATGGCGAAAAGAGCGTTGCACAGAAAATTGTCTATGACGCATTCCAGACCGCGAGCGAAAAGCTCGGCAAAGAGCCCATGGAAATATTCAACCAAGCGCTTGCAAACGTTACCCCCATCGTGGAGGTCAAGGCAAGGCGCGTCGGCGGTGCGAACTATCAGGTCCCCGTCGAAATCAGACCCGAGCGCCGTCAGACGCTCGCCATCCGCTGGCTCGTTGCCGCTACAAGAAAGCGCTCCGAGCGCGAGATGGCAAAGAAGCTCGCTGCAGAGCTCATGGACGCCTACAATAACACGGGTGCGTCCGTAAAGAAGAAGGAAGACACACACAGGATGGCGGAAGCGAACAAGGCATTCGCACACTTCCGCTTCTGATGAGGGAAGGTTATGGCAAGAGAATACGACTTATTACACACAAGGAACTTCGGTATCATGGCGCATATCGACGCCGGCAAGACCACCACGACCGAGCGTATCCTGTTCTACACGGGCAAGACGCATAAGATCGGCGAGGTCCACGAGGGCGCCGCTACCATGGACTGGATGGTTCAGGAACAAGAGAGAGGCATCACGATCACTTCCGCTGCCACAACCTGCATTTGGAAGGGCTACCGCTTCAACATCATCGATACCCCCGGCCACGTTGACTTTACGGTCGAAGTCGAACGGTCGCTGCGCGTCCTCGACGGTACGATCGCAACGTTCTGCGCGAAGGGTGGCGTCGAACCCCAGTCCGAGACTGTCTGGCGTCAGGCAGACACCTATAAGGTGCCCCGCATCGCCTACGTCAACAAGATGGACATCAACGGCGCGGACTTCTTCCGCGTTGAAAAGATGATCCGCGAGCGTCTCGGCGCAAACCCCGTTCCCATCGAACTTCCCATCGGGAAGGAAGATAAGTTCCGCGGCATCATCGACCTCATCCGCATGGAGGCGGAGGTCTACTACGACGACCTCGGCAAGGACTTCAGAAAGGAGCCCATTCCCGCCGACATGACGGATCTCGCCAATGAGTACCGCTTCAAGCTCGTGGAAGAGGCTGCGTCTGCCAACGACGAGCTCATGGAAAAATACCTCGAAGAGGGCGACCTCTCCGTCGATGACATCATCGCGGGCCTCCGTGAGAGATGCTTGAGGCTCGAGGCGGTCCCCATGCTCTGCGGTTCTTCCTATAAGAACAAGGGCGTGCAGTTCCTGCTCGACGCAGTCATCCACTTCCTCCCGAGTCCCGTCGACGTCGATCACGTCAAGGGCACCAATCCCGACACGGGCGAAGAGGAGGAGAGGAGAACTTCAGACGAGGAGCCCTTCGCAGGTCTTGCGTTCAAGATCGCCACGGACCCCTTCGTCGGCTCCCTCGCCTACTTCCGCTGCTACTCGGGCGTGCTCGAGGCGGGTTCCTACGTCTACAACTCCACCAAGGATAAGAAGGAGCGCGTTGGCCGTCTCGTCCAGATGCATGCGAACGAGCGGAAGGACATCTCCGAGATCTATTCGGGGGACATCTGCGCGATCGTCGGTCTCAAGAACACGACGACGGGGGATACCCTCTGCGACGAGAAACACCCCATCGTCCTCGAGAAGATGGAATTCCCCGATCCCGTCATCCAGCTCTCCCTCGAGCCCAAGACCAAGGCAGGGCAGGAGAAGATGGCGCTCGCCCTTCAGAAGCTCGCCGAGGAGGACCCCACCTTCAAGACGTATACCGACAAGGAGACGGGCCAGACCATCATCGCGGGCATGGGAGAACTGCACCTCGACATCATCGTGGACAGGCTTCTCCGCGAGTTTCATGTCGAAGCCAATGTCGGCGCACCGCAGGTCGCCTACCGCGAGACTTTCCGCCAGCAGGTAGATGCGGAGGGAATGTACAAGCGTCAGTCGGGCGGCAAGGGCCAATACGGCCACTGCAAGATCCATCTCATCCCCGGCGAACCCGGTTCGGGCTATTCGTTCGAGGACATCACCGTCGGCGGTTCCATTCCCAAGGAATTCATTCCCGCCGTCGATAAGGGCATTCAGGAGGCAGCGAAGAACGGCTTCCTCGCAGGATACGAGGTCGTGGACTTCAAAGTGCAGGTGTACGACGGAAGTTTCCACGAAGTCGACTCCTCCGAAATGGCGTTCAAGATCGCAGGCTCCATGGCCTTTAAGAACGGCATGGAAAAGGCAAAGCCCGTGCTCCTCGAGCCCATCATGAAGGTGCAGATCATCACCCCCGAGGATTACTTCGGCGACATCATGGGCAATGTTTCCTCCCGCCGCGGCGTCATCACCTCGACGGACGACAGAAACGGCGCCAAGGTCATCGATTCCGAGATCCCGCTCTCCGAAATGTTCGGCTATGCAACGGAACTCCGTTCCCGCACGCAGGGCAGAGGGCAATTCACAATGCAGTTCGACCACTATTCCGAGGTTCCCCGCTCCATTTCCGAGAAGATCATTCACGAAAGAGCGTCGAAACCTGCAAACTGAGGCGGCAAATTGTGATTTTTGCAACGTTTGCGCATAAATTTTTGTAAAAATTTCCCGTAAACGATTGCAAATTTCCCGCACATGGTTTATAATAGTAGTCGATAAGCGAATCAGCTTCATATCATTGTTTGATAGATAGCTGCGCTTCCCCCGTAAAAAGGGGAGAAAGTTATCAAAAAAATAAAAAAAATCAAGGAGAACTTCAAAATGGCTAAAGCAAAATTTGACAGAAGCAAGCCGCACGTCAACATCGGCACGATCGGACACGTTGACCACGGCAAGACCACTTTGACCGCAGCTATCACCATGGTTATGGCGTGCAAAGGTCAGGCTCAGAAGATGCGCTACGACGAGATCGATAAGGCGCCCGAAGAGAAAGCCCGCGGTATCACGATCAACACCGCACACGTCGAGTATGAGACGGACAAGCGTCACTACGCGCACGTCGACTGCCCCGGCCACGCCGACTATGTCAAGAACATGATCACCGGCGCCGCGCAGATGGACGGTGCTATCCTCGTTGTCGCCGCTTCCGACGGTCCCATGCCCCAGACCCGTGAGCACATCCTGCTCGCCCGTCAGGT
>CANRDK010000122.1 GCA_947629345.1 uncultured Clostridia bacterium
GATTGGAACGTCGGGGCAGAAGCGACGAGGGCGGACCCCCACCCCTACCCCGCCCCCTGACGCAGGGGGCGGGCAAGAGGAATGGCAGAATGACGCGGGGCTGCTCCGTCGGTTTACGGGATCCGCTCGCTACGCTCAGGATGAGGGGATGAGCTCCCGTGCGGACTTCGTTTGAGGGCGTACCCCCACCCCTACCCCGCCCCCTGACGCAGGGGGCGGGCAAGAGGAAGGGCAGGATGAGCGCGCGGAGCAAAACGACGCGGCGGGGGATCGTAGGATCCCCCGCCGCGTAATAACTCACGCCATATAATTGGCCGCGTAATAAGTCGCATAACAAGTCGTATAACAAGCCATATAATAAGTCGCGTAATTGCTATAAATTCAGTATCGCAAATCTCAATTCAATGGAGCCCAAAAAATCAAAGGTCGGAGAAGGGCTCGTCGTCGGAGGGAGAAGAAGGGCCACCCGCGCTGCCTGTCGTATCCGAGAAGGGCTCGCCGTCCGTTCCGCCATAGTTGCCATAGGGCTGTCCTCCGTAAGGTTGACCGCCATAGGGTTGTCCGCCGTAGGGAGCGCCGTAAGGCGGCTGTCCGCCATACTGTTGCTGCTGCATCATGCGGATCCTCTCCTGCATCCACTGGTTGTAGTCAACGGGGGCGTTGTTCCTCACCGCAAAGAACACATAGCCTCTCACGGGGAAGAAGGAGCAGATGAACGCCATCATCAGCGGTCCCCTTGCGTAATACTTGCGGAAGAAGGACAAATAGAGGGAGATGAACATAAGGACGAGCAGGATGGACCAGATGTATGTGATGATCTGCAGGGCAAATTCCATGGTGGGAAGCCAGCGCATGTTGAGAGGCATTTGGTCTATCATGTATTGCGTGCCCGTGATATATTCCACGCCCTCCACCGTCTGCGTCGTCACCTGATTCCACGAAGGATTGGCGAGGAACGTTCCAATGACCAGTAGGAAAATATTTAGAACAATATACAAAAGTTCAGCGATCGTGACATAGAGCCCCATGTGCTTGACCTTTAAGCTGAACACATTTGCCTCCCCTGCGAGCCTGCCTGAAAGGTAGGTGTTGAGGACGGGGACAAAGGCCATCCATGCGAACTTGTCCCCCGCACGTTTGGCCATTTTGTAGAGTCCGATCCCCCCGAACACATGGCCGATGAGATAGAGCCCGCCCGCCACGATGAGAGAGATCATGAGCACTTTCATTTCGTATGCGAGCACAGATTCAATACTTCCGTCCTCGAGCTGTACGGAAAAATATTGGAGAAACACCTGAGGGAATTCCAGCCAAGTAAAAAATTCCATTTATACCTCCTGCGTGCCGAAGAGCGGCACGTCATATTCCACTGATTCGAGCATGAGCCCCTTTGCGGGCATTGTTTTGGAAAGAAGGGACCTCTCCCCCGTTTCGAGCGCACGCTTCAGATTTTCCGTCCCCTTGCCGAGGCCGACCGCGACGATCTCCCCCGCAAGAATGCGGACCATGTTGTATAAAAAACCGTCTCCCGTGACATGGATCTCGTACATGGTACCGAGTTTTTCTGTCTGAGCCCCGATTTCGACGTCGAAAATCGTCCTCTCCGTCGTCTTTACGGAGGATCCCGCCGCGCAGAACGCCTTAAAATCGTGTTTTCCCCGTACCATGTCCGCGGCCTGCCTCATTAAATCGAGACACGGTGCCTCCGAAATTCTGACGGCATAGCGGGAGAGAACGGGGATCTCCGTCTCCGCCGTATAGAAGCGGTAGCAGTACGTCTTGCGCTTTGTCCCCCGCGTACAGTCGAACGTTTCGGGAGCGGTACAACTCTTATATACCCGAATATCGGGCGGTAAAACCAGATTGAGGCAAACGGCGATCTTCTCGGCGGGAAGAGAGGTTTCGGCATCGAGATGGCAGACCTGTTTGAGTGCATGAACGCCTGCATCCGTTCTGCCCGAAGCCACGACGCGCGTGGGACAGAGAAACACCTTTTCCGCCGCCCGCTCCATCTCTCCCTGCACGGTGCGCTCCCCCTTCTTCTGCCGCTGCCAGCCCGAAAAATGAGTGCCGTCGTACCCCACCATCAGTGCGTATCTCATACCACACCTCCGAGGTAAATGCGGAGAAGGACCACCCCCGTCACGAGCCCCGCAAGCAGGAGAAAGACGATGAGATCTCGCCAAGTAAAGTGAAGTTTCTTAAACTTTGTCCTCTTCTTGTCCCCCATGTAGCAGCGGGCCTCCATGGCCTCGCCGAGCTCGTCTGCTCTGCGGAATGCGGAGATGAGCAGCGGGATCAGAATGGGGATCAATGCCTTGACGCGCTTGAACGGATTGCCGCTCGAAAAGTCGGCGCCGCGGGCCATCTGCGCGTTCTTGATGCGGTCGAGCTCGTCGGACAGAATGGGGATCATGCGGAGCGCCAAGCTCATGATGAGGGCAAGGGCATGCACGGGGAAGCGGATCCATTTGAGGGGGGTGAGGAGACTTTCGAGGCCGTCGCAGAGAGATACGGGCGTCGTCGTGTACGTCAGCATGGAGGAGAGCGTCACGAGGAGCACGAGACGGCAGACGAGAAAGGCCGTAAAGATGAGCCCCTCCCGATAGACGGCAAAGATCTTCCACTGGAGGAGCGGTTCGCTCTCGCCGCGGTAGAAGAAAATGTTGAGCACCGCCGTGAAGAGAATGAGGATCAACACCCCTCTGACTGCCCGCAGGACCTTGAGAACGGGCACCCGCGAAAAGGCGACGGTGAGGATCAGGACGAACGCACACGCCGCGAGGCCGTAAAAGTTCGTCGCGAGAAAGATCGCCACGATGTAGGCGATGAGAAATACGATTTTAAGGCGCGGATCCACCCTGTGGACAAAGGAAGAGACGGGATAGTACTGCCCGAAGGAGACGTCTTTCATTGTGCTTCCCCCTTCCTATCAAGCACGGCTCTTACAAAGCCGTCCACGGTAAAATCACAGTCGATATCGATGCCCCGTTCTTTTAAGGCGAGGCAGAGCTTTGCGGTGAGGGGAATATCGAGCCCAAGCGCATACAGCTCCTCCGCCTTGAGAAAGAGCTCCTTGGGGGGAAGGGCGCAGACGAGTTTTCCCTCCGAAAAGACGGCGACGCGGGTGCAGTTTTCGGCAATTTCGTCCATGTCGTGGGAGACGATGACAACGGTCCTGCACCAATCCCCGTGGAGACGGTGCAGAAGGTCCATGATCTCCCGTTTCCCCAAGGGGTCGAGCCCCGCCGCAGGTTCGTCGAGAATGAGGATCTCAGGCCTCGTCACAATGACGCCTGCGATCGCCGCGCGCCGCTTCTGCCCGCCCGAGAGGTCAAAGGGGGAAACGTCCTTGACGGCCGCATAGTCGAGCCCGACGATTTCGATCGCCGCCCTGACTGCTTTCTCGATCTCCTCTTCCTTCATGCCCTTTTCAAAATTTTTCAGGCCGAACGCGACGTCGTCAAACACCGTTTCGGCAAAGAGCTGGGCCTCGGGATACTGAAAGACCATGCCGACCCGCTTTCTGAGGCCGTAAAAGTCTGTCTTGCGGTTTGCAAGGTCGTAGTCCCCCACCTTGAGGGAGGGCTCGATGGGAGCAGGCTTGCCCTTTTTGGCCTTGGGTTTTTTGTAGTGTTTGAGCGAGGAAGGCAGGCGGACGAGACCGTTGAGGTGCTTCACAAAGGTGGATTTGCCGCTGCCCGTGTGACCGATAATGCCGAAAAACTCCCCCTCCTCGATCGTGAGGGAGACGTCGTCGAGGGCCTTTGCCGCAAACGGCGACCCCGCGTTGTAGACGTATGTGAGATGTTCGGCAATGATATTCATAGAAAGTTTAAAATTGAGCGTCCGCGCTCATTCTGAGGGAGCGAAGCGACCGAAGAATCCCCTTGAACGAAGTCCGTTGGTTTTATGAGATCCTTCGCTTCGCTCAGGATGAGCGCAGGGGGGGCAGTACGCAGTCACCTTGGCTCCCCTCTTAGGGGAGCTGTCGCGCTGTCCTTGCGCGACTGAGGGGTTTTAAACCCTATCCCCCGCTGCGCGGGTACTTCCCCTACAGGGGAAGCAAGGACGTCCCCGCTCCAGCCGCAATTTTTCATTTTTAATTTTTAATTTTTAATTCTCTTTCGATCGCTTCGGCTAAAGTTTCGACGTCGAGGGTATCGGGGACATGCAATCCGCCCGCCTGTAACTTTTTGCAGATCTCCCCGATGCGGGGAAGGGTCAAATTGTAGGTGAGAAGCTCCTCGTGCCGCTCGAAGATGTCCTGAGGCGTTCCCTCCATGACGATCTCCCCCCTGTTCATGACGACGGCACGCCCCGCGAGCAGGGCCTCCTCCATGAAATGGGTGATGAGCACGACGGTGATATGCTCCTCGCGGTTGAGTTTTAACACGACGTCCATGATCTCACGCCGTCCGCGGGGATCGAGCATGGCCGTGGATTCGTCGAGAACGAGCACATTCGGCTTCAATGCCAAAACGCCTGCGATGGCGACCCGCTGTTTCTGGCCGCCTGAGAGACGGGAGATGGTTGCCCCGCGGGAGCCCTCCATGCCGACGGCGCTGAGCGCAAAGGAGATGCGTTCGCCGATCTCCTCGCGTGCAAGGCCAATATTTTCAGCCCCGAATGCGACGTCGTCCTCCACGATGGAGGAGACCGTCTGGTTGTCGGGATTCTGAAAGACAACCCCTACCTGACGGCGGATATCATATAGATTTTTCTCGGTGAGGGCAGTTCCAAAGACCTCCACCGTGCCCTTGTCGGGAAGGAGGAGACCGTTCATGAGACGTGCGAGGGTGGACTTGCCGCTGCCGTTGTGGCCGAGCACGGCGAGGAATTCCCCCTCCTCCACGTCGAGGTTGAAATTTTTCATGCGGAAGCCGCCCTCTCCGTACGAAAAGGCGACGTCCTTCATCGAAATTGCCGTCATACTCTTTCCATTATAGCAAAATCTCACGCGATTTACAATGAAAACAAATTAAAAATTTAAAATTAAAAATGAAAAATTGATGTGAGAATCGCTCATTCTGAGCGCAGCCAAGCGGATCTCGTAGACCGACGGACCAGCCCCGCGTCATTCTGAGAACGTGGAACGTGGGGCGGAAAAATTGGAACAAAAAGAAATGACAAAATGACAGAGGT
>CANRDK010000123.1 GCA_947629345.1 uncultured Clostridia bacterium
CTGTCACGTAGTGACTGAGGGGTTTTTGAACCCTATCCCCCGCTGCGCGGGTACTTCCCCTACAAGGGGAAGCAAGGGGACTCCGTTCGGCCGCCCCTCGGCTCCCCTCCTAGGGGAGCTGTCACGTAGTGACTGAGGGGTTTTTGAACCCTATCCCCCGCTGCGCGGGTACTTCCCCTACAAGGGGAAGCAAGGGGACTCCGTTCGGCCGCCCCTCGGCTCCCCTCCTAGGGGAGCTGTCACGTAGTGACTGAGGGGTTTTTGAACCCTATCCCCCGCTGTGCGGGTACTTCCCCTACAAGGGGAAGCAAGGGAACTCCGTTCGGGCCGCCTGTGTCATTCCAATTGTCTCCTACCACAATTTTTAATTTTAAATTTTTAATTACTTCCGTTGGTTTAACGGGATCCTTCGCTACGCTCAGGATGAGCGCGGAGCGCTCAATTTTTAATTACTTCCGTTGGTTTAACGGGATGCTTCGCTACGCTCAGCATGAGCGCGGGGACACAACAAAAAACCGCCACATATGTGACGGTTTTTGCGTTTTATTGCATCTGTAACTTGCTCAGGAGGGCGGGGTTGCCGAGCACCCTTCCGCCGCCGAGGACGGCCGCCATCTGCGGGTCGTCGGCCACATGCGCATCCATCTGAAGACGCTCTGCAACGTAATCTCCCAGCCCCGGCATTTCGCACACGCCGCCCGTGAGGTAGATACCGCTGCGGCACATGTTGGCCGAAACTTCCTCGGGGAGCTTGCGCAGAATGAGTTCCGCATACTCTACAATGGTGTTGATATACCCCGAAATGGGACGGACAATGTCGTCGGAATAGACAACGACCTGCCGCGGTTTGCCCGTCGTGATATCCCGCCCCTGCACGACAGTGCTCTGATGGTCGTGCGGAATAAGGCTCCCCACCGTGTTTTTGAGCTTTTCGGCCGTGGAGAGGCCGATCTTCAGATTATAGGTCTGGGCGATATGGTCGATGATATGGACGTCCATATTGTTGCCGCCGACGTTCATGTTGAGCCCCGCGATGATGCCGTCGAGGGAGAAGGCCGCGAGCGACGTCTTTCCTGCGCCGATATCGACGGAGAATGCGGGATTGGATTCGGAGACCGGCACCCCCATGCCAAGGGCCGCGAGGTAGGGAACCTCCGTAAAGGTGACCTTGGAGAGCCCCGCACGGCCCGATACGCGCAGATATTTGTTGCGGCTCTCCCTCGAACAGCCGCAGGGGACGCAGAACATGACCTCCGTCCCGCGCTTTTTCCCCGTCTTGCCCAAGAAGTACCCGAGAAGTTCGGCCGCGAGTTCTTCATTGACGATCTCCCCCTCGTACACGGGGAAGATGACGTTTGTCTCCGCTGTCTTGCCGAGGACCTTCTTTGCCTCGTTGCCGAAGCCCTTGATCTCCCCCGTCAGCTTATCCACAGTGACGCAGGTCGCCTCCGCGAGCACGACCCCGTTGGCGCTGCCGAGCTGGTAGATCTTTGTGACCGCCGTCCCGAAGTCGATGGCAAATTTTGTCATATGAGATTCCTCCTCAGAAGAAGGGAACGCGTTTCCTCCACGGGAAGGCCCACAATGTTCGTGTAGCTCCCCTCGTACCTCTCAACGAGCGGAAACCCGTCCTGTATTCCATAGGCGCCCGCCTTGTCGAACGGGCGGACACTTTCGATATATTCCCCGATGAGTTCATCGCTCAAGGTGTGGAAGGTGACCTTCGTCTCCGTATAAAATTCTTCCTCTATGTCCCCCGCGATGAGGCATACGCCCGTGAACACGCTGTGCGTTTTTCCGCTGAGGGAATGTAGCATTTTTGAAGCATAAGTTGCATTTTTTGGCTTTCCGAGCACCTTCCCGCCGAGGGCGACAACGGTGTCTGCGCCGAGCACGGCAGCCGCGGGAAAACGGCTGTGGACCTCCCTCGCCTTCTCGCGGGAGAAGAGCAGAACGGTGTCGCACGCAGAAAGCCCCCTTGCCGTTTCGCCGAACAAAGAGGGCACGATGCGGAATTGGGTTGTGATCTGCGCGAGGAGTTCTTTCCGCCGCGGCGAATTGCTCGCTAAAATGAGTTCCATGTGGGAAATTAAAAATTTAAAATTGAGCGCCCGCGCTCATGCTGAGCGTAGCGAAGCATCCCGTTGAACCCTGCTCCGTGCGTTTTATGGGATCCTTCGGCTACGCCTCTCAGGGGAGCTGTCACGCTGCCCTTGCGTGACTGAGGGGTTCCTCGGCTCCCCTCTCAGGGGAGCTGTCACGCTGCCCTTGCGTGACTGAGGGGTTCTCTCGGCTCCCCTTGTAGGGGAGCTGTCACGCTGTCCTTGCGTGACTGAGGGGTTCTCTCGGCTCCCCTTGTAGGGGAGCTGTCACGCTGTCCTTGCGTGACTGAGGGGTTTGGGGAACCCTATCCCCCCTTCGGGGTACTTCCCCTACAAGGGGAAGCAAGGGGCGGGGACGTTCTCCCCGCTTTTTTTATTTTTCCCTCTCAAGCTATTGCAAGCGGAGAAAAAATGTGTTACAATACATTTGAATCAAAAAGGGGGAAAAGATATGAAAGCAAAAAAATTCTTTGCGCTCTCCTTGAGTGCGCTCCTGTCCCTTGCGCTCCTTGCGGGCTGCAGTACGGGAGGGAATACAACGGGGAACGGCGAGCAGGATCCCGACGGGGGCGAACAGGGCAATCCGTCCGAAACGCCCGAAAAACCCGACCGCGAGGCGGCGGCATTCTCAGACCAACAGGCCACGGTCAGCCTCTCGGGCGCGATCTCCAAGGACGCCGCATCGACCGTCTCTGAAGACCTCTTCGGCCTCTTCCTCGAGGATATCAACTACGCCTCGCAGGCCATGGACGACAACATGATCGCCAACGGCAGCTTTGAGAGCTCCGTGCAGGTCTCCAATCTGAACCACGACTACGCATGGACGGCGGGCAACGGGCTCAGCTTTACGGCGGAGACGGGGGAGAAGAAACTACACGTCAACAGCCCCTACTATGCGCAGATCTCAACGGCGGCGGGCGGAACGCTGACCAACGCGGGCTTTGACGCGGCTCCCATGTACATTTTGAATAAGGGGGAATACCTCTTCTCGGCGTTCTTCTGCGGCTATCGGGGCGAGGTCACCGTGAAGGCTGCAACGAGCTCCAAGACTTGTGCCGAAAAGACCTTCTCCGTCAATGCACCCGACGACAAGTGGATCAAGGTGGAGGAGACAGTCACGGCAACTTCCTCCTCTTCGACGGGCGTCTCCCTCACCATCTCCTTTGGGAGCGAGGACGAGGACGTTCTCCTCGACGCCGTCCAGTTCGAGACAAAGGACGCCACCGTCGGCATAAAAAATTACATGTATAAGGCGATTTCCGACCTCTCTCCCGCATTCTTCCGCTTCCCGGGCGGGTGCGTCATCGAGGGGACGAATATCAACAACGCGTACGATTGGAAGAATTCGATCGGCGCCGTCAAGGAGAACGGCGACGACACCCTTCCCGCATTCCGCTACACGCTCTACCGTGACGGCGCAGAGAGCGAGGCCGAGACCTACGGAGAGTGGGCGACCCGTGTTCCCAACGGCAATATCTGGCAGAGGAGCGGAAAGTATTATCCGCATGAGTACGGCGTCGGCTTCTATGAATATTTCTGCCTCTGCGACAGTTTGGGCGCAAAGGCGATCCCCATTGTCAACTGCGGCAAATCCTGCCAGACGCGGAATTATTCCCCCTCGATCGCACTTCAGGGCAGGCACGGCAACAAGGTGGCAGATTACATTCAGGACGCCATCGACCTCATCGAGTTCGCCAAGGGCGGAACGGATACGGAATGGGGGAAGGTCCGTGCCAACATGGGGCACCCCGAACCCTTTGAGATGGACTATATCGGCATCGGCAACGAGCAGTGGGATAATTATTACGAAAACTTCTACGAAGAATTCTTGAAGAACGATGCGTTTAAGGCGGCGCTCAAGCAGTACAGCGTCAAGCCCATCGTTGGCAACTGCACACTGTTTGAGCACTGCGAAAATCCCAACGGCGGCACCGCAGTCGGCGCGGCACAGGGAGCGGCACAGAACGCAGTCAAAAATAAAATTGTCGATACGGTCGCGGACTACGGCGTTGTGGACCAGCACTACTACGTCAACTTCACCGATTTCCTTCTGAACACGCACATGTACGACAACTACAGGCGTCCCGCTACCGCTCCGAACGAGTACTACGAGGTGTTCGTCGGCGAATATGCCGTCAACAGCCCTACGATCCGTGCGCCGCGGGCAGACGATTCCGTCGTCTACAGCCACACGGACAACAGCATGCTCACCGCCCTTGCCGAGGCAGCCATGATGACGGGCTTCGAGCGCAACGGCGACATTGTGAAGCTCGCCGCCTATGCTCCCATGTTCGGAACGGAGAACAAGGCGGACAGGCAGTGGCAGGTCGATATGATGTACTTCACGAACAGGCTCGTCACCTTGACTCCCAACTATTATGTCCAGCAGCTCTTCATGCAGAATACGGGCAACTACAAGGTGTCGGCGGGCATCAAGTATGCCGACGGCTTCTCCGCGCCGCAGACGACGTATAAAGCCGAATACAACAAGGGGACGCGCACCTGCGACGACATCTTCTTCGTGGCCGACCTCGACGGGAAAACGGGGGACGTCATTCTCAAACTTGTGAACGTCGGCGGCACGAAGCTCAAGGTCAATGTGGATTTCTCCGTCACGGGTCTCACGCCCGCGGGGATCGCCGACGTTGTGGAGCTCTCCGCCGAAAGCGCAGACGCCGTCAACGCGAGCGGCAAGGAGGCAGTGCACCCTGAGAAATATACGCTCGGGATCGGGAACGTGTTCGGGTACGAGCTTTCGCCCTACACCGTCACGGCAATCAGGATCAGAACGAAATAACGATTTTGAAAGGCCCTCCTCCAAGGGCCTTATGTTTTTGTGAGCGGCGTCCTATCCCCTCATCCGTCACGGCAAGGGCAGCGTGACAGCTCCCCCTCAGAGGGGGAGCCGAGGAGAACCCGAACGGAGTCCTCCTTGCTTCCCCTCTTAGGGGAAGTACCCGCGCAGCGGGGGATAGGGTTCAAAAACCCCTCAGTCACGGCAAGGGCA
>CANRDK010000124.1 GCA_947629345.1 uncultured Clostridia bacterium
GGCCCGAACGGAGTCCCCTTGCTTCCCCTTGTAGGGGAAGTACCCGCGCAGCGGGGGATAGGGTCCACAAACCCCTCAGTCACGGCAAGGACAGCCGTGACAGCTCCCCTGAGAGGGGAGCCAAGGGCGGCGGCGTTCTGGTCCCGCGCAGCGGGGGATAGGGTTTAAAAACCCCTCAGTCACGGCAAGGACAGCCGTGACAGCTCCCCTGAGAGGGGAGCCAAGGGCGGCCCTCATCTCGACTCGTCCTCATCCTGACCCCGTTCACCCCGCATAAACCGACGAAATCAACAATAAGTGCAAAAAAATCCCGCTCTACTGGGAGTAGAGTGGGATTTTTTTGCGGTAGAGTCCGTATTTTTTACGTAGAAAATGGCAAAAACAGAGTAGCGGAGAGCCTCAAAGCAATAGGTAGCTTTTTCGCCTCCCCTGTGCTATCATCGGGGAAAAGAACCTCGGAGGCAAACTTGTATGGAAGCTGTCATCGATAAAAAACTTTCAAAACCTCTCTATACCAAGGGGGAGGAGATCTTCAACGCCGTCTCGCACATCGTGGGCGGGGCGATCGGGCTGGCCGTGTGGGCCGTCCTTCTCTATCTGACTTGGGGGAACGCCGTGCGCATGCTCGCCGTGTCGGCATTCGGCTTCGGCATCGTCGTTCTGTACACGATGAGTGCACTCTATCATTTCCTGCCCAGCGGCAGGGGGAAGCGGGTGTTCCGCATCTTCGACCACTGCACCATCTTTCTGCTCATCGCGGGCACCTATACGCCCTACTGCCTCATTCCGCTCTACAATACTGCAATGGGATGGGCCGTCCTCGCCGTGGAATGGGGCATTGCCGTTGCGGGGATCACGATGAATGCGATCGCAATGAACAATCTCGTCGTCAAGAGCATTTCCATGGTCTTTTACGTCGTGGGCGGGTGGCTCGCCGTCGCGTTTCTGCCCATGCTCCTGAAAACGGTCTCTCTGACCTGCGTGCTTCTCCTCCTCTTCGGGGGAATTGCCTATACCGTCGGGATCGGGTTCTTCGCATTCGGCAAAAAGGTCCGCTACTTTCACTCCGTCTGGCACCTCTTCACGATCTTGGGCACCGTACTGCAATTTGCAAGCATCGTGATGATGCTCTGAGGTCAGCTCTTCGTTCTGACCTTTGCCTCGATCTCGGCGGAGATGTCAATAGGGATACGGTCTTTGAGCTCTGAAAATTTCTGCATGGAGGAGCGGTAGAGGTCCCGCTTCAGCTCAAAGAGATCGCACCCGCTCTTTTTGCAGGTATCCCACAATTTCTGCACATAACCCTTCAAAATTTGCTCGGCGGAGCGCAGCGTTTGCTCCGAAACTTCGTCTGAGGAGAGGTCGTCGATGGGGGTGGAAGTCCCCTTGCAGCACATGCGGACGGTGAGATTTAAGGCAAGTTTTACCTTGGGGGTCTCCTTCGTCTCGAGGGAGATCCCGCCGCTGTTTTCGAGCACAGTCAGCGTGATGACCTTGTCCTCATCCATCGCGTTGAAGGTCCCCGCGAACACTTCCCCCTTGAGAAGGGAGAAGGCGAGCGTCTCGTCCGAACCGAGCAGGGCCGCCATCTTTCCGTCCTGAAAGACCGCCGTCTCATCGGCGGAATAGATCTTTTGGGATTTGTCCTGTCCGCCTGAGCCCCCCGAACTCTCGTTTCCGCCCGATTCCTGCGCCCCCTCTTGATCGGCCATGCGCACATAGGGCAGATATCCGCTCTTGGAGACCCCGTAGTAGGACATGGAGAAGTCCTTGAGGGTGTTCGGCATGACCTTGCCCGACTTCACCGCCGCGTCGGAGAAGAGCTTGGTGATGGCGAGCGAGGAGGCGTCGTCCACGGCGCTCTGCGAGGAGAGGAGTTCCTTCGCCGTTCCCTCACAGACGGCAAGATAGCAGGAGTCGGACATGTAGTCGCTCCTGAGGAAGTAGTCGAGGCCGCCGAACACGTTCTCCTTCGCCGTCTCCTCCCCGATGAGGAGCAGGTTGCAGAACACGAGCTTGGGCACCCACCCCGTCTTGGCATAGAGCATGGTGATGCAGTCGGACACCGTCTTTCCCTCCGTTTCGATTTCGACGGAGGAGGTGCCGCCCGTCGTCCTGTCGCTCCCCTTGGGGACGGCGATCTGCGAGGTCAGGGTGTAGCCGTCTTCCGTTTTATCGATCCCCGCCGCCAGAATGACGGCGGTTTTTTGTACATCCACGAGCCCGAAATCGTTCGAGAAAAAGGCAAATAAAATGACGGCGAGCAGGATGAGATAGAGTTTCATCGGGATCGTCTTAATAAATTTACGAGCGTTCATTCGGCCTCCTCAAGAGCAAAGAAAGGGGCGGCAGCAAAACGCAGAATGCGGGAAAGATCCAGAAGAGCGGCCCCGTGATACAGCGTAAAATTTCGCCGAAGCGGTTGTCCAAAAGGTACAATAGAACGAGGAAGCAGAGATTGACGGCAATGGATAAGATCGTTGCGAGATGTCTCTCCCTTCCGAAGGGCTGAAGGTAGCAGTCGATCCCCGCCTGCAGAGGGATCGCACACCAAAACGCCATCACGAGGGCGAGGGCGTAGATGAAGACGTAATCGATCCTGCCGAGCACGGTGATCCCCGAAAAGTACTTGGAGGTCTTGGTGATCGCAAAGTATTGGTTCATCGCAAGGTCGCCGAACACGGCATAGAACACGGCGAAAAATAAGAGCACGCCGAGTCCGCCCGCGAGGTAGAAGAGGGCTCCCTTCCACGCCGTGCCTTTTTTGTAGTCGATGCGCCCGAGCAGCATGAGGAGGATCGCCCCGTCGAAGAACCAGCCCGAGGAGACAGAGAGGGCCTTGAACGTTCCCGATCCTCCCCCGCCGACGGGCAGAAGGGCGCCGAAATCGGCAGAACCGACGGAGAGGACGAGGATCCCTAAAAGCCCCGCGATCGAGATGGGGCCGAGGATGTCCCACACCCGCCCCTGCGAGGAGAGCGGCTTTGCGCAGAGGTATGCGCTGAACACAAAGAAGGGGGCGAAAGCGGCGAGCGAGGGGAGGGTATCGTAGAACACGCTCTGCACGAACAGCCGCTGTTCGAGGAGGGGCAGGAGGGCCGCATAGAAGAAAAATATCGATATTATGCTCAAAATTACGATACTTGCGACCCTGCCGAAGGTGTTCTCCAAGAGGCCGTACAGGCTTGTATTTTTCTTGGCCGCAAGGAGCACCGAAAAGACGACGGCCACCTGCACGAGGTAGCTGATGAGAATGGGAAAGAGCAGGTCGTTCTTTGCATATTGGGCGAGGAGAGAGGGCAGAACGAGGAGCTTTCCCACGGGCATGACGCAGGCGAGGAAGAAGTAGAGTTGACGGGATGAGATCTTGTTCATTTCAGCCTCCTTTTATTCTTGCTCCCGAGTATTGCGGGCCTGAGCTCTAAGGACCCGAGGTTGTATTTCACCACACTGTCGCGAAGGTCCCGCCCGACCAGCGGCGCAAAGGGGGCCAAGAGGGGGGCGCCGAAGTTTTCCGTCGTGACGAGATAGAGAAGGACAAAGGCCGTTGCGAGAATGATACCGTACGTCCCCACACTGCCTGCAATGAGGAGCATCATGAGACGCAGAACGCTCGTCTGTTCGATGAGGTTGGGTACGGCGTAGAGGCCGATCCCCGAAAAGGCAATGATGATGATCGCAGGGGTGGAGACGAACCCCGCCGATACGGCCGTTTCCCCAAGGACGAGCGCCCCGACAACGGAGAGCGCCATGCCCACATACTTTGGCATGCGGATGGAGGCCTCGTTTAAAACTTCGAGCACGAAGAGCACGAGGAGCATTTCAAGCGAGGGCGAAAAGGGGATATCACGGATGCTTCCCGCGATCGTCAAAAGGAGCTTCACGGGGAAGAGCTGGAGCTTGAAGAGCTGGGCCGCCACATAAAAAGCGGGCAGATATATCGCAACAAACAGCGATAAGAAGCGCAAAATGCGGGTGAACGTTGCACGGTAGGGCGGGACGAAGTAGTCCTCGCTCGACTGGAAATCTTCGACGATGAGATAGGGGAGGGTGAGTGCAATGGGGGAGCCGTCCACGAGCAGACCGACGCGGCCCTCCGCGATCTTTGCGCAGAAGATGTCGGGCTTTTCGGTCGTGCCGATCTGTTTCACCAGCGAATAGGGGCGGGAGGAGAGAAAGTGGGTGAGATAGCTCGAATCGGGAACGATGTCGATATCGATCTCGCTGAGCTTTTTCTTGACGTCCTCCACCGTTTTCTGCACGGAGGTATCTTCTAAATAGCAGAGCGCGACCACCGTCTTGGAGCGGCGGCCGACTTCCAAGGTCTCAATGCGCAGTTCCCCCGTCTTGAGGCGGCGACGGACAAGGGAGGTGTTGATCTTGACGTCCTCGATGAAGCCCTCGCGGGGGCCCTTGACGGCGACGTCGGTGGAGGGCTCGGCGATGGCGCGGACGAACACCTTTTTGGTGCCCGCGACGACCGCTTCGTCCATGCCCTCCCACAGGAGCACGGGGTTCCCCGCAAGCACTTCCTCCGCCAACTTTTCGAGTTCCTTCTGGAGACGGACCTCGGGGGAGAGAATGCTTTTTTGGATCATAAGTGCGGTTTTTTCGCCCTCATAGCGCAGAAGAGGGCGGATGACCTGATCGCCGAGAAGGTCCTTGTCGGTGATGGGATCGGCATAGACCACGGTGAAGGGGAGACCGTTTTTTGAGAGGAAGTCAAAGGTGAGGATGTCCTCGGCGGGAAGGAGCTTTTTGAGCGCGTCCGTATCCCGCTTGAGATTGCCCGAAATGTTTTTCATACGAAGAGTATGCGTGATAAATGAAAAATTAAAAATTGAAAATTAAAAATTGAGCGGGCGGCGCTCAGCATGAGCGCCGCCCGCTCATCCTGCCTTTCCTCTTGCCCGCCCCCTGCGGCAGGGGGCGGGGTAGGGGTGGGGGTCCGCCCTCATTGCTCCCGCCCCGACATTCTGATCGCGTCACCCTGAGCGTAGTCGAAGGGTCCCGTTAAACGCACGGGAGCCCGTTGGCCTAATGGGATTCTTCGGTCGGCTACGCCTCCCTCAGAATGAGCGGTCGGTGCGTCATCCTGCTCAG
>CANRDK010000125.1 GCA_947629345.1 uncultured Clostridia bacterium
GGTGCGGCGTCATGCTGAGAACGGAGTCCATGCCCCCTCCCGAGGAGGGGGGTAGGGGGGTGGGCAACGACCGCACTCTCAACGCCTCCCCGTTGATAACTTTCACCTCGTCAAGCCAAAAAAATAGTGAAAACCAAAAAATTTTTTAAAAAATTTCTTCAAAAATGGGGGTGAAGACTTGACGGGGGGGGGTAGTATGATATACTAAAATCGATTCATACCCCGTTCAACATTTTGTGTGGAAAGAGGGAAAATCAAAATTTTTGTGAGGAGAAAAGACAAATGAAAGGCAAAAAACGCATTTCCTTGCTTGCTGTTCTCGTGTGCATGTTCGCCCTCGTGTTCGCTCTTGCGCTCATGAGCGCATGCGGAAACACAGACGACAACACGACCTCAAGCAATCAATGGTACTATGGCGCGGAAGTTCCTGCCGACACACTCGGCCACGAGGGAGATTACTATCTCAATACTCAAACGCTTGCAAGCTACGTCAAGTCCGATGACGGAACATGGACAGAGACCGCTGCAAATTGGTACTACGGTACAGAGGAGCCCGTCGAAAATCTCGGCGCAACGAATGACTTCTACCTCAACACCGAGTCGGGCGAACTTTACCAAAAAAATTCCAACGATTGGGGTTCTCCGATTCTCACTCTCAAGGGTGAACAGGGCAAACCCGGCCGTGACGGCGTCCTTTGGTATTCCAACAAGGGCAACCCCAATGAGTTGAAAGATGAAGCCGCCCTTGCAGGTTCCTATGTCGGCGACTTCTACCTCGACACTGAGAGCTTTGAAGTCTACCAAAAGACTTCCGACACCAAATGGGAATTTCTTGGCTCCATTAAGGGCCGCGGCACGACTTGGTTCGACGGTTCCGCCGCACCTGCCGACGCCGATCTTGAGAATGTCTACGAGGGAGATTACTACTATCGCACCTTCATCGACGACGAAGCGAAAGCCGAAAAATATCAGATATATCGCTTCGAAAACAAGGCTTGGACGTTGAAAGCAGACGTTATCACCGCCGACCTCTCTGCGCTCTACGCTCCCGACGGCGAATCCTATTTCAACGACAATGGCGACACCGTCGTTTTGGAGAATTCCGACAAGACTGCGACTGAAGTCACCATTCCCGGCAGTTACAACGGCAAATCGGTAGAGATCGGGGAAGATGCATTCAAAGGCAATACAAATCTTCAATCCGTGACCATTGAAGAGGGTGTAACAAAAATCGGAGACGATGCATTCAATTCGTGCTTTGGTCTTACGGATGTCACTATTCCGGAAAGTGTGACATCGATTGGGGACAGAGCGTTTGAATATACAAGCATTACGGAAATTGAAATTTCCGAAAATGTTACGCATATCGGTGCATATGCTTTCATGGGAAGCTACCTTACAAGCGTAATATTTGACGAGAACAGTAAATTGACGGAGATTGGTGATTATGTGTTCTCGACTTGCTCCAGATTGCAATCTGTTTCTATTCCGGAAAGTATCGCAAAAATCGGTATCTATGCATTTTCCTCCTGTTCTCAGCTAAAGGATATTATCTTCCCCGAGGACACCGCGTTAACCGAAATTGGACATCATGCCTTTTATGCTTGTTCTAACCTTGAATCAATTCAACTCCCTAACAGTATTACAACGTTGGAGATGAACACTTTTGATAGTTGCAACAGTCTAAAGCGGATAGTGCTTCCCTTAAGTTTGACCAATATCGGTCGATATGTTTTTAAGGATTGCTATGAACTTACAAGCATCACAATCCCCGCAGGTGTGAATAAAATTGATGTGTTTGCGTTTAATAATTGTTATCGTCTTGTAGAAGTTATAAACCTTTCCGGTTTGACCATTACAGTTGGGAGAAGTGATCCCTCAAAAATTACAGATTATGCTCTGTATGTTACGAATGACGAGAGCAAGAGCAGAGTGAAAACTGACACAAACGGCTTTGTTTTCTATGAGGGCGGAGACGAAGAGAATACATATCTGATCGCATATCACGGCAGCGATACGGAGCTTACCATGCCCGCAACGTCGGTTGATGGCAATAGCTATAGTGTCAGGGATCGGGCCTTTAATGGATACAATAAAATCACCGAGATTGCGGGGCTTTCCGTAAATATGAAATCGATTGGTAAAAGCGTTTTCAGAGGCTGCGCAAATCTTGAAACGGTAGAAATTCCCACAAGCGTAACTTCAATTGGTGATAACGCTTTCGATGGTTGTAAAAGATTGAAGGAAATCACTATTCCGGATGGCGTGACGGAAATTGGTAAGTACGCTTTCAACGAATGCATTATGCTTCGCTCTATCAAGATCCCTGCGGGCGTCACGGAGATAAAGGAATCGACATTCTATTGCTGCTATAAGCTCGGGAGCGTAACGTTTGCTGAGGGGAGTCAGCTTACGACGATAGGAAAATTGGCGTTTTTCTCTTGTTCAAGCCTTACGAGCATTACGATACCTGAAAACGTAAACACAATTGACGGGAAATACGATCAAGATAGAGGCGATAGCCCAAGCTATTCTGACGGCGCATTCATAAGATGTTATCAGCTCGCAGAGGTCATCAACCTTTCGTCGCATTTGACCATTACAAAAGGACAAGGTACGAGTGGCGCAGTGGCCCTGTATGCCAAGCATGTTACCACGGACTCGAGCGAGAGCAAGGTCAAGACAGATGAAAACGGGTTCGTGTTCTATGAGGATGAAGGAGGCGACGGTGTGTACTTGCTTGCATACCACGGCACCGATACGGTGGTCAAACTTCCTGCAACGTCAGTGGACGGTCATAGCTATAAAATCGCCAAGAATGCATTCTACTATGAATACAACATTACATATATGAATTCGCTTGACGCACTTGTCAAGAGTATTGAGATCTCGAGCGGCGTCACTGAAATTGAAGAGAATGCTGTTTACATGTACTCGGGCCTCACGAATCTTAAGATCGATGGCAACGGCAGCGGATTGACGATCAACGCAAAGGCTCTGAGCGGGTGCACCAATCTTGCGACGATCACTTTCGGCGGCACCGTGGAGGAGTTTGATGCCTTGCTTATAAAGGGCAACTTCTTGACGGGATTTGCGTCGATCACCGTCACCTGCAACGGCGGCACGTACACCTACGTCAAGGGCGTAAGGCAGTCATAAGCTCACAGAGGGTAAATCTCCTTTTACCCAAAACATATCCACACAGCAAAAAAGAGAGGGTGACCTCTCTTTTTTGTATGGTATGGGGACGGGAGCCCGTTTCCTCATTCCGAGCCCCGAAGGGGCGAGAGAATCTCGCTCTAAGAACGGAAGTCCGTCGGTTTGCGAGATCCGCTCGCTACGCCTCGGGATGAGGACGGACTCCCTGCCCCCCCGCGCTCATCCTGCCTTTCCTCTTGCCCGCCCCCTGACGCAGGGGGCGGGGTAGGGGTGGGGGTCCGCCCTCATTGCTCCTGCCCCGACGTTCTGATTACGTCACCCTGAGCGTAGTCGAAGGGTCACCGCACTAACAACACCGCCCCGCGAGATTCTTCGGGTCAATTCCCGTCCTTTCCTCCTACTCACGTTCTCAGAATGACGCGGGACGGGGTCCGTCGGTTTACGAGATCCGCTCGCTGCGCTCGGGATGAGGGGATGGAGTCCCGTGGGTTTAACGGGATGCTTCGCTGCGCTCAGCATGAGCGCGGGGTCATGCTCGGGATGAGGGCACAAGCTGCCGTGCGTTTAATGGGATGCTTCGCTGCGCTCAGCATGAGCGGGCCCGTTCTCGGCAGAACCCCTCAGTCACCTGTGGTGACAGCTCCCCTGAGAGGGGAGCCGAGGGGGCGGACCCACGTTGTCAGAATGATGCGGGGCTACGCTCGGCATAACGCTGCGGTGGTCTCAACATGAGAGATGAAAGAATCAAAAAATTTTTTTTGTATATATTGACAAAATCTATGGGACAGGCTATAATATCTCATGGAGGTAAAAAATGGAAACAACACAAAAAAAAGGCAACAAAACCTTTACGGTCGGCTTGATTTTGCTCGTCATTTTCGCCGTGATCACGGTCCTGAGCTTCGTGTTCTACAACCAGATCAACGACCCCGTGGACGGATGGTTCCCCCTGTATGAAAGGGACCCCGATAATCCGGATGTCCTTAATCCCATCACGATGAGCCCGCTTCTGAAGGTCATCTTCTCGATCATTCCCAAGCTCATCGGCACGGCAAGGATCCTCTTTATCACCTTGCTCGTTCTCTATATCGTCTGCTCCATCATCAAGGCAGTCTTTAAGGGAACGCCGAGAAGGATCACCATCGGCAGACTTGTCAACAGCATCGTGAAGGTCGTGATTTGGGTCGTCTGCGTCATCGCAGTGCTCGCCGTTTGGGGCATGAATGTGGGCGCACTCATCGCCAGCGCAGGCGTTCTTACGCTCGTCGTAGGACTTGGTATGCAGAGCCTCATCGCCGATGTCGTTGCGGGCATCTTCCTCGTCTGCGACGGAACATTGCAGGTGGGGGACATTGTCACCATCGACGGCTGGCGCGGCACCGTGCAGGAGATCGGCATCCGCAACACCAAACTCATCAACTACAGCGGCGATATCCGCGTCGCCAACAACTCAACCATCAAGATCTTTGTCAACCAGAGCAGAGAGGCCTCCTATCCCACCGTGCTTGTGGGCATTCCCTATGAGGAAAATTTGCAGCATGTGAAGGAAGTCTTTGAGGCAAACAAGGGCAAGATCAGAGAAATGTGCCCGTCGCTCATTTCCGATATCGACTTCAACGGCGTGGAGGAGCTTGCCGATTCGAGCGTGAATCTGCATTTTGGCGCCAAGTGCGACGAGAACGATTTCTTTGCTGCCCAGCGTCAGATGCGCGGCGCGATCAAGACGGTGTTCGAGGAGAACGGCATCTCCGTTCCCTTCCCGCAGGTCGATGTGCATATGGACCAAAAGAACTGAATCTAAAACCGAAAAGACTAAAAACCGTCGCTTCCGCGACGGTTTTTTATTGGTTGGTAACTGAAAACCACGCGATAGTCGCGTGGTTCAAAAGAGGCTATGCCGATGAGGTAGACAAAAACACTC
>CANRDK010000126.1 GCA_947629345.1 uncultured Clostridia bacterium
CGCGAAGGAGTGACGAACGCCCTCGTCGGTTACGACCCCAACACGATGACGGCCGCGTTCTACGAGAACAACGACGGCACGGGCGACCTCACCGAAGTCAAGAACGCGGGAGATTACTTCCTCAAAGTCACGCTCACCGACCTCAGCTATCAATGGGAAGGAGGGGAGACCGAAGTCTATCTTCCGTTCACGGTCACCAAGAAAGCTGTGCCCAAGCCGAGCGGGGACGACACGCCGTTTGTCTACACGGGGGCAGAGCAGGTCTACGCCGTTGCGGATGACCCCGCCTACACGGTGAGCGGCAACAGGCAAACCAACGCCAACGAAGCGGGGTATAAAGTAACTGTCTCTCTGAACGACAAGGCAAACTACGAGTGGTCGGGCGGCGGAACGGACGACGTTATCTTCCTGTTCAAGATCCAAAAGGCCAACTACGACATGTCCGATGTCCGCTTCACGGATCAGACTGTCAACTTCGACGGCAAGGAACACAGCATTTTTGTTGAGGGAGATCTGCCCGCGGGCGTCAGCGCGATCTATCAAGGCAACGGGCAAAGCTCCGTCGGAGGCTATCATGTGACCGTTTCGTTTGAAGGGGACGCGGAAAACTATAACCCCATTCCCTCGATGCACGCACTCCTGACGATTCGGTACGCCGAGTTTGATTTCGACAAGATCACGTTTGAGAATGCCTCGGTCAAATATGACGGCAATGCGCACAGCGTCTATCTCAAAGGAGAACTTCCCGAGGGCGTTGAAGTTGTCTATGAGGGCAACGAACAGAGGGACCCCGGCGTCTATATCGTCAAAGCCATTTTGAGCGACGTGCGCGGAGTGATTCTGGAAAAGACAGCCACGCTCACCGTGTTGAGGACACACATGGAATTTGTCGATCCCAACGGCGCCGTCACTGTCATTGTGGACAGCGCGGACGGTTTCGATCCCACATGGGAACTTGTGTGCGACACTGTTCCCGAAAGTATTGCACGCGCTGCTTGGGCGTGGGAGAAAGACTCGTTTACCGCAAACTTTACCTTGAAATTTGAAAAAGACGGCGTGGAAGTGCCGTTTGACGGAAAGATGACCGTGCGGCTTGTCATTCCGCAGATGCTCAGAGATAAAGCGTTTTCCATGCAGAGCATGAGCAGATCGGCTTCGGTCGAATACACGCGGGACGGCGATTACGTCGTCTTCGAGGCAGACGGGCTGTCGGCGTATGTGTTTACGTGCGAATTTATCCCGTATCTTTCGATCCTGCAGATAGCGTCGGTGATCGCGCTCGTCAGCGTGGCGATCATGATCGCTTTGGCAATTGTCATAAAGAAAAACAAACGAGGAGAATAAAAGAGTATGTTATTCATCGATCAAACAGAGCTGGTTATTTTACTTGCGGTATGTACAGTTGCCGCCGCGTGTTTCATCGCCGCCATATCCCTTTCCGTTTGGATCATAGTCAATCGCAGACGGAAAAAGTCCGTGCGCGAACTCGCAGAGATTTCCATAGATGCCGACGCCGCAAAACGCGTGTTTACCATCGGCGAGGAGTTTAACTGCGAAGGATTGATCGTAAATGCCGTCTACAACCTCAAACCGACGACGGAACAGCTTTCGTTCGAAGTCATCACTGCGGACTACTTCTCGCGTCTCAGCGAAGCGGGCGTTGCGGACGGTTGCTATGTCGTAAAACCGGATATGTCCAAAGAGGGTAACGATATCGTTATCATCAAGTACAGAGACAAGGCTACCTACTACGAAATTTCGGTTGTCGAGCCCGAGCAAGAGCCTGTGCAGGAAGAACCTGTGCAGGAGGAGCCTGTGCAGGAGGAGCCCGAGCAAGTGCCCATGCAGGAGGAACCCGCGCAGGAGATCATTGTTCGCAGGCATGAGCCGATTGTCATCGAGGAAGAATCCTACGAGAGCGTTCTGCGCTACAACAAGAGTTTCATGGCGAAGTACATACAATCGAGCGACGAAATTAAGATTTGGTACACGACGCTCAAGAATGAACTGCTTTCCTATAAGAAGGTCAGGTCGCGGATCA
This sequence comes from uncultured Clostridia bacterium, assembly GCA_947629345.1. Lineage (GTDB taxonomy): Bacteria > Bacillota > Clostridia > Christensenellales > Borkfalkiaceae > Gallimonas. Next base: position 2,042 of record CANRDK010000126.1, read on the forward strand.
GCTGGAAACGCGAGACGTTCTATTTGGGAAGAGAGGCCGTTGCCCGTTTCAGCTATCGCGGAAAAACGCTTTGCATGTATTTCCCGCTCGACCCTAACGAATTTGCCGATACCAAATATAAGGTCGAGGACGTTTCCGATCTCGGGTCATATGAGGATACTCCCTGCATGTATCGGTTGAAAAATAAAAGAAGGGTCCGCTATGCCATCGAACTGATCGCCTTGGTCATGGAAAGAAAGGGAGGGATCCGCATCGAACGCATTGCGGAGGATTATTATCTCCCCTACGAGGGCATTGTTGAACTGATCGGAAAAGGACTTGCCAAGCGTATCATCAAAAAGAAATCAGAGGAACCGAGATTTTTGCAAGGTTCCGCTGCCGAAGTCGCCGCGGCGATCGTCGCCGAGGACGAGGGATCCGCCGAACAGCGCGCGGAAGAGGAAGCTCCCGAAGAAGAGGAGCCTGTCGAAGAACCTGCTCCCGTAGAAGAGAAGCCCGCGGAAGAGGAAGCTCCCGAAGAAGAGGAGCCCGTTCAAGAACCTGCCCCCCAAGAAGAGCCTGTGATCGAGGAGCTTTCAAAAAGCGAGATCCGCGACGTTGAGACCTATAAGGAGACCGAAAAGGACGAGGACGGCATCGAGGTCGTCGGCGTAATGTTCCGCCGCCGCGGCAGAAAGGTGTATTGGTTCGATCCCGCAGGCAAAACATGGGAGAAGGGTGAGATCGCGCTCTACAGGTCGCCCAACAATCCTCCGCAGGAAGTCATTGTTGTGGATAATGCAAGGCGCTCGCCGAGCAAGTTGCACCTCCCCCTGAAACCGCTGTATAAGGCGATCCGCCGCCCGCAGCCGCGGAAGAAGAGATAAACCGAAAGCATTTGAATCACAACGCAAAAGGCACACCCGCAGGTGTGTCTTTTTTGTCATAGAAAAGAAAAAATGCGCACTTATATCACGAAAAATAGATCAAACAACAGAATTTTTTTCAAACATGGCCGCCACTGTCGTATTGTACTTGCTTTCATGGGCGGGAGTGCATTCAGACCTCTCGGGGAGTGGACGGGGATGAAATGCAGGCCCGTCCCGCACTTCACGGGGCAAAGAAAACACTGCATGGTTGGATTATAGCAAGGAATTTTGAAAATGTCAATGAGAAGCCGCGCCGCCGAATATTTTTCGGCGGCGCGGCGGAGGTTTATGCGGCTATTGTTCCTTGATTCCCACAAGTTCGTCAAGACTGACACGAAAGAATTTGGCGATCGCCACGAGCGAGGATAAGCTGGGCTCCCGCAGCCCGTTTTCCCAAAGGCTGATGATCCCCTTGCTCACGCCAAGACTTTTGGCGAGCTCCACTTGCCCGATTCCCCGTTCTTGCCTCAAAAATTTCAAATTATTTTTAAATTCTGTCTCCATCTGTTACATATTTTCTCACAAAAGTAAGAGTATTTACTTGACTTCTTACATTTGTAAGAATTATAATGAATTATACAATAAAAAACGAAAGGAGACTCGTATGAAAAGATTTTGGCTTTCAATTTTGATGCTTGCGTCAATTTTTTGTCTCTGCCTCGCCTTTGCAGCCTGCGACAACGGCGGCAACACGGGCAGCGGTTCCGACACCGAACAGGGTAACACCCAAAAGCCCGACAACGGCGAGGAAAAGCCCGAGCATGTCCATAGTTTCACCGATTACGTCTACAACAACGACGCGACCTGCACCGAGGACGGCACCGAGACGGCCACCTGCTCTTGCGGCGAAACAGACACCCGCACGAAAGAAGGGACGGCTCTCGGGCATAAATTTGAGACTTATACGTCAAATAACGACGCCACTTGCACAGAGAACGGCACAGAAACGGCCAAGTGTATCCGTTGTGACGAAGAGGACACTCGCGAGCAACAAAACTCCGCTCTTGGGCATTCTTTTGAAGTCTACGCTCCCAACGGCGATGCTACTTGCACGAAGAACGGCACCGAAACGGCAAAATGTGTTCGTTGCACCGAAACGGACACCCGCGAGGTCAAAGATTCCGCTCTCGGGCATTCCATGCAGACGATAGACGCCAAGGACCCCACCTGCAGCGAAAAAGGCTGGAGTTCTTACCAAGAATGTGATCGCTGTCACGAAAAAGTGGGTTATACTGAAAAGGCAGCCCTCAACCATGACTATCAACAACATGCCGCGCAAGAGCCCACCTGTACCGAAAAAGGCTGGGACGCATATCAAGAGTGTTCTCGCTGCCATGAGAAAAAGGACTACGTTGAAAAGCCTGCCTTGAATCATAAATTTGAGACTTATACGTCAAATAACGACGCCACCTGCACAGAAAACGGTACAGAAACGGCCAAGTGTATCCGTTGTGACGAAGAGGACACTCGTGAGCAGCAAAACTCCGCCCTCGGCCATGACTTTGCGAACTATATTCCCAACGGCGATGCGACCTGCACCGAAGGTGGCACCGAAACAGCAAAGTGCACCCGCTGCGCCGAGCAAGACACCCGCGTAGGAAAAGCACTCGGGCACGACTATCAAAAGTTTGAAGCCAAACCTGCAACCTGCGCCGACGCAGGGTATGAAGCATATGAAGTTTGTCAACGTTGCAACGATTCCACGTTTAAAGGTTATATCTGCGCTCTACATGTTCAATATCGCTTGACTAACGGGGCATATACTGTTTCTGATTTATCTTCCGAATGTACTGATGATGAAATTGTAATTCCGGAGACATATACGGGAAAGCCCGTGACCTCAATTGGAGATTGGGCGTTCGACGGTTGTAGCGAGCTGACGAACATTACAATTCCCGACAGCGTGACATCGATTGGAGGAGGTGCCTTTGTTTAACCTCGTTAGAACACCTTTGAAGCAATAGCACCACGGTTTTTCTCCTTAAATTTCGATATAGACAAGCA
>CANRDK010000127.1 GCA_947629345.1 uncultured Clostridia bacterium
CGGGCTCCATCGAGCTTCCCGCGGGCGTTGAAATGGTCATGCCCGGCGACCACATCACCATGACGGTCGAGCTCATCAAGCCCGTTGCAATCGAGGAAGGTCTCCGTTTCGCTATCCGTGAGGGCGGCAGAACGGTCGGCTCCGGCGCTGTGTCGAAGATCCTCAAGTAATCAAATCGAAGCCGAAAAGGCGCGGTTTTCATCGCGCCTTTTTGTCGTATCATGAATATTGCTCCCAATCCCGCGCTCATCCTGAGCGCAGCGAAGGATCCCATAAAACGCACGGGAGCAGGGTTTAACGGGATTCATCGCTTCGCTCTGAATGAGCGGTCGGTGCGTCACCCTGCCCCGACGTTCTGAATACGTCACCCTGAGCGTAGTCGAAGGGTCACCTTATTATAATGCGGTGATGGTTCGACTGCGCTCACCATGACGCGATTTGGAATGCTCCGTCTGTTTACCCGTACGCTCCGTTCCCCCCAACAGCCCTATATGGTTAAATCTTGTAAAAATTACAGGAAAATTGCAAAAAAATGTCGAAAGAGTTCTTGACAATCCGTATATATCGTTTTAAAATAGAAGCGTGGAAGAAACAGACGACAGACTGTTAGAGCCCTTGGAGGCCTATAAGCAGTCATACAAACAAGAATTTGAACGGAATGCCGAGGCGTATTTCGACGATCTTGTGTCGAAATCGGGGATCTCGCTCGACGACAACCGTGCCACCGTCGCGTCCTACGACGCCAAGATGAAGCAGGTTGCCCAGCTCGATAAACGCCTTTCCCGCAACAAGGGAGCGAGGGGATTTCTGATTTTTTTGATCGTTCTCGGGGTGATCCTTCTCGTCATCGGCATCTTGTCCCTCCTGCAGGAGAGCTATCTCTTCGGAAGCCTCACTCTTGTCGGCGGCGCTGCATGCATGGCGGTCGGGTTCGGCATCATCTTCGGGAAGATCAATCCCTTGCTCAAGCGCACCGAGGCGGAACGTCAGAAGCGGCAGGCGGAAGCGGACAGCTTTTTGGAGGAGGCTTGGAAGCAAATGGCCCCCCTCAACGCCCTCTTTGACGACACGGCGACCCGAAAACTCATCGAAAGTACCATTCCGCTTGTCAAGATCGACGACAATTTCAACATGCGCAGATATGATTATCTGTGCACCAAATACGGCTTTGGCGAACCGAACGACCCCGAACGCTCCACGATCGGCATTCTGACGGGGGAGATCTTGGGGAATCCGTTCGTTGTGGACCGTGAACTCGTTCACACGATGGGGACGTGCACCTACACGGGGAGCCTCGTCATCACTTGGACGACGACATACACCGATGCGCAGGGGCATTCGCACACCCAAACCCACACGCAGACGCTCATTGCGATGCTCACCCGTCCCAAGCCCTATTACAGCGAGCAGACCCGCCTCATCTACGGCAACGAGGCCGCGCCTGATCTGCATTTTTCTCGTACGGCGGGGCATGCGGAGAGCTTGAGCGAGGGGAAACGTGAAAAAACAGTCAAGTCAGGCGCAAAAAAGCTCCGCAAATTGCAGGAATTGGCCATGACGGACGACGATCCCACCACAAACTTTACCGAGATGGGCAATACGGAGTTCGACGTGCTCTTCGGTGCACTCGACAGGGACAACGAAGTGCAGTTCCGTCTCCTCTTTACCCCCCTTGCGCAGAAGAATATGATCGCCCTCATGACGGATACGGCAGGTTTTGGCGACGACTTTGCGATGAGAAAGGACGGCTGTTTGAACTTTGTCTCCTCCGAGCATTCGGCACATTGGGACCTCGACACATCCGATTACAAGCGGTATTATTCGTACAGCGCAGACATCGCGAGGAAAACGTTCGTAGATTTCAATTGCAGCTATTTCAAATATTTGTATTTCGACCTTGCGCCGCTCCTCTCCATTCCGCTCTACCAGCAGCACAAGCCACAGGAGTACATCTATCCCGAGAACTATTTCCGCAACTACACCCCGTATGAGAGTGAATTCCTCGCCAACAGGGTCGGCCAGAATGCCTTTTGCCACCCCGATACGGCCACGCAGACCATCTTAAAGACGGAATTTTTGGACAAAGAGGGGGGAAGCGACAAGATCCGCGTCACTGCCTACTCGTACAGGGCGGAGGATCGGCTGGATTTCGTCACAGAACTCGGCGGCGACGGCAACCTCCACGCAGTGCCCGTGCATTGGGTGGAATACATACCCATCGTCCAGACGGGAACGGCGGCAATGCGGGAGCTCGGCCTCTCCGAAAAGGACTTCGACGAGAGCGTGAGCGGCGGAACGGTGAAGGATGCACTCGATCAGATCGGTTCCTACCTGCACGGCTACGGCCACGGGATCCTGTGCTGTAAGACAGATGATGAAAATATGCCCTTCGACGGCGCATTTTCTAAAATAAAATCATAAAAAAACGGAGGTAACAGAATATGGCAAACGAACTCGACGAACTTACCGGCCCGACGATGGATGAGGGGCGTGATGTAAATGTCATCGCGAGACAGATCCCCGTGACCGTGGGGGGCGGCTCCAAGTTTTTCGACATCATGTGGTGGTTCCTTCCGCCCATCATCGGCGGGATCGTGTGGACGATCATGAAGGTGAAGGCAAAGAATCACTTCCAGCAGCTGCAGCAGAAGATCCAGCACGACGCTTCGCAGATCGACAACTATCTCGAACAGCGCGTGCAGATCCTCAAGAACTGCGCAGGGCTTCTCGACAAGGCGATCGATCTCGATAAGGACACCTTCACGAAGATCGCGCAGTACCGCTCGCACAGCGGCGCAGAGGGGGACGAGGCCAGAAACGAATTCGCAGCGGAGATCGGCAATATCGATCGCGCGGTGAATATCGCATTCGAGAACTATCCCGACCTCAAGGCACATCGGGAGATCGCGGACGCCATGCAGCAGAATTCCTACCTGCAGAGGGAGATCACGGCCGCGCGTGAAGTGTACAACGACACGGTGAACACATGGAACCGCGACGTATTCTCATGGCCCACCAAGCAGATCGTTGCGGCGAAAGCGGGCTACACGACGCGCATTCCCTTCATCGCCGACAAGGAGACGAAGGATGCCGCCCGCGGTTCATTCTTCTAAAAAATCGTACATATGTGCAAAAAAATGACGGCTCCGCCGTCATTTTTTATGTCTATCCCTTGGCTCCCCTTATAGGGGAGCTGTCACGCTGTCCTTGCGTGACTGAGGGGTTATGAAACCCCTTTCCCCCTTGCGGGGGACTTCCCCTAAAAGGGGCAGCAAGGGGGTGTCCTCATCCTGAGCGCAGCGAAGGATCCCATTAAACCAACGGACTCCGTTTGAGGGGATTCTTCGCCTACGGCTCAGAATGGGCGGAAATCACCACACGAATTTGGCGCGGGCCGATTCGCCGTTGTCGATGAGAATGTCCTGCGCGGTCATCGACTTGTTGACGGCGGCCACAAAGTACACCCATTCGGCGATCTCCTCGGGCGACGCCCACTTCCTGAGCGGGGTCTCGTCCATGATCTGCCGCCACAGGTCCTCGTCCTCCATCACATGCGCGTTGAGCGCAGTCGTCACGCCCCCGGGGGAGATGCTGTTCGCCGTTCCGCCCCACGCTGCAGCACGGAGCGCGACGTTCTTCATGTAGGTGACAACGCCGCCCTTGCTCGCCGCATAGGCAGGGAATTCCGCCCCCGTTGATGCGCTTGCCGAGGCGACAAAAACAACGCTTTTCGGCATATAAGTGAGATATTTTTCTGTCACGCGGATGGTCCCTTCGAGGTTCACGGCAATGTCCTTTCCGCTGTCCTGCACGCCTGCGTTGTTGATGAGAATGTCGGGCGCAAACTCGGGCAGCTTGCCATCTGCAATGTCCGCGACCGCATGTCTGTAGTTTTGGTGGAGGAGGGCAGCGGGGAGCACGTCCACGCCCATCACTTCATGTCCTTCCGTGAGAAATTTTTCGGCGATCGCTCTGCCGATGCCCTTACTCGTCCCCGTGATCAGAACCTTCATTTTTGTTCTCCTCAAGCACGTTGAAGTAGGCCGCGCCTACGCCTTTATCGCGCCATATGTTGCAAATTTTGTAGCCGATGGGGGAGAAAGCCGCCTCCACTAAAAGCTCCGCCACCATGCCCGTTGCGGCACAGGTCAGACACTGCACGATCGTCCACCCAAAGAAGAAGTGCGAGACGATGAGCGCAAAGATGAGATTATCCGCAAACTGCCCGATCGCCGTCGAGATATACGTCCTGCATGCGTATGCCACAAAGCCGTCGGGGTTCTTTTTGAAGATCTTTCCGACCCCCCAGTTGGAGAAATTATTGATGGCCGCCGACGCCAAAAACGCCACGGTACTGCCGAAGAGGACATACCACGTTCCGCCGAACGTACTGTCGAGCGCGGAATTGATGACGGGCTCTTCGCCGAAATCGAAGAAAGCGCCCCATGTGCCGGGAATGAGCGAGGCAAGGTAGAGGATGAGGCACATTGCAAGGTTCACGATGACGGCAACGACGGAAACGGTCGTCGCGGCCTTGGGTCCAAAGTGCTTCGTGAGGACGTCCATACATAAAAAAGACACCCACGACACGATGATGCCGCAATCGAGTGCGAGCCAGTCGAGGGGAATGTTGAGGCTCTTGTTCGCAAGCAGGTTCATCGAAAAGACGCTGAGGATGAAGAGTGCGAAGGTGAGCGGGGGAACGGAGGAGAGCAGGGCTCTCGTCTCCCTGATGAAATTGTAGAACTTTTGCTTCATGGTGAAGCCTCCTTGTTTTTTTGGGATGGTTTGGCAAGGAACATCCGCATTGGCCATTATAGCGCACTTTCGCCATTCTGTAAAGCATTTTCGCACTCCGTTTCCCCGCCCCGCTCATCCTGCCCCGCGCGCATTCTATTTGCATCTAAGCGCGGCACGAGCGCGTAGCGCGAAGTAGCGT
>CANRDK010000128.1 GCA_947629345.1 uncultured Clostridia bacterium
AAACCAAAAAATTTTTTAAAAAATTTGCCAAAAAATGGGGGTGAAGACTTGACGGGGGGGGGTGATATGATATACTATATCCGATTTATACCCCGTTCAACATTCTGTGTGGAAAGAGGAAAAAATCAAATTTTTGTAAGGAGAAATGACAGATGAAAGGCAAAAAACGCATCTCATTGGTTGCAGCTCTCGTGTGCATTTTCGCCCTCGTGTTCTCCCTTGGGATCATGAGCGCATGCGGAAACTCCGACAGCGGCAACGCACAGGTCACTGAGTCTGCGAGCGGCAACTGGTACTACGGTTCCGTCCTGCCCGCAGAAGGTCTCGGTGAAGAGGGGGACTTCTACCTCAACACCAAAACCCTCGCAAGCTACAAAAAGACTGCCGCAGGTTGGTCCACGGTGAGTTTGGAAGAGAGCGGCGAATGGCTGTACGGCGTCGGTCAGCCCGATGCCGAGGTCGGTTCCGCCAATGACTTCTATCTCGACACCCAAAACGGCGACCTCTATCACAAGACCGCCAACGGCTGGGAGAACATTCTCAAGCTCTTCGGCAAGAACGGCCGCGACGGTGTGGTATGGTTCTCTGGGAACGGCAACCCCAATGATTTGGAGGATAAAACGCCCCTCAAGGACGCCATCAAGGGTGACTTCTATCTCGATTATCCCTTATTTGACGTGTATCAGCTCGGCGAGGACGGTAAGACTTGGAGCTGGCTCGGTTCTCTCAAGGGTTCGGACGGCGAGACGCCTGCACTGCCCGAGGCAGAGAAGGTGACGGTGACGTTCGACGTCAACGGCGGCAACGCGCTTGAGGCGGAGAGCGTGGAAGTTGCCAAGGGGGACAGTATTGCTGCACTTCCTGTTCCCACGCGCAAGAATTATACCTTCCTCGGCTGGTTTACGGGGACGGACGTCAACGACGGGCAGGTGACGACGGTCACTCCCATCTCCCGCTCCATGACCCTCGTCGCCCACTGGGTCTTTTCGGGTAGGTATACGTTTGACAGTGTGATTGTTGACGGCGCGGCAATCAATCCTACAGATGGGTCGGAATTTTATCTCGGATCCACCCATACGATCGAATTCCATGCCCATGGCGCCGATGATTCTTTCCTTCAGATTTGGTATTCTGTAGATGAGAAGGGAAGCGGATCCCTTTGGAACGGTGCAATTAACGGCAAGACCTATACCAAAGGATATGTCGGCCTCACACAGAGAGGGGCAAGCGGAGAGATGACGCTCACACTTTCAAGTGCGGAATTCACCGATGCGGGGACATATTTTGTTTGGATGGAAACGGACGGCCGTACTTCCTTACGCTATAAATTTACGGTAAAAGCAATGCCCGAGATCACCCCCTCAGCGGAAGTCAAACTTGAGGATGGCGCGATCGAAAATCCCACGGAAACCAAGACGCTTTACGCGGGGAATGCGAAGACGTACAATTTCATTCTTTCCCACGATGCGATCAGCTCCATCAGCAAAGCAAGTGCGGAAGCAACGGGAAAGCCTCGCCTTGTTCTTGGTATGAATATCTCCTTCCCGGGTGCCTCGGGGTATGACGTTATCGAAACGCAAGACAAATACGATAATGGGTTGACAAATAAACACCCCGAAACCGTGCCCTACCAGTATACCTTTGTATATGGCGAGGAGAACAACCGTTGGTTCGGGAATGATCCGAATAGACCCGGAACGCATACGTATGCCTATGAAAACAATCAAGCAAAGGTCGATGGCGTCGTGCGTATATCGAATTTTGTATCGGATGAAGGGTATATTGGGTTTACGCTCGAAATTAATATTACTTATTTGTTAATTCCCAGCGGATGCACGGCGGTCAGCATCAATCCCACACTTGTCTATGAGTTTGAAGCGGATGACGGGACGACGACCCGATTTGACGTAATCGGGAACAAGAAACTTGAAGAGGGCGGAGAAAAGACCAAACTTGCTCTCAGCTACGAAAAGACACAGCTGGCCACGACGTTTGTTGTCAATTCTCTGTTCTATAACTCTGTCACGACGGGACACGCTACGTTTACTTACAAGGGTAGCCCAGAGGATTTTCAATTTAACGGCTTCTATATCAACGGTCAATCGATCGAGGAGAACGAGAGTTACAATGACGGTACCATAAAACTTCTCTATCGCTACCTCGGCGTGACGGAGGAGAAAGGCGAATGCACAGCAACAGTTGACGTCTATGCCTTTGAAGTGCTCGAAGCGAGCGATACAAAGTATATCTATTCCGTCGATTATACATTCAAAGGTGCACAGGCTACCTTGCAGAGTCAGACATATCAATATAATAGGTTGAAAGACGCCGAAGTGCGCCTCGAATTTGATGCCTTCCTTCTCGAAGCATGGCATCACATGGTCAATGAAGAGAAGTGGGTTGGCAGTCAAGACAAAAAGGTGCAATATGCCCAACAGCTTGTCAACGAGCTTTGGGAAAACCGCGCGTCGCTCACACTCACGGACTATGAGCTCATCACCGAAAGTAATGCTGCAAATGGTCTTCACAAAAAAGTTTTGAGTGGCGGCAGCCCCTTTGGTACCACTTCAAACGATGCCGCAAACGTTGCATGTCAAGCGTTTGTTGCGGGGCTTCTTGAAACGTACGATGGCGTATCCCGCATGACGATCTATCAATGGATCAAAACGTATCTCGGAAGACAGTCGTTCTCCAACAGCAACCAGTCGGATGCGATTTCACAATTCTTGATGCTCGTGTTCTACGGATTCAGCGATCAAATGTTCGGATATGGCAGCAGATCCGCGCCTGTCGGCTTTTTGAATGCAAATCTTTTCGGCTCGGTCGAAAATTATCTCTACATGCTCGGACTCATCTTTGATAGGGTCGCCCCGCAGACGACGCCTGAGCTGCTCGATGCAGTAACTTCCCGCGCTGCCGATTCGGAAACGGATACCTTGATCCATGATGCATATGTCGCCCTTCAGCAGGCATTCAATGCCTATCATGCAAATCCCAATGAAGCAACGCTGGCCGATTATGCGACTGCGGTCGATAATTATACCTATTCGATAGATCCCCGCAAGAAAGGCAACTCCTATAGGACCGCCTACGATTTCGCGACGCAGCATCTTACGGATGTACGCGCTTCCCTTGCCGCTGAAGATCCAAAAAATAAGGCTCTTCTCGATGCGGCTGTGGCGGCGCAGGCTCTTGTCGCTTCCCTTGCATCGCAGTATAGCGATAGTACGCTGACGATCGACGGGCTTTCCGAATACACGCAGAAAATGGAGGCCTATATCGACGCTATCGATGCGTTTACTGCGGAGATCGCAGACTTCAATACGATTACCTTCTGTAAAGAAATTTGGACAACAGCACAGGCGGCACGCGAGACAAAGAGTCTCAGTGCAATGCAAACGCTTGCCTATGATGCGTTGCAGTCATACAGACAAAAGGGCGAGGCAGAAGGAGCGTCGGCATCGGATATCGAAAAATATGCCGAAAAGACGCGTCTCTATCTGCACGCAAATGATGCCGAAGACAATAAGACACTTAAAACTGATATTGATGCTTTCCTCAAGGAAAAATATAGTACCACGGACGGCTTGAAGGAATATTTCGAGCTTGACAACCTCGTTATCGCATATGACTATTGGATCGTGAGAAGTGACAATCATAGTAACGTTGCAGGGCATCCGCTTTCTCAATTCGCCGACTTGTATGTGAAGTATGTTGTAAACGCCGAGAAAGGTACGGCGACCGAGGAGTATCTGACCCTTGCCGATGCATTTTTGCAGGATCAACTGCTCAGTGATACCTCATGGAAGCTCTCACAGCATATTGGAAGTATCCCGGTATTTCTGATGAAAGGAACGGATTATGAGTCAATTCGAGACGCTTGGTTTGCAGATAAGAGCAATTCCGCAAAGGCACAGGCATACTTTGATGTCGTTCAGTATTCGCTGATCAGCTGCACGGTAGCCGGACGTGGAATGCGCAACGCAACTTATTCTGCTACGATCGGCGAACGCCTCGAGAAGGTTGTTGATAAAGTTGCCGAATACCTGAAAAAACCCGAATACAGCAAGTTTATCACCGACCAAAAGACAGCACTTCAGGAAAGCGCAGGAGAAGCTTTCGATACATTTGACGCAAATCCCCAGAACAAAGTGTTCAATGGCTGGCACGGGATGCAGTTCTGCAATGGGTCTAAGGTTACTCTCGCGCAGATCACCTACGAAAAAGTTACATGGAGAGATGGTGTTTACAAGAGAAAGTTTGTTGATCAGAACATCACGAATGAAGCGACATCCGCGATGCAGCTGAGCGGATTTGAGCTCATCAAAGTTGTCTACAATGACTATGTGAGCGATGAATATGCCGAAAAGAAGGATTTGATTGCATACGATTTATATAATCTGCTGAGCGGGAGTTTTGGGGCGATTTGGAGCGATTATTGGTCATATCATGCTGATGGCCAGCCTTCTAACATTAAATCGGTCACTGTACTCACAAAAGAAGCCGATGAGGCCCAAGCAAAACTTTAATTTACTCACACTTGGGGGTATTTGATACCCTTATCCACACAACAAAAAAGAGAGGGCAACCTCTCTTTTTTGTTGGTCTGCAACGGGCTCGGGCCGGCCCCGCGCTCATCCTGAGCGTAGCGAAGGATCACATTAGACCAACGGAGTACATTTGGAACGACACCCCCTCAGTCACGGCAAGGGCAGCCGTGACAGCTCCCCCTCGGAGG
>CANRDK010000129.1 GCA_947629345.1 uncultured Clostridia bacterium
AAGAACTTCAACTTCCAGCTCACGGGCAACCAGACCTTTATCGAGGTTGAAGTGACTGCGAAGACGCTGCAGGTCAGCGTGAACGGCAACGGCGAAGTGGAATACGATGGCTTCGTCGGCGGCGAGAATGAAAGCGTGCTCGGCGGTTCGCTTACGCTTGACAAAGTCGACAACGGCGACGGGACTTACACGGTCACCCCGAGCGGACTTGAGAGCGAGAACTACAACATTGTCTATGTGAGCAGTGTTGTCCCCGCTGCGGCGTTTGAGACCAACAGCAATGCTCTTTGGATCGCCCTTGCGGTCGTCGGTTCAGCTCTTCTCCTCCTCGGCGCAGTCGCCGTGGTGTACGCGGTTCGGAAACGCAAGGAGTAAGACCCCGCGCTCATCCTGAGCGCAGCGAAGGATCCCGTTAAACGCACGGAAGTCCGTAAGTCTAATGGGATTCTTCGGTCGGCTACGCCTCCCTCAGAATGAGCGGTCGGCGTCCCCATGCTCCCACCCGAGAGCGGGTCCTCTCATGCCCCCTCCTGAGGAGGGGGGTAGGGGGGTGGGCAACTCCAAAAATCATCAAAAAGGCCACCGTGAAAGCGGCGGCCTTTTCCCATATTTGCAAATTTCATTTAGACCGATTTTTCCAAAATTCGCCACTTATAGCGCAAAAAAGCTGTTCTCAGTGTGATAAAATCAGGGAGATAGCAAGGGGGATCTCATGGCAAGAAAAATCGTTGTGACATCGGGAAAAGGGGGCGTCGGCAAGACGACTGTCTCCTGCAATCTTGCCGTTCACCTTGCGGAGCGGGGGAAGCGCGTCATCGTCTGCGACCTCGATTTCGGGCTCAACAATGTGGACGTCGTGCTTGGCATAGAGCACCTTGCCGTCTACGACATCACCGATGCCGTTGAGGGCCGCTGCCGCCCCCGTCAGGCACTCATCAAGCATCCACGCTATCCGACGCTCTTTGCCCTTGCGAGCAACCGTGTCAGCGAGCGTTATGTCTCGCCGCAGGCTGTCCGTCTCATTCTCGATTCCCTCTCGCCGTCCTTTGACTATATCGTCATCGATTCGCCCGCGGGGATCGAGGAGGGCTTCCACCGTGCCGCCGCCTGTGCCTCCGAGGCCATTCTCGTCACCACGCCCCACCTTTCCGCCATGCGTGACGCAGACAGAGTGGCGGGGCTCCTCAAGAGTTACCGTTTCGACCGCGTGGGACTTCTCGTGAACCAGACGCGGAAGGACCTCGTGCGGAAGGGGGAAGTGCTGAGCCCCGACGAGATCGCAAAGGCGCTGTCCCTTCCCCTGTATGCGAGCATTCCCGAGGAGGATAAATTCTTCCTCGACAATATCAGCCCCAAGTCACGGGCCTACCGTGCACTTTCGGAATTTGTGATAGATTTGCCCTTTCGGGAGAAAAAGAGGAAAAGCGTATGAAGGAAGAGGACAGAAAGCGGTTGACGGGGTTCATCGAACAGGACAGGGATGGTCTGAACAGGGAGAGCCGTGCGGCGGCGTTAAAGGCATTCCGCCATGTTGCGGAGGAGTTTTTTGAACCTGCGGGGGAGATCGATCTCAACGTCGCAAAGGAGCGGCACGGGTTTGAGGTCACGCTGCGCTTCAGGGCCGACCGCGTCAAAAATTTTACCTCGATAAAGTGAGTTTTAATGTTGACAAAGTGACCGATTGGTGGTATAATTTAGCAGGAACGGGCAGGGGAGAGTGTCTGTTACTTTTTCATGAGGTATTTTGCCATGCGCAATTTTGCAATTCTGACCGATACGGCCAGCGATCTCCCCGAATCCTACTATACCGAACACGATGTTATCCCGATCCGCCTCGGCTTTACGATGGACGGCGTCACCTATGAGGGGGAGGACGGCTCCCATCTCGACGTGAAGGAATTCTACAAACGTCTCCGCGGCGGCTCCATGCCAACGACCTTCCAAGTGACCCCCGATCAGGCAGAAAAGTCCATGACTGCCCTCGCAGAAGAGGGGAAAGATGTCTTGGCAATCGCATTTTCGTCAGGCCTTTCGGGCACCTACGAGAGCTATGTCACTGCCGCCAAGCGCGTGCAGGAGAAATTTCCCGATCGCAAGATTGCTGTCGTCGATTCCCTCTGCGCCTCACTCGGGCAGGGACTTCTCGTTGACTATGTTGTGAAAAAGGCAGACGAGGGGGCAACTTTGGAGGAGGCACAGGCCTATGCGGAGAGCATCAAGCTCCATATTTGCCATATCTTCACGGTGGAGGACCTCTTTCATCTGAAGCGCGGCGGAAGGGTCAGCGCAGGCACTGCGATTGTGGGGACCCTCCTCAATATCAAGCCCGTCTTGCATGTGGACGACGAGGGGCACCTCATTCCCATCGGCAAGAGCATGGGGAGGAAGAAGTCCATCTCCGCCCTCGTGGACAGAATGGCGGAGCTCAATATCAGCAAGGACGATGAGCCCATCTTTATCTCCCATGGCGACTGCCAGAAGGATGTCGATCTCCTCATCTCGCTGGTGAAAAAGAGATTCGGCGAGCGGGAGATCTTTGTCAACGACATCGGCAGCGTCATCGGCACCCACTCAGGTGCGGGAACGCTCGCGATCTTCTTCATGGGAAGCCATAGATAATTGAATTTTGAAATCATGCGGCGGCGCCTCGGAAAGAGGCGCCGCCGAGCTCATCCTGAGCGTAGCGAAGGATCCCGTTAGACCTACGGAAGTAATTTAAAATTAAAAATTAAAAATTGTGGTGGGGCGTAATTGGAATCGTTGCCCACCCCCCTACCCCCCTCCTCGGGAGGGGGCTTAGACAGAACCTCCTCGGGAGGGGGGCTTAGACAGAACCTCCTCGGGAGGGGGCTTAGACAGAACCTCCTCGGGGGGCATAGACAGAACCTCCTCGGGAGGCATCATGGGGCCTTGGGTGGCACGGCTGCCCTTGCCGTGACGGAAGGGGTGGGCATAAAAATGCAAAAAAACAACAAAATTTTCGTTTTGCATAAAATAATTGTGTTCTTCCAAAAAACATGATACAATAAAACGGCCTATTCTTGAAAGACGGAGAATTTCATATGACAAGACGCAAATTTCTCGCCGCAACACTCGCAGTTGCACTCACCTTTTGTCTCGCCTTGGGGCTCATTTTGGCCTTTGGATTGAGATTTTTTGCCCGCGCAGAGACAGCCGAGAGCAACGACCTCACGATCGCGACGCTGAGCGACAAGAGCAGAGAGCTGAACAATGGCTATTTGGACCGCTACGGCATCCCGACCTCTGCATTCACCTATACAAACAACGGCGGAGCCGAGGACGGCGCGCCGCTTTCCTATGCTTTCGACAGAAATTTTAACTCTGTCTGGCGGTCTCAGACGCAGACCAAGGCAGACGACAAGAGCACCATCAACACCGTCACGGTCACCTTTGAACATGCCTTTGCGGTCGATCGCATCGTCTATCAGGCTGACAGCAGTTGGTACGACCGCGGCTATTTCAACACGCTCACCCTCTCCTATACCGACGAGAACGGCGCAAAGGTGGCATGTGAACCCATTCAAAGCCAACAGACGAGCGAAATCGTTCTCGTCACCCTGAAAAGGGGAGCCGTCGTCAAGTCGATGACGCTCGAATGGACGAAGGTTCCCACCAATCACCGCACAGTGGCGGCGGCGAGCGAGATCGTCTTCCTCCAGCCCGAGAGCAACGAGGTAGAAGCCGTCCAGAACATGTTCACCGACTACGCCCAGCTCCATCTCGACAGCGAGAAGATCAAGTCGAAAGAGGACGTGCAGGCGCTGAGGGAGAAGGTCAGGGACTACGCAAGTTATGATTCCGAACTCAGCTATCTTCTGAACCGTGCGGAGCAGGTGTTGGACGGCGCAGTCTCCTACGACCTCCGCCGCGAGATGAGCACCGCCGCATGCTCCAATCAGATCACACAGCACGGGGATGTGGCGGGGTATGCGAGAAGCAAGCTCAAATTCGCTTGGTTCGGCACCAACCGTCAGGCAACGGGCGTGAGCGCCTCCCCGGGAGATACCTTCATCGTCTATGTCACGGGGAACAAGGGAGATCCGCTCCCTTCCGTCGTCTTTTCCCAGCACTGGGGGAGTTGGAGGGCATGGCGGAGCGGGGAATACAAACTCCGCCTCGGCAAGAATGTCTTTGAGGTCCCGAATTATCTGCAGGATGAATATACCGACAACGAGGGGGACCCGCTCGTCGCAGGCGGGCCCGTCTATCTCGTCAACCCCTACACTTCTGACGCGCAGTCTCAAAACGTCAAGGTCTATTTCGAGGGCGGGGACCTCTTTCCCATCTTCCGCGAGAACGGCGACGAGGGGGCGTATAAGAAGTTCCTCGCCGACTATGCCGACGCCGTCGCCCTCGACAGGGAGGAGAACGCGCCGAAGGACCGCAAGGTCGTGGATGTCACGGAGATCGTCTCCGACCGTACCATTCTCACCGTGCGGGCGAGCAGAGCAAACGAAATCTACAACACCCGCAGTTTCAGCCCGCAGACCGCGACGGAGACGTGGGACGAATACATTGACGGCCTGCTCCAATTCGACGGGATCGTCCTTGAAAACGACGAGAAAAAGCTCAAGGATGTCGGCGGGGAGTACGACGAGAGGAACAATTGGCTCAACGTCAATATCCGCCTCGCACAGCCCTACGGCGCGGCGGATATTGACGTTGAGCCAATTGTTCCTC
>CANRDK010000130.1 GCA_947629345.1 uncultured Clostridia bacterium
GATGATGAACCCGAAACCGAAGAACCCGACGACGAAGAAGCTGATGAAGAACCCGACGAGGACGAACCCGAAGGGCAAGGCTCGCCGTTTTATCAATGCTATCAAAAGTTCGCGGCGAAGTATTCAGACGCCGTGCTTTTCCTGCGTTTAGGGGACTTTTACGAGGCATTAGGCGACCATGCGATAAAGATATCGGACGCCCTCGGTCTAACGCTTACAGGGCGCGATTGCGGGCTGAAAAGCCGTGTTCCGATGTGCGGCGTTCCCTATCATGCGTTTGAGCCATATCTCGCAAAACTTTTAGAGCGTGGATACAAGGTAGCCGTAGCCGAGGACTTATTAGGTTATCGGTTTATGTATTCGTCTACCCAGCGCATCGACGAAGAAACGGGCGAAGTATTACCCGACACCCAAGAACAAGCCGAGGATGATCCTTTGGACGACATCGACACTTCGGCATTTGACAAAGAGGCATTGTGCATCCTCTCCGACTTGTTCGGGGACGACATCGACGTGAGGTGACATTATGAAAATCGAAAAAATCAAACCCATTCCGAAATACATAGAGCGGCTTATCAAAAGGCGCGATTTGACAGACTGTCCTGCGCAAGATGGTGTGCGCCGTTTCTATGCCTATCTTACGAAAAACGACGGCGAGCTTACAAAGGTGACGGTAGCCGTAAAGAACTACAAGGGAAAGTGGTATTGCAAACAGGTCGCTGTCCACGGCGTTCATTCATCCGTCTGTGCGATCAAGGACTTTGATTGGTGCTACATGGCTGGCTATATCGTCGGTTGGTACGACATGGGCATCCAGAGCCGGTGCAAATACTATGAATACGTCAAATGGGGCTATGTGCATGACAGTTTGTTAGACCCAGACGCTCCCGTCGTCAACATGGACTATATCGGCAAATTTCCCGAATACAAGTACAGCGGCTATGAGTTTTATGACCGCACCGACGTTCTGCAATTCCTTCGGATGTATGAACAGTACCCGCAGGTGGAGTATATCGTCAAAATGGGACTTCCGCATCTCGCCATGAGAAAACAGATATTGAACAAGACGGCGAAGGACAAGCGTTTCCGCAAGTGGCTCTATATGAACCGCAAAGAGCTGAAAAACCCTTATATCTATTTGCCCTCTATCTTCAAAGCATACAAGACAGGCATACCCGTTGCGGAGGTCTATGCCTTCGATTCCGCGAAGAAGAACATTTCGGGGGACGATTATAAGGAGCTTCGTGCCGCCTTTGCGGAAGATTTGGACGCTCTTTGCGTTTATGTCGGGAAGCAACAAACGAATATTGGCAGTTATAATGACTATTACAGAGCCTGCGTATTTCTGCACCTTGACATGAGCCTTCCGAAAAACCGCTATCCCCACGACTTCAAACGCTGGCACGACATCCGCACAGACGAGTACGAATCCGCGCTTGACGATTTGGACGAGGGAAAACGCAAAGAGTTCTATGCGCAGTTCGCAGAAGTCGCAAAGAAGTATCAATCCCTGCAATATGACCGTTCGGGGAGTTATGTTTGCATCATCGCCCGCAGCCCTCGTGAGCTGACACAGGAAGGGAGAGCATTGCATCATTGCGTCGGGCGCATGGGCTATGACCAAAAAATGGCGCGGGAACAATCGCTGATCTTCTTCGTCCGCCGCAGGGAAACGCCAGAAACGCCCTTTGTAACGGTAGAGTATTCTCTCTCCGAGCGAAAAGTTCTGCAATGTTACGGGAACGGGGACACCCGACCCGACGAGAAAGTTCTCGACTATGTAAACCGCGTGTGGCAGCCTTACGCTAACCGCACAATCGAAAAAATCATGATGGCAGCATAAAGGAGAAAATTACAATGAACGCTTATTTGAGAGTTACAGGTTACTACCCCCAAGCCGATGTTTGCTTTATCGCAGACAGCAACGGTCGTTTTCCCGATCTCTGGGAGTTCACGTCTTATTTGACGGAGAAGGGAGTCAAAATCATTGCCGTGAGCATGGACAGCTTCGACGACGGCGATCTTCCCCGTATCGGTGAGGACACCGAGCATATCATTCTCCGCGCTTGCGGGAAGAATAAGCCGATCCGAAACGGGCGCATCATCGAAGTGAACGGAAAACGCTATCAAGCGTAACGGCTGTTTTCCGACAGGGAGGGCGTTTGCTCTCCCTTTTTTTATGCCCTTTTGGTGCTGTCCGAAAAGTGTCCTCAAAGTATCCCTTATGTGCCCCTATTGTGTCCCTATTGAGATCGTGGCGTGTGCTTGTCTTGATACAAGTGGCGGCGCTGCGCGCCGCCAGACAAGCACACGCCCTGCAACGTAAACGAACGGAACGAAAATCCGAAAAGCAAAGCGGCCGGGCGGGGCGTTCGCCGCTGAACCACTTGCGACCCGCCCCGCTTCCCCGTTCCGCTGTTTTTGCTTTTGTGCCGCATTTTACCGTCCCCGCACACGTTTCAGTTGCATTTGCGAAGGTGCGCTATTGTTTCCTTGCTCACCGTGCCGATATATTCTCCTTCGTCCCAGCAGGTGAAATCATCGAAAAGCAGCATCTTCTGATCGTCCTGTCCGATTGGACAAGCAACGTCGTCGTCCATGATGTCCGAAATAAAGAATTGCGGCAGTCCTTTGGAATAGACGATTTTCTCTCCGCTCTTTTCGATGTATTTCATGAGATAAGCAAGCGCGTCGCCAATACGGTGATTATCTTCTATTTTCTCGAAATCGCTCCTTCCGAACCGTTCATTGAAATAGGTGTTTTGCACCGTTACGGTGCGACGGTGCGATTTGAAATTGTAATCCTTCGCTTCAAACAGCAGTCCCGGCATCGTTCCGTCGGGGATATAGAATATCCCATGAAAATGTAGCCGCTTCTTTTCGGGAGAGCGTTCCCAAACGCCGATATACTTCCAACCCTTCCTGTGACACAACAGCGAGAGGCAGTTTTTGAGCTGTTTTTTGAAGGACTCCTCGGTGTGCTTTGCGCCGTCATAGGTGAAGGTCACAAAATAGTTGAAATCCTGCATATTTGCTTTCCTCGTCAATCGGATACGACGGGAGATCAAATTGCGCTTTTTCCGTTCCAGATTGCTTTCCACATAGTTTTTTGCGGCGTCGTCTGTCTTGAAATACGGGCGCATCGCTTTCAAAAGTGCCGCCTTGCGCTCCTTATATTTTTTGTAAACGTTCTCCTTATATACTTCATTGAAAAGCTCCCGTCTTGTCATAATACGGACTTCGCCGTTTTCATTGAGAATACCACTTGCGGCAGGCGGAGAAGGCGCGTCCAAAATGGGCGTGCCTTGCTCTGCGATTTGTTCGAGCGGCGTCAGCTCGTCGGCGGGAGAAACGCTTTCCGCAGGCTTATCCTCGGACATGGTATCGGCGTTTTCGCTCTCCTCGGTCGTGCCGGGAGGCTTCACCGTGATTTTTTCCTCATTCCTCTTTCTCCTCGGACGGTATCGGCGCGTCGTATGAGGGATCGCTATATAATGGCTGCCGTCGAAGTAGACTTTACACTCTGGGCTTGGCATTATGGCGTCACCCCCTTGTAGAGTGCGTCGATAAAGTAGCTATGCTGTATTTTCAGCTCGTCCACCGTCGCCCGCTCCGTGGCGTATTCCTCGTAATCGTTCAGCCCCATACGGGAACGCCTTGCAAGGTCGTTGAAGTAGTCCGAGAAACAATCGGTAGAGAACCTGCGGGCATAGATTTTCTTGTTCATAAGAAAGTATTTCTTATTCTCTGCCTTGCCGTCCATTGTGCCGCGCTCTTTCTCGATTTTGAGAACGGAGTAGCCGTAATTGTTACAGATTCGGATATGCCTGCGCCAGATCCACGCCGTCACGCTTTTCAGAAGATGAATGAGCAGCGTGTTGTCGCCCCTGCGGTAACGGAAATCGTAATACAGGTTGATGAACCTATTAAACGCCCACTCCGAGAGCATTTCTTCTATCGTGTAGAACGGATACGTCAACTTTCTGTCCGAACAGTCAACAATATGGAGAACATCGGCAAGGTCTCTCGCATCCGCGCCCCAGCTCTCCGGTCGCTGTTCGTTCGTAAACACCTTGATGAAGGGGAAATTGTCTACCGTCGCGCTATGCCTGCACATTTTCAGCCAAGCATTAAAGAGGTCGTTCTTCTGATTTGTCTCCTCGTCCTTCTTTTTCTTCTCCTGCAATTCGAGGTTGTTCCCGCGCTCTTTGCCCACTTCGGAAATCACTACCACCCCGAACTCAAAACTGCCTGCCTTCGGGTTGTTCTCCATGACTTTCTTCCCGAGCCGCAGAACGTCAAAGTCCAGAATATGCGCGTGCCTGCTCTCGTCCTCAATGCCGCGAGGGAAGAAGTTGTTATAAAATTCAGGGAAGTTGCCCGCCGAATAGATGCGCCCGCTGTCCCTTATAGAGTAATTTCCTATCATGAGGCTGCTTTGCATCACAAAGATGAAATATGCCTGCGCATAGGTAGACAACACTTCAAACAGGGAAGTGCGTTTCAGCGCGTCGTCGTACACAAGCCCGTATCTTCCCACGTCATAGCCGAAAAGTTGAAGGGCAGCATCCCCATGATGCAGAAACCGCCGACGCTTTTTCTCCACCCACGCTTTGACGGTGGCGAGATTGTAGACCGTTCCGTGTTCCATACACTTCCGCAATTCGT
>CANRDK010000131.1 GCA_947629345.1 uncultured Clostridia bacterium
GAAGTACCCGCGCAGCGGGGGATAGGGTTCAAAAACCCCTCAGTCACTACGTGACAGCTCCCCTAAGAGGGGAGCCAAGGGGCGGCCCGAACGGAGTCCGCCCTCGTCGCCTCCGCGCTTAGAATGAGCCCAAAAATGCTTGACATTTTCTTTTTCCCGTGATACACTACAGCCAAAGGCAATGATACGGGCAAGACGCGCCGCACTTTTCGCCGCAGAGAGGGGGCCCATCGGCTGCAAGGTCCCTGCGCAAAGGGCGCGGTATTCCCCCGCGAGCCGCTTTTCCGAACAGAACCTCAAGAAAAGCCGTCCTCCCGCGTTAAGGGCAATGAGGCGTCCCCGCAAAGGGGGCGTAAAGACAGGTGGTACCGCGAAATTTTCGCCCTGTTCCGAGCATTCGGAACGGGGTTTATTTGTAAAAAAGGAGCAGTTATGGACGAAAACGAACAGATCGTAGAGGAAGCAGAGGCAGCCGCTTCCGAGGCGTCGGACAGCAAATCCCTCTATGAGGCAAAGATGCGCTTCCTCGGCCGTCAGGGCAAGATCGCCTCTCTGATGCAGCGGATGAAGGACCTCGCCGCCGAACACCGTCCCGCATTCGGGAAGCAGGTCAACGCCCTCAGGGCGCGGCTCGAGGAGATGTTTGCAGAGCACGAGGTGCACATGAAGGAAAGGGAGCTTCAAAGGAAGCTTGCAGGGGAGCAGGTGGACGTCACCATGCCCGGGAGACGGCACGCCGAGGGCACCCTTCACCCCGTCACGCGGGTCAAGAATGAGCTCATCGGCATCTTTTCGGGCATGGGATTTGAGGTATTCGAGGGGCCTGAGATCGAGAACGATTACTACAACTTCACCGCTCTCAACACCCCTGCCGACCATCCCGCCCGCGACATGCAGGACACCTTCTATCTGACCGATGAATTTCTCCTCCGCACGCAGACGAGCGCGGGGCAGATCCGTCTCATGGAGAAGAAAAAACCTCCCATCAAGATGCTTTCCCCCGGCCGCGTGTTCCGCTCGGACGACGACGCGACGCACTCTCCCATGTTCCACCAGATGGAGGGGCTTGTCGTCGATAAGGGCATCACGCTGTGCGACCTGCAGGGCATGCTCGACGAATTTGCGCGGACGATGTTCTCCGAAAACAGTAAGACGAGGCTCCGCCCGAGCTATTTCCCCTTCACCGAGCCCTCTGTGGAGGTGGACGTGAGCTGTTACATGTGCGGCGGAAAGGGGTGTGCGCTCTGCAAGGGGACGGGCTGGATCGAAGTCCTCGGCGCAGGCATGGTCAACCGTCATGTGCTTGAGAATTGCGGCATCGACCCCGACGAATACACGGGATTTGCGTTCGGCATGGGCATCGAGCGCATTGCCATGCTCAAATACGGCATCAACAATATCAAACTTCTGACCGAAAACGACGTCAGATTTTTGAAACAGTTCAAGGAGTGACGCGCCGCTCATCCTGAGCGCAGCGAAGGATCCCATTAAACTAACGGAAATAATTAAAAATTTAAAATTAAAAATTGTGGTGAGGGCAATCAGAACGACACTGAGCGGCCTGAACGGAGTCCTCCTTGCTTCCCCTTGTAGGGGAAGTACCCGCGCAGCGGGGGATAGGGTTTCAAAAACCCCTCAGTCACGCCAAGGGCGGCGTGACAGCTCCCCTAAGAGGGGAGCCAAGAGGGACCTCGAGCTCAACGCCCTACCCCTCCTCAGTCACTGCGTGACAGCTCCCCCCCGAGGGGGGAGCCGAGAGACGGGGCGCGCTCATCCTGCCCTTCCTCTCGCCCGCCCCCTGCGTAAGGGGGCGGGGTAGGGGTGGGGGTTCGCCCTTGAACGAAGCCTCTGCCCCTCCTCAGTCACTGCGTGACAGCTCCCCCCGAGGGGGAGCTTTGAGCCCCCTCCTTGGGGAGGGGGTAGGGGGCGGGGAACACCGCAACAAACAACAATCAAAGGAGTTATTATGAAAGTACCTTATTCATGGTTAAAGGAATATGTGGATATCGACATTTCCGCGGAGGAGTTGAAGGATAATCTGTTCTCCTGCGGATTCGAGGTCGAGGAGCTCATCTATCTTGGCGAGGGCGTCGAGAAGGTCGCAGTCGGCGAAATTCTGTCCTGTGAAAAGCACCCCGATGCGGACAGGCTCACCGTCTGCAAGGTTAACTGCGGGAGCTATGGCGAAAAGCAGATCGTCACGGCCGCGACCAACGTCTTTCAGGGTGCATTCGTCCCCGTCGCCCTCGACGGCGCAAGCGTGAAGCACGAGGGGGGCGTCCAGAAGATCAAGACGGGCAAGCTCCGCGGCGTCACGAGCGAGGGCATGTTCTGCTCGGGTGAAGAGCTCGGCATCAACGACGATTTCTACGCAGGGGCGGAATTCAACGGCATCCTCATCTTGGACCCCGCAGACGCTGTCCCCGGCGAGGATATCAAGCCCATCGTCGGCATTGAGGACTATATCTTCGACATTGCCGTCACGGCCAACCGCCCCGACTGCCAGTCTGTATACGGCATCGCCCGCGAGGTCGCCGCCGTGCTCAAAAAGCCCCTGAAACACCTCGACGAGAGAAATTTCCATGCCGTTCCCACCGACGTGAAGTTCTCTGTCGAAGTCAGAGAGCCCAAGCTCTGCCCCCTCTATGTGGGGAGCTATGTCAAGGACGTCAAGATCGGCCCTTCCCCCCGCTGGATGAGGCGCCGCCTCGCCCTCATGGGGCTCAGATCCGTGAACAACGTCGTCGATATCACCAACTATGTCCTCCTTGAGGTCGGCCAGCCCATGCATGCCTTTGACAGAAAGTACCTGCACGGCGACAGGATCGTCGTTCGCTGTGCCGAGGAGGGGGAAAAGATTGTCACCCTCGACGAGAAGGAATTCACCCTTCATGCCGACAATCTCCTCATCTGTGACGGAGAACGGCCCGTTGCCCTCGCGGGGATCATGGGAGGGCTCAACAGCGAGATCAAGGACGACACGGCGGAAGTGTTCCTCGAGGCGGCCGTCTTTGCAAGAGACAGCGTGAGAAAGACCTCCCGTGCCCTCGGCCAGCGCTCCGATTCCTCCGCCCGCTTCGAAAAGGGGGTGTACGAGATCTTTCCGTGGATGGCAATGACGCGCGCGCTCATTCTCATGGAGGAGCTCGGCTGCGGCACCCCCACCAAGTGCACCGCCGTCGGCAATCTCAACAGCGTGTCCGAGTACGGCGGGCTCACCGAAAAGACCATCGACACGACATACGAAAAGATCGATTCCATCCTCGGCATCCACGTTCCCAAGGAGGAAGTCAACGATATTCTCAAGCGGCTCGGCTTCGGCGTGACGGACAAGGGAGAGGGCCTTTTGGCGTATGTTCCGCTCTGGCGCGACGACGTGGACGGCGTGCCCGACCTCGCCGAAGAGGTCATCCGCATGTACGGTTATGAGCACATAAGTCCCACATTTTTGAAAAATGCCACCGTCACGGTGGGCGGCCTCACCCCTGCGCAGGAGATTGAACTCAAGTTCAAACGCACCCTCTGCCACGAGGGATTTATGGAGGCCTGCAATTATTCCTTCTACTCTCCCAAGGACCTCGACCTTCTCCGTCTCCCTGCCGACGCTCCCGAGCGCACGGCCATCAGGATCCTCAATCCCATCAGCGAGGACCTCTCTCTGATGCGGACGGTGCTGCTGCCCTCCATGATCCAGAATGTCGTCCGCAACGTGCGGCGGGGGAACGGGAGCGGGAAGCTCTTTGAACTCGCCAATGTCTACCTCGCGGCCCTTCCGCTCAAGGAACTGCCCGAGGAGCGCAAACATGCCGTGCTCGCCATTTGGGGGGAGGGAGACTTCTTCGACCTCAAGGGGGCCGTCGAGGCGATCGGCGAGGCCTTTGAGGTGAATTTCAGCTTCAAAAAGGCCGAAAAGCCCTTCCTGCACCCCGGTGTCTCCGCAGTCGTCATGATGGGGGAGAGGGAGGTCGGCTTCCTCGGGGAACTGCACCCCGAAATTGCGGAGGAGCTCGCCCTCGACAAAAAGGTCTATGTCGCCGAACTCGACTACGACGGCATGAAGAAAAAATTCAAGCGGGACATTTCCTATCATAACCTGCCCAAATTCCCCGACGTGGAGCGGGACCTTGCCGTCGTCGTGGACGAAAAGGTCACCTGCGCCGAGATGACGGAGTGCATTCTGCATGCCTGCAAGGCGGTGAAAAGGGCGGAGCTGTTCGACGTCTACCGCGACAAGCGGCTGGGAGAGAATAAAAAGAGCATGGCGTTCCGCCTGACTTTCTCGCCCGCCTCCGACGCCGAAAAGGGCCTCACGCCCGAAACGGTGGACGGCTTCTTTAAAAAGATCGTCGGCAATTTAGCCCACAATTTAGGCGCCGAACTGCGGTGAAATCGACAATGAGTTGCAAAAAAAGCCTTCACCCATGCAATGGGTGAAGGCTTTTTGTTCGCCCCTCATCGTGAGACGCCGCCCCGCGTCATTCTGCCCCCGCCCTCATCCCGAGCGTAGCGAGCGGATCTCGTAAACCGACGTGAGCCTGTGTGCTCATCCTGAGCGTAGC
>CANRDK010000132.1 GCA_947629345.1 uncultured Clostridia bacterium
ACTTCGCCGCCCGCAAAAAGCCCGTGGAGAGCATCAGAGCATTGTAATCCTCAGCCCCTTGGCTCCCCTTGTAGGGGAGCTGTCACCGCAGGTGACTGAGGGGTTCCGAACCCTATCCCCCCCTTCGGGGTACTTCCCCTAAGAGGGGAAGCAAGAGGGGCTTGCCCCGCCGTTCTGATTACGTCATGGTGAGCGTAGTCGAACCATCACCTTATTTTGCTGCGGTGATCCTTCGACCACGCTACTTCGCGCCAAGGACGGCGCTCGTGCCGCGCTTAGACACAAATAGAATGCGCGCGGGGCAGGATGACGCGATTGGAACGGTTCCGTTTTGATAATCACCCCCACCACAATTTTTAATTTTCAATTTTTAATTTATAATTTCCCGTATCACCCGTTCGGCGTTTGAAAAGGCGAGCTTTTCAACGACGCGGGGCGGGAAAATTTCACACATATCTTCCAAAAACCGCGGCATATCGGCCGCGGTTTTTAAGTACGCATTCTGCGGAATGCCGTCGAAGTCGCTCCCGAGCGCCAAAACGTCCTCCCCGCCGACCTTCAGAATGTGCGAGATATGCGCAATCAGTGCGCTTTTTTGCCCCGCGGCGGACTTGTCGGACGAGAGGAATTCATCGTAAAAATTCAGCCCCATGACGCCGCCGCAGTCGGCAAGAATTTTGATCTCCCCATCGCTCAAATTCCGCGAATGCGCACACACCGTCCGCGCGTTGGAATGGCTCGCCACAAAGGGAATGCCGCTTTTCTTGCTCCACGCCGCAACGTCGGAAAAGAGCGCGTCCGAGCCGTGCGAAACGTCAACGAGCATATGGAGCTCCCCCATCGACTCCACAACTTCACGGCCGAAGGGCGTGAGACCGAGGGGACGCCGCTCATTCTGAGGGAGCAAAGCGACCGAAGAATCCCCTAAAACGAAGTCCGTAAGTCTATGAGATCCTTCGCTACGCTCAGGATGAGCGCGCAGGACAGGATGAGCGGTCGAGGTACGCCCCACCGCTCTTCCCCCATGCGTTCCGCCGATGGCGTTGTCGAAGTTCCACACGAGCGTCATCATTCGGACGCCTTTTTCGTGCAATAAGTGCAGATTTTTGAGGTCCCCCTCAATGGCCTCGCCCCCTTCCACCGTCAGCATGGCGTGAATGCCCTCTCCCCTCAGATCTTCCGCCCTTTTTACCCATCGGTAACCGCTTGAACTGCACATTTTTTCAAACTTATTGCACAGTTTCAGCGTTTCGTTGAGCCCTCCATGCGGGGTGAAGCAAGCAAAGCATTCCAAAAAACAGCCGCCCTTTTTCAAACTCTCCTCGGTAACGGAAAGGACGCCCTCTTTGGTGAGAGCGTCCGTATGCAGATCGATATATTTCATCTTCGGTAGAACAGCCGTACAATACAGCCGAGCACTTTCGGCAGCTTGATACAGATGATCATACGACCTCCTCGTTGATGATGACGAGCACATACCCCCTTTCGACACAGAAGGAAAATTCCTCCGCCGCCGTGAGGTTGGAGATGCCGCGCGTGGAGCCGTAGCGGAGCCACAGATCGTGCATCGGGTACTTGAGCCCCCATGATTCCATGATATGCGCGTCGCCGCCAAAGGGTAACAGCGAAACCGTCTGCCCCGTTCGGCAGGGAAATTTGTGTTCCCCCTCGCCAAAGAGGAAGATCTCCGCCCCGTTCGTCTTCATCATGGCAGAGGCGCCCGCCCTCTTCGCCTTGAACATGAGGTGGAGATTGCCCAAAAAGTGGTCCTCGCGCTTGCCCCCGCCGCCGTAAAGGATGATTTCGGCAGCGCCGAGTTCAAGCGCACGGTCTACGGCGAGTTCCCCGTCCGTTTCGTCCTTTTCGGAGGGGAATTTGTGGAGGGGCGCGGGGTCGGGAACCTCCGAAAAGGAATCATAATCGCCCAAATTTTCGTCGATCCGCACATGCCCTTTCGCCCACGCATAGGCCCCGTCACAGCAGATGACGTAGGCATTTTCGGCAGGAATTTCGCCGCGGTACGGTTCGCCGTTGAGAAGAATGACAAACCGCTTGCATCCCTCCTTCATCATCCGCGCAACCTCCGGATCGTTTCGGCCATGTCCTTCGATTTGAACACCGTACTGCCCGCGACAATGACGTTTGCCCCCGCCGAAATGACGTCCTTCACGTTCTCCTCGGTGATGCCGCCGTCCACCTCGATATCGAGCTCCGCCTTGCCGCATCTGATGCAGAAATCGCGCAATAACTCTATTTTTTTCAGCGTTTCAGGAATGAATTTCTGCCCGCCCCAGCCGGGGTGCACGCTCATGAGCAGGATCATGTCTGCGCCCGCTTCCACGGCGGGAAAGACCTTTTCGACAGCCGTCTCGGGGTTGATGACGGCGGCCTTTTTTACGCTATAAGTTGCAATTTTTTGGAAGAGCGCGGGGATGTCGCACGCCTCGGCATGGACGGTGATATTGTCCGCCCCCGCCCTTGCAAAGTCCTCGATGTGCGTTTCGGGGTGGAGCACCATGAGATGACAGTCGAGGGGCAGGTTTGTGTGGGGACGGATGGTCTTGACCATCTGCGCGCCGAAGGTGATGGGCGGCACGAAATTCCCGTCCATGACGTCGCAGTGAATGAGGTCGGCCCCGCATTCCTCCAATTTTTTTACCGTCTCGCCGACGCGGGCAAAGTCGCTCGCAAGAATGCTCGGCGCAATTTTGATTTCCATGGTTTCCTCCTTTTTTTGCTTATGTTTGAGGGTGGCCCACCCCCTACCCCCCTCCCATGGAGGGGGCATACACGGGAGCTCGCTCATGCTGAGCGCCAGCGAAGCATCCCGTTAAACGCACGGAAGTCCGTTGGTTTTATGGGATCCTTCGCTGCGCTCAGGATGAGCGGCTGGGTTCATTCGTCATGATTGCTCATATGCTTCGCCCTCAATTTTGCAAATGCGGCGGGTCCGTCCGTGAGTTCTCCACGGTCTGCTTGTGCCTTTCCCTCAATAATTTTGGCGTACATCTCGACCTGCGCAAGCCTCTCCTCATAGGCGGCCATACTCATGATGACCATGTCGCCGTACCCGTTCTTCGTAACAAAAATAGGTTCGTTGGATGCATTACACATCTCTGAGAGCTTTGTTGTGTCTCTTAAATCCCGAATCGGAATGATTTGCGGCATATTCTACCTCCATAGCATTTTATGTTATTGTGGCATTATTATAGCATAATTATGCGGCATTGTCAAGAAAAATTTTAAAATTTACGCACTTATTCTCCTTCAGAAAGATATCTCGCCCGCAGTTGCCCGCAGGCGCCGCCGATGTCGGAGCCCATGCTGCGGCGGAGAGTCGCCGAGATGCCCTGCTTCTCCAAGATCCCCAAAAAACGGTAGGCGTCCTTCTCGGTCGTCGTCTTGAGCTCCCGCTCCTTGACCTCGTTGAGCCGAATGAGATTGACATGGCAGGGTCTCCCCTTCAGGAGTGCCGAAAGGGCAAGCGCGTGCTGATCATCGCAGTTTTCGCCTGCGATCAGGCTGTATTCAAAGATATACCGCCGCCCCGTCTGCTCAAAATAAAAGCTACAAGCGTCGAGGATCTCGGCGATCTTATACCTGTTTGCGATGGGCATGGTGCGCTTCCTCTCCTCGTCGGTGACGGCATGCAGGGAGACGGTGAGGTTGAGGGGGATATTCTCGAGGGCAAACCTCTTCATCTCTGGAACGAGGCCGCAGGTGGAAAGCGAGATATTCCTCGCGCTGATGTGAATGCCCCCTTCCGCCGTCACGAGCCGCAAAAACTTTACAACATTGTCGTAATTGTCGAAGGGTTCGCCGCTGCCCATGAGGACGACGTTGGTGACTTTCCGCTCCTTCAGCGTTCCCCCCTCCGCGCGGTTGACACAGAGGATCTGCCCCAAAATTTCCCCCGCGGTGAGGTCGCGGATGCGGCCGTTCAAGGTGGAGGCGCAGAACTTGCACCCCATGCGGCAGCCCACCTGCGTGGAGATGCACTGCGTGTTGCCGTACTTATACGACATCAGAACGCCCTCGACAATGTTGCCGTCCGCAAGGAGAAATAAGAACTTCTTGGTGCCGTCTTTCGACACATAAGTCTCCAAAATTTTGACGGGAACGTCCTCGTATTCCTCCAAAAGACTCCCCTTGAGCGCGGCGGATATGGGGATCTCCGAGATGGCTTTCCCCTGCATGAGCCCCTCAAAGAGCTGCCGCGCGCGGAAGGACTTTTCGCCCCGTGCAAGGACGAGCGAGGAGAGCTCTTCAAAATTCAGATCCTGCAAAATTTTCTTCATGCCTTGCGCCTCAATTTGCAAACGTAGAAGCCCGCGCCGTATGCCGTATCGGGCAAAAATTGCAACCCATGTGCCGTTTTTTCGTGCGGAAGCGGGGAATGTATCTCCTCGGCGGCAAAGTCCGAATGCTCCTTCAAAAAGCTCCCGACAACGCCGTCGTTCTCCCCCTCAAGAATGGAGCAGGTGGAATAGTACAGCGCACCGCCGACCTTCAGATAGCGGGCACAGTTTTGCAAAATTGC
>CANRDK010000133.1 GCA_947629345.1 uncultured Clostridia bacterium
CCCACCCCCCTACCCCCCTCCTCGGGAGGGGGCATGGACTCCGTTCTCAGGAGGGGGCATGGACTCCGTTCTCAGCATGACGCCGCACACACGGCTCCCCCTCCGAGGGGGAGCTGTCGAGCGTAGCGAGACTGAGGGGGTGAGAATAAGGTGATGGTTCGACTACGCTCACCATGACGAGATTGGAACGTCGGGGCAGAAGCGACGAGGGCGGACCCCCACCCCTACCCCGCCCCCTGACGCAGGGGGCGGGCAAGCATGGTCGGAACCCCTACCTCCCTGACGCAGGGGGCGGGCAAGAGGAAGGGTGGGAGAGCGAAAAATTGAGCCCCATCCGAGAAGGATAGGGCTCAATTTCAAATCATAAAACTCGAATTCAAATCATAAAACTCAATTTCAAATCACAAAACTCAATTTCAAATCGTAAAACGTAAAAACGTTACTTTACAAACGAAATGATGATATAGCAGAGGTTGATGCACTTGCGCGTGGAGTCGTTCCGTTGGTTCGTGAATTCGAGGAGGAGCTCTCCGCCCGTCACCGTCGCGTCCATCGAAATTTCCTTATTCATGACGCAATTAGACTTCAAAACCGTGCCGTTTGCGCTGACCGTAGGCTCCTGCGAACAGCCCCAAGGGTCGGTAAAGTATACCTTGACCTTATATTTCCCGTCGGGAAGTTCAAACTTATAGGCAAGTTTCATGGTCTGCCAGCCGTTTTCGTACTGGTTCTTGGTGTAGCGGTTGGAATCGGTCTTGCTCACGTCCCCTTGATTGGCCTCATACGCCCATGTCGTGTTTGTGCCGATCCCCTTTGTGCAGGTCCCCGCGATATTGGCTGAATTTTCGTCCACGATGCCCCATTTCTTGCCCGTCTTGGGGTCGGCGCCGTACACCTGTTCTGTGACGGAATTGTAGATACCGAAGTGGTCGGAAGCGTCCGTCGTGTTCACGGAATAGTCGCCGCAGTCCACGAAATAGGCCATGTTGTTCTCCAAGTGCTGCATGAAGATCGTGCCGCAGATCATTGCCGCGTCCTGTGCGTTGTTGCTCTCGAAGCGGACGGTGACATACCCATTCTTTGCGTTCTTGACGAGGGTTTCGCTCAGGGGAATTCCCACGGAGTACATGCTCTCCGCACCCGTGTAGTTGAGGCTCTCCGCATAGACCTCGGTGCCGTCCACGGAGATCTTGATCGTCTTGCCGTTGTCTGCCTTGGCGAAGTTGACGAGGAGACGGTTCTCCGCATCCGCCGTCACGGGCATATCATAGCTGAACCACCCGCCCGCAAGCGCTCTGCGATAGGTGCCGTACGTCTCGACGTTGGAGGCAGATTCGGTGCCGTCCTCGCTGCTCGTCTGAAGATTGTTCTCGTCCTGCCCGTAGCCTGCACGGATGGAGGAGCCGCCGCCCAAGTTTTCTTCCCAAGTGAAATCGGGCGTATTCTTCTCGATCGTCTCCGTCGTGAAGTACATATAGATGCCATACCTCTGCTGATATTGGCGGAAATGATAGGAATAGGTGAGCGTGCCGTTGTTGCATGTGAGGGTGAACTTGTTGTTCTCCCCCTTGATGAGATAGGTCGAAAGGTTCTTGATGAACTCCGTCACGTTTGCTGCGTTGACGGAATAGAGGTCATCTCCGTAGGCGCGGGCGGGTTTGGTGACGGAGCTGAATGCCCCGTGGCCCGTCGTCTGCATGTCCTCCGTGCCCATTTCGGCGGAGAGGAGGAAGGGACCGTAGAAGAAAGCATAACAGTCGCTCGCGTCGGTCAGGTTATATGCCCTGACATTCTTCTTCACGTTGACCGTGACGGTGTCCCCCGCCTTGACATCAACAGAGACGAACTTGTCGCTCTTCTTGAGCTCGACGGGTGCGCCGTTCACCGAGACGGAGAATTCGCCCGTCCAATAGGGCCTGCGGAGGCGGAGCGTCGTCTGCCCCTCCTTGATCTCGATCTTGGCCGTATCGGAGTTCTCGAGATCGGCCGTCTGCACGAGTTCAAGTCCCTCCGTTTTGTAGATGGAAGAGAGATACATCGCAACATAAGTTGCATTTTTTGCCGTGTAGTAGATGCTGTCGTTGAGCTTTGACATGCTCTCCATGCCGCTGCCCGTGCAGCACCAGAAGTTGTCCTCGGGTGTGGAATAGACCTTAAAATACCCCGACGCCATGGGCTGGAAATACATGGTCATGCCCGTTTCGGGATTCTGTGAGGACCAGATCGCGTTGTAATAGGTGTTCTCGTAATAGTCGAGATATTTCCTCTCCTGCGTGAGGGTAAAGAGCATGCGGGAGAGCTTGAGCATGTTATAGGTGTTGCACGTCTCGCAGTTGATATTGTCGCGGCGGGCATTCTGCGTGTCCTCGGAGCCGAAGTGCTCGTTCTCCGAATTGCCGCCCGTCACATAGGAGTGATGCTTGATGACGTAATCCCAGAAGTCCTCGGCGACCTCGAGATAGCCCGACGTGTTCACCCCCTCCACCGAGGCATTTTTGAGCTTTATGTAGCCGTTGAGCGCACCGATGATCTTGGGGATCGTCGTGTTCGCATGCAGGCCGCTGAGATAATTGGGCGCATTGCCCGTGATCTTGGAAAAGAGAGTCTCCTCGTCGAACTTGTGGGCGGCGACGGCGTACTTCTGCTCCCCCGTCACGGCATAGAGATTGTAGAGCGCATCGTTCATGCCGCCGTATTCGATACCGAGCACCGTCTTCTGGGTCGCTGCGGACCACTTGCCGACGCGGTTGCACACCCAATCGCCCAGCTTCACGGCGACGCCGAGCGCAACTTCGCTCCCCGCAATGTCATAGAGGTCGATGAGCCCCGCCAAGATCTTGTGCATCGTGTACCACGGCACCCAAGCCTGCGTCTCGATATTTGCGAGGTTGCGCTCCACATTGTCGAACTGCTTTTCGGGGTCGGTACTGCCGCTGACCATCGGTGCGCCCCAGATGAATCCTTCCTCCGCACCCGCTTCGACGGCATGATCCTGACATTTTTTGAGTTCGCCGACGATATATTCTATCTTTTGGAGCACTTCCGCCTTCCTCGCCGCGCTTGTGCCTGCGTTGGCATAGGCCTGCGCAAGGGCGGTGAGATAGTGTCCCATCGTGTGTCCGCCGATGAGTTTCCCCTCCCAGTTTCCGCCGTAGCCCTCGGAGGCCTGCGCCTCATCGGGAATTTTGGCGTTCACATAGAAATAGTAGAGAAGTTTGTCCGCATCGATCGTATCGACGAGGTAGGCAAGCTCCTTGTCGAGCGCGTTCACGGCATAGGGATCGGTGATCGTCACTTCGTCGATGCCCGTGTAGGTGAGCGCGGAGGCGTCTTGAACGGTGGATTGTGCGATGGGATCCTTTGTTTCGTCGCCCTGTTCATCGCCCTGTTCGTCTCCCGTCTCTCCGCCTGTACCGCCCGTTTCACCGCCGCAGCCAACAAGCACGCCGAGCGAGAGCGGGACACAAAGTAAGGTGGCGAGTAGCCCTTTCAGCCATTTCTTTGTCTTTTTCTGTTCCATTTTCGGAATTCCCCCCCCTTTTTTTTGTTGCAAGTATTGTAACTTTGCACAAAATATGATACTATCATTATAGTATATCGTTGGATTTTGACAATCTCAGAAAGAAATACGGGGGTATCGAAAGGTAAGATGTTGCACTTTTGTTTGGAGACGCCCGTCGACATGCTCTGGTTCGGGGAGTTCATCTCGCCGCAGAAGGACTGGAAGCATCTCACGCGGCGGCTGTTTGAATACGAGATGATGATCGTCACCGAGGGGGAACTCTACATTGCCGACGACGACAGGGAGTACCATGTGAGGGAGGGAGAATACCTCATCATGTCCCCCACCCGTGTACAGCGGGGCACGCGGGTGTGCAAGTGCAGGTTCTACTGGATGCATTTCCGCTGCGAAGCTCTCCCCGCCTCCGTCTCCCTTCCGCCGCAAGCGGCATTCATGGAACGGGAAACCATAGAGACGCTTGCGCATATGCTCCTTCAGTCCGAGGCGGAACACCCGAGGAGCATACGCTCCCGCTATCTCGCGACGCAGCTTTTGTTGGAACTTGCGGAGAGCAAGACGGAGGATGAGGCAGGCCTTTCCCAGCGGCAGCAGCTGGTGGATTCCGTCAAGACATTCATCACCTATCACAGATTTTCGGAGATCAAGGTGAAGGACATTGCCGATGCGCTGGGGTATCATGAAAAGTACCTCTCGGCGGTCTTTCATGAGACGGAGGGGGTCACGCTGAAGCGGTATCTCATCCGCATGCGGATCGCCGAGGCAAAGCGGCTGCTGCTCGAGACAGACTACACCGTCTCAGAAGTGGCATATTACCTGAATTTCCCCTCCCCGCACAATTTCTCCCGCTTTTTCAGGCAGGAAACGGGCCAAACCGCCACCGCATTCCGCACCTCCCCTCCCTCGCCCTAAGCTCCCGCCCCGCTCCTGCTGAGCGCAGCGACGCATCCCGTTGAAC
>CANRDK010000134.1 GCA_947629345.1 uncultured Clostridia bacterium
GGTATAGCGCATGGCCGCGGCGGGGTCGCCGTCCACGGAGCCGAAATTGCCGTGGCCGTTGACGAGGGTCATGCCCATGTTGAAGTCCTGCGCCATGCGGACCATGGCGTCGTAGACGGAGCTGTCGCCGTGCGGGTGGTATTTACCCATGCAGTCGCCGACGATACGCGCCGACTTCTTGTGGGGCTTATCGGGCATGAGGCCCATTTCATACATTGTATAGAGGATCCTGCGCTGGACGGGCTTCAAGCCGTCCTCGACGCGGGGAAGTGCACGGTCCAGAATGACGAATTCCGCATAGGGAAGCATGGACTGGGGGAGCACCTCTTCCAAAGGGGTGACAAAGAGCTGGCCCTGCGGCTCTGCCTGCTGCATCTCATTCTTCTTCATCGCTCGTATCCCCCTTCTTATCGACGCGCGCCATGAACGTGTCCACTTTGTTGAAATTGGCGTGCTTGTTCAAAAATTCCTTTCTGCCCTCAACGGCGTCCCCCATGAGCTTGGTGATCATGTCGTCGGCGGCGATGGCGTCCTCCACCGTCACCTGCGTGAGATTGCGCCGCGCGGGGTCCATCGTCGTCTTCCAGAGCTGGTCTGCGCTCATCTCGCCGAGGCCCTTGTACCGCTGGATGAGATACCCCTTGCCCACCTTCTGGATCTTCTCCTGCAGTTCATTGTCGTCGTAGGCGTATTCCTCGACGGCGCTGTTCTGCTTGTAGACCTTATAGAGGGGCGGCATGCCGATGTAGACGTGCCCCGCGTTGACGAGTTCCCGCATGTAGCGGAAGAAGAAGGTGAGGAGGATACAGCGGATGTGGAAACCGTCTTGGTCGGCATCGGAGAGGATGATGACCTTGTGGTAGTTGATCTTATCCACGTTGAAGTCGTTCCCCACGCCTGCGCCGAGGGCGGAGATCATGGTGCGGATCTCCTCGTTGGCGAGGACTTGGTCGAGCCGCTTCTTTTCGACGTTGAGGGGCTTGCCGCGGAGGGGCAGAATGGATTGGAACTGCCGCACCCTCGCCTGCTTGGCCGTGCCGCCTGCGGAGTCCCCCTCGACGATGAAGAGCTCGTTGAGTTCGGGCTTCTTCCCCGTGCAGGAGGCGAGCTTGCCGACGAGCTGGAGGGAGTCGATGGAGTTCTTGGCGCGGGCGGTGTCCTTGGCCTGCCGCGTCGCAACGCGGACCCTCGCCGCACCCTGTGCCTTCTTGATGATCTCATCAAAGGCCTTTTTATTCTTGGGATCGGAGGAGAGAGCCCTCAGGCCCTCCACCGTGACGCTCTCCACGCTCGCACGGGCCTCGGGGTTGCCGAGTTTGGTCTTGGTCTGCCCCTCGAACTGCACATTCTTCATCTTGATGGAGAGCACGACGTTCAGCCCCTCGCGGAAGTCATCGCCGAGGAAGCCGTCCTTGTCCTTCACCTGCTTGTTGTCCCGCGCGTAGGCGTTGAGGACGCGGGTGAGGCCGCTGCGGAAGCCCGACTCATGGGTGCCGCCCTCGGGCGTCGGGATATTGTTGACAAAGGAGAAGAGGCTTTCGGTGAAGTCGGTGGTGTGCTGAATGGCAAATTCCACGAGGATCCCGTCCTTTTCACCCCGATAGCTGAGCGGCTTGCGGTAAAGGGTCTCCTTCTTTGCGTTGAGCGCGGAGACGAAATCGGAGATGCCGCCGTCGAAGCAATAGGAGACGGAGTACGGCTTCATGCCATCGATGCCGAGCTGCTTCACTTCCCCCTCTTCGGTCTCTTCCCCCGAGAGGGCGTCGTTCATCGTCATGCGCTCGTCGGTGAGGGTGATCGTGACCCCCTTGTTGAGATAGGCAAGCTCACGGAGACGGCGGTTGACCGTCTCCGTATCGATCACGGCCTCGCCGAACACGGCGTCATCGGGCAAAAAGTGCACAAAGGTACCGTGCTTTTTGGTCTTTTTCTTGACGTCCGTCAAGGGGCCCGTGGGAATGCCCGATTCGATCCTCTTCTTCTTGGGGTCGTAATAGGACTTGAACCCCATCTCAAACGTCTTGCCGTCGCGGCAGACGCGGACGTTCAGCCACTTGGAGAGGGCATTCGTCACCGATGCGCCCACGCCGTGTAAGCCCCCCGAGAAGGAATAATTGTGCTCGTCAAACTTTCCGCCCGCATGGAGCTGGGTAAAGACGACCTGCACGCCCGAGACCTTTGTCTTGGGGTGAATGTCGGTGGGAATGCCGCGGCCGTTGTCCTCCACGGAGACGGAATTGTCCTTATAAATACGGACGTCGATCTTGTCGGCAAAGCCGTTCGCCGCCTCATCGATGGCGTTATCGACGATCTCCCAAAGAATATGGTGAAGCCCGCTCTTGCCCGTCGAGCCGATGTACATGCCGGGACGGAGCCGTACCGCCTCGAGCCCTTCGAGGATGGTAATGTCGCTCGCGTCATAATGCTGCTGTGCCATAGATACCTCTTTTGCGTAGTATTTCATGTTAATTATAGCACATTTTGCGGTTTCATGCAACAGTTTGAACCATATTTTGTACAAAACCCTTCCCACCCCTCGGCTCCCCTCCCCACGTCATTCTGAGAAACGGGAGTCCGCGCCCTCGGCTCCCCTCTCAGGGGAGCTGTCACGCAAGTCCCCTTGGCTCCCCTCATAGGGGAGCTGTCACGCAGTGACTGAGGGGTTCTGCCGAGAACGGACCCCACCCCGCGTCATTCTGAGAACGTGAGTAGGAGGAAAGGACGGAGACTAACCCGAAGAATCTCGCGGGGCGGTTTTCTTTGCGGTCGTTGCCCACCCCCTACCCCCTCCTCAGGAGGGGGTAGGGGCTCCCGTCCTCATTCCGAGCGTAGCGAGACTGAGGGGGTGTCATTCCACCCTCTTCCTCTATCGGCAAAAACATAGCAAAATCATAGTCGTATTCCTTGCTTTTTTGCCGATAAAGCGTTATAATACAAGCTGAGGTGACCTATGAAGTATCTCTCTGTTACCCAAACGGCAAGAAAATGGGGTCTGTCCGAGCGGAGCGTTCGCAATTACTGTGCTCTCGGCAAGATCGACGGCGCATTTCTGACGGGAAAGACATGGAATATCCCCTTTGACGCGCAAAAACCTGTCCGTATCAACCAAAAGAGCCCCACGACGCTGTCTGAGATCCTCTCCGCCGAGATGAAAGCGAAACTTTCGGGCGGCATTTACCATAAAGTTCAGATCGAACTCACATACAACTCCAACCACATCGAGGGCAGCCGCCTCACGCATGACCAGACGCGATTCATATTTGAGACCAACACGATCGGCTTCGGCGACGGCGCTGTGCGTGTGGACGACATCGTAGAAACGGCAAATCATTTCAAATGTGTCGATCTCATCATCGAGAATGCACATCGGCCGATCACGGAGACGTTCATCAAGGAACTGCATCGCACCCTCAAAAACGGCACAACGGACGCGAGGCAGGCATGGTTCGCCGTGGGGGAATACAAAAAACTGCCAAATACCGTCGGGGATATGTTTACGGCAAGCCCCGATGAGGTCAAGGGCAGGATGAAAGAACTCTTGCTCGCCTACAACTCTGCCAAGGAAAAGACATTTGACGACCTCTTGGATTTTCATTACCGTTTTGAATGTATCCACCCCTTTCAGGACGGAAACGGCAGGATCGGACGGCTGCTCCTCTTTCAGGAGTGTTTAAAGCACAACATTGTGCCGTTTATCATCGACGAGCGGCTGAAACTGTTTTACTATCGCGGACTGAAGGAATGGCCGAACGAGCGCGGGTATCTCCGCGACACTTGCCTCGCCGCACAGGACAAATTTAAAGCATATCTTGAATATTTTCATATCAAGTACTGAGCTTACCGCCCCCTCATCCCGAGACCCCGCGTCATTCTGAGAATGGGAGTCCGCGCCCTCGGCTCCCCTCTCAGGGGAGCTGTCACGCAAGTCCCCTTGGCTCCCCCCCTCAGGGGAGCTGTCACCGCAGGTGACTGAGGGGTTCTGCCGAGAACGGACCCCGCCCCGCGTCATTCTGAGAACGGGAGGCCCGCTCATGCTGAGCGTCAGCGAAGCATCCCGTTAAACGCACGGGAGCCCATCTCCTCATCCCGAGGCGCAGCCGAGCGGATCCCGCAGACCGACGGCAGCAGCCCCGCGTCATTCTGAGAACGGGGAACGTGGGGCGGAAAAATTGGAACAAAAAGAAATGACAAAATGACAGAGGTATGGTAGAATAAAAGAAAGGAG
>CANRDK010000135.1 GCA_947629345.1 uncultured Clostridia bacterium
CATCGGAAAGCGTCGCAAGAGCCTTGGTGACGGTCTCCCTGTCCGCTTCGTCGGGATCGGGCACAAAGATCTTTGCCTCGACCGTGACCTTGACCGTCTTGGTCTCCGTCACATTGCCGAGCGTGGCCTTGACCTCGAAGGTGAGAACTGTCTCCGCGTCGGGAAGTTCTGTAATTGTAAGTGTGTTGCCGCTGAAGGTGATGCCCTTGGGAAGCTCGGTTTCCGTCTTGAGCGTCCATGTGAATTGAACGTCGCCGTCGCTTGCCGCAAACGTCTTGTTCGCATTGACGGTCTCATCGTTCAGCTTTGCGAGGGCGGCTTGAACGGCCTCTCTGTTCTCCTTGTCGGGATCGACGGGAGGAGTTACGGACTTCGCCTTGACGGTAATTGTAACGTTTGCCGTCTGGGAAGTGCCGTGCTCGCAGGAGATGGTGGCAACGAGGGTCACCGTCAAATCATTCTCGGGCAGGGCCGAAACGATGAGCTTGCCGTTTTCGACCTTGACGTACTCGCTCGTCCCCTGCAGCGCCCATGCAAGCGTCGTTCCCTCGTATGTAGCGGGAAGGTCCACACCCGTGGTGTTGGGTTCGGTGAATTCCTTCTGGAAGGTGACCGTGCCGTCCTCAATGGCTTTCTTGGCAGCCGCGATCTTGGCATTTGCCTCAACCGAGGGATCGGGCGGCGTTACGGGCTTTGCCTTAATTGTAATCGTGATCGTCTTTGTCTGCTCAACATTGTTGAGTGTGGCCTTGACTTCAAAAGTGAGAACTGTCTGCTCGGCGGGAAGCTCCGTAAACGAAATCGTGTTGTTTTCAAACTTGATGCCCTCGGGCAGATCTTCCGTTTTCAGCGTCCAAGTGAGTTGGACTTCGCCGTCATTTGTTGCAAGCGTCTTGCTCGCCTCGATGGTCTCATCGGAAAGCTTATTGAGCGCGGCTTCCACCTTTGCCGTATCTTCGGCAGTGGTGTCGGACGCCTTGACGGTGACATTGATCGTCGCCTCAAAGTCGCCTGCCTTGATCTTGATGGCCGTCTGCCCCGCTGTCAGCGCCGTGATGACGCCGTTTTCGATCTTGACGATCCCTTCCTCAGTGACCGTCCAAGTGAGCGCGGGGAGCGTTGCGCCCGCGGGCTGCGCCGTCACGGTGAAGTCGGAGGTGTTCTTTGTGCCGCCGACGGTGAGCTCGAGCGTATCGGGAGAGACCGTGATCCCCGAAAGTTCGGGCTCGACGGGATCCGTGCCGCCGACTTCGGGAAGGGTGAAGTTCACAGTGCCGTACTTGGAGAAGGTGTACTCCATGGTTTGGCCATCCTGAACGGCAACGATCTTGGAAACTTTGCCATCCGACCCGAGATAGATGTCGAATGATGTCCACACGGAAGGGATCCATGTATCGTCATCATCATAATAGCCATATTCGCCGAGCACCGCATTGCCGACATCCGCGGGATTTTGAGCAGAATATTTTCCGTTCGCATAGGTGAATGTATAGTCTTTCAGAGCCGAGGGGTCGATGGAATAAATATAGGAAATGGCCTCCTCGTACTCATCTGTTTCTTCGGCATACGCTTCGTATGTCCCGTCGCCCATGTCCGCATAGAAAGTAGATTTGCCCGTCGCTACGTCATACGCTACATAATCGGTATATGTCTTGTCGTTCGCTGTATAGCGGTTCAGGAGGTCGTAGCCGAGATATTCATAGTAATCATGATAAGTCCCCTCATCGCCCGTGTCTAATTCGGTGACGGCGAAGTTCCACTCGGCGTGATTTTCGAACGGCTTCAACGCATCCGCAAGGGCCTGCATATGGGTGTCGGGATCGGGAACGTCGGGATCGGGCGTCACCGTCCCCCCGTCCGCCACATAGGTGACTTCAATGCTGTCGAGGTAGGCCGCGCCCTTGTCTCCCGTGAGTTCAAGCGTCAAAGCAAAGTATGTATCGTTGCCGCTGACATTCCAAGTTACACCCGACGTCGTGACGGTCTTAGTCCCCTGATCGTTTCCGTTCGTGGGCTTACCTGCAACTTGACCATAGGGAGCTGTGGAAGTGAGAAGTTTCCAAGGTCTATCCGAAGAACCTGCTACATCCGCATTCGTTACCTTTACCGAAGTGATTACGCCGGGCACAGCTGTCGTGCTCGCAAGGTAGTAACTGTCCTGTTTCTTATTGAATTGCATTCCGCTCGCGGAATAGTTGCCGCTTCCACCGAAAATGAACGCAATGCCCTCTACGCCGCCCTCAGACCAAGTCTTAAAGCCGTAGCCATCCGTCATCTCAAAGCTCTCTGGCGTGATCGTGAACGTCTTTGTTTCGCCGCTCGGAGGGGTGACGGTGCCAGTCTTGCCCTTGACGGTGATGGTGACCGACTTTGTCCCCGTCTTGCCGTTGAGAGAGGCCGTGACGTTGAATGTGATCACGGTGTCCGTGGTGGGACGGTCGTCGGTGACGGTGAGCGTGTTGCCGCTGAACGTGATGCCGTTCGGGAGGGTCGCAGGCGACGTTTTCGTCCATGCAAGGTTGACATCCCCGCTCTTTGTTTCGAGCGTCGTGGTGCCTGCCGCAGAGATGGTTCTCGCGGCCTGCAGGGAACTCAACGCGTTATTGACCTTTTCTTGATCCGTATCGGTCACAGGGGGAGGCGTAGGCGTGTCGGTTTCATAGGTGACTTCTATGCTTGCAAGATAGCCCGTAAAGCCTGTTGTGTCGTATGTGACGGCAAAATATGTATCGTCGCCGCTGATATTCCATGTTGCGCCCGAGGTGGAAACTTCCTTTTTCCCTTGGTTCGTGCCGCCTGACGGTCTGCCCGTGACTTGCCCGAAAGAAGTATCAGAAGTTAAAACGCTCCATTCTTCCGCATAGTTACCGTTCGCGACCAACTTAACAGAGGTAATCGCGCCGGGAACAGCCGTCGTATTCGCAAGATAATAGCTGTAGCCGTCCTTTTCCTTGCTGAACTGCATGCCCTGCTCGGGAGGATATTTTTCATTTCCGCCGAAGATATATGCAATCCCGCTCACACCGCCTGCTGTCCAGCTTTGGAAATCATAATTATCAACTAAATCAAAGCTATTGAGTGTTATCGTGAATTTTCCTGCTTCTTCGGTTGTGCCGCCGCCCTGACCGCCTTGGCCGCCGGGATTGGGATCGACAGCGCCGCCGCCCCAAATCGCCTCGGCATACTCGGGGTGGTCGATGAACGGGTTGCGGTTGCCTTGGATCTCATAGACAGCGTCGTTGCGCGTACGCTCGATCTCATCTACGGGGTCGTCTTTGCTCCATTTAAGAAGGAGCTGTTCTGCTGCAGACTCATTACTTGCAGTTATAACTTTTGTAAAGGTAAGAGCGCCCGATCCACGGCTTTCCACTGTACCGTGGACGTTTGACGCTGTGTTATAGTGCGTATAGACGTACATGACGATACGCGCAACGTCGCCCTTGACATTGTCAAGGGGCATAAAGGTGGAGCTATTGGCATACCCGCCAAGCTGAGATTGAGCTTCGCTCGTCGTTCTGGAATACTGCGCCGTACCGCCCGTCACTTCGCCGAATTTTTTGTTTCCGCGATCGTTGTTCAGTCTTGTTTCAGTCGGCCGAATGTGGTGCAGATCTGCACCTGCATTGCTGGTTTCCCAATGTCCGAGGGATTTCGGCCAAACATGCTCTCTGTTTAAAATTCCTGCCGAACTGCCAAATCCGGTGGTCATGGTTTCATGTGTATAGAATTCAAGAACACCTTTCCCATCAATGCTGGGATCGGTTTTCTTGATATAAGTCATATTTTTACAGGCATCATAATCGGTATATGTCTTGTGCGTACTAACGATAAGGTCATGGAGCTGGCCTAAGAGGGCTGAGTCCTCAGTTGCAGTGATGCCGCTGTAATAGCTGTCGGCAGTGGTGGCCGCTTCGGCTGTGACGGTCGGTTGAGGCAGTGGGTTCGAAGTGATGAACCCGAAGAGCATCGCGATCGAAAGACCAAATGTCAAAAATCGGTTGAAAACTTTTTTCATATCTCTTTCGCTCCTAATGATTTTTGCTTATTTTTTGATTTTGAGGGGTGACTGACGAGGGGAGGACGTCATCCTCATCCCGAGCGTAGCGAGCGGATCTCGTAAACCAACGGACTCCCGTTCTTAGAGCGAGATTCTCTCGCCCCTTACGGGGCTCGGAATGAGGGAACAGGCTCCCGTTGGACTTCGTTTGA
>CANRDK010000136.1 GCA_947629345.1 uncultured Clostridia bacterium
GCTGTCACGCAG
Organism: uncultured Clostridia bacterium; assembly: GCA_947629345.1. Taxonomy (GTDB): domain Bacteria; phylum Bacillota; class Clostridia; order Christensenellales; family Borkfalkiaceae; genus Gallimonas. The sequence continues at coordinate 13 of CANRDK010000136.1, forward strand.
TGACTGAGGGGTTTTTGAACCCTATCCCCCGCTGCGCGGGTACTTCCCCTACAAGGGGAAGCAAGTGGACTGCGTTCGGGCTCCCCTTGGCTCCCCTTTTAGGGGAGCTGTCACGTAGTGACTGAGGGGGTGTTATTCTAAATATCCCCCACAACAATTTTTAATTTTTAATTTTAAATTTTTAATTACTCCCGTGCGTTTAACGGGATGCTTCGCTGACGCTCAGCATGAGCGGGCCACCATGGCGGAGTCCATAAAGCATGCAGCGAGATGCTTCGGTACGGCTTTCGTGGACTGCGTAAGGCTCCCGTTCTCAGCATGACGCCGCTACGCATGGGCTCCCGTGCGTGACTGATGGGGCCAAATGCTTGCCTTTTCTTTCCCGATTTGCTATAATGATTCCGTATGGAAGAATTACAGGAACTGAATGAAGAACAGCGACTTCCCGTGTTCGATACCGAGGGCGCGGTGCTCGTGCTCGCGGGCGCGGGGAGCGGAAAGACGCGGGTACTCACCGCCCGCATTGCACATCTCGTTGAGGACATGAGGGTGGATCCCTCCAATATCCTCGCCATCACCTTCACCAACAAGGCCGCCCGTGAAATGCGTGAGCGGCTTGAACGCTATACCGATACCCGCAGCATGTGGGTGTGCACCATCCACTCCATGTGCGTGAAAATTCTGAGAATGTATGCCGCAAAACGGGGGCTCAACGAGAACTTTTCCATCTATTCGGAACAGGAGCGCAACGCCGTGGTCAAGCAGGCCTTCCGCGAGTGCGGCTACTCGGACGACGATGGGCTCTTAAAGTCTGTCCGCTATCATATCACCAACGCCAAAATGCTTGGCCAAAAGCCCGACGAATATTTAAAATCTCACACTTATGAGCGAAATATCGAGGCTGCGGCCAAGGTGTATGCTCGTTACGAAGTGCACCTCAGGCAGAACAACGCCCTCGACTTTGACGACCTCTTGACGGAGGCGCTCTCCCTCCTTGCAAGCGACGCCGAGGCGAGAAAGTACCTCGCGGGCAGGTTCCGCTATATCCATGTGGATGAATTTCAGGACACCAACGAAGTCCAGTTCAATATCATCAAACTGCTCACTTCAGAGCACGGAAACCTCTTTGTCGTGGGCGACGACGACCAGTCCATCTACGGCTGGCGCGGGGCAAAAATTGAGAACATATTGCACTTTGAACGCAGTTTTCCCACGGCAAAGGTCTACAAACTGCAGCGGAATTACCGCTCCACGGGCTCCATTCTCGCGCTTGCGAACGCCTCCATCTCCCACAACTTTCAGCGCAAGGGCAAGGAGCTCTGGACGGCCGCGGGGGAGGGGGACAAGCCCGTCTACTACGAATCGGACGAGGAGGCGGGGGAAGCTCTCTACTGCGCCCGCATCATCGCGGAGAGCGTGCGGAACGGGAAGAAACTCTCCGACTTCGCCGTGCTCATGCGCATCAACGCCCTCACCCGTGCCTACGAGCAGGAATTCACCAAATATGGCATCAATTACAAGGTCTTCGGCGGCTTTAAGTTCTTCGAGCGGAAGGAGATCAAGGACATCTTGGCCTACCTCCGCCTCATCGCCAACCCCTACGACGACGAGGCCCTTCAACGCATCATCAACGTGCCCAAGCGGGGCATCGGCGACAAGACCATGCAGGCCATGCAGGACTATGCCCGAGAGGAGGACCTCTCCCTCTACGACGCCGTGACAGACTGTGACTTTTTGCCCCTCTCCGCAGGCATGAAGGAAAAACTCAGGGAGTTCGGGAAGTTCATCAAGGGGCTCGTCATCGCCTCGCAGGACCTCAACGTCTCCGAGCTCACCAAGGAGCTCATCGAGACCTCGCAGATGCGTGAACAATATGCCGATAACTCGGACGAATCGGTCACAAAACGTGCAAATATCGACGAATTTCAGAACTCCGTCGATGAATATGCACGCATGAATGCGGACGCGTCCCTCTCCGACTATCTCCAACAGGTCACCCTCTATTCGGACACCGACGAGATGGACGATGGCAACTATGTGACGATCGCGACCATTCACGCCGTCAAGGGACTGGAATTCGACACCGTCTTTTTGGTGGGGCTCGAGGAGAATATCATGCCGACCTCGCGTGCGGTGGACGACCCCAACGGGATCGAGGAGGAACGGCGGCTCATGTACGTTGCCATCACGCGGGCGAAGCGGATGCTCTATCTCACCCGCACCAAGTCCCGCTACCTCTACGGGCGCAGGGAACCCACCGTCCGCTCCCGCTTCGTCGATGAGCTCAAGGACCTTTTAAAACTTCCCGAAACGCACACATATACGCGATATTCGGGCGATTACACGGGCGGAGAAGGGTACGGTACATACGGCAGAAGAGGCTACGGCGATAACTATCATAGTTACGGCGGGGAGCGCGGCGGAAGGTTCGGCTACGGCAACTCTGCGCCGCGGGAAGTGGGAACATACCGCGAGCCCGAGGGCTACACCTTCGGCACGGGCAAGCGGACCAAGAGCACGCGGCCCGTTTCCGCCATTCCGCAGGCCCCGCAGCCGACCAAGGACACCTCCCGCTTTCATGTGGGATCGCTCGTCAAACACACCCGCTTCGGCACGGGAGAGGTCATCTCCATGCGGGGAGAGGGGAGAAATCTGTTCATCACCGTCCACTTTGCGGCGGCGGGGAACAAGGAACTCGCGGCGGCGTTTGCGCCCCTCGAGGTTTTGGAGGACTGAAATATGGACAGGCAACGCTATCTCATCGACACGCTCAACCAATGGGCATACGAATACTATGTGCTCGACGCTCCCACCCATTCGGACAGGGAATACGACAAACTGTACGATGAACTCAGGGAGATCGAGCGGGAGACGGGCATCGTGGAGCCCGATTCCCCGACCCGCCGTGTGGGCGGCGAACCCGTCAAGGGCTTTGAGCGGCATACCCACATCGCGCGGCTCTATTCCTTGGACAAGGCCGTCACCGAGGACGAACTCGCCGCCTTCTTTACCCGCGTCAAAAAAGTGGACGAGGACGCAGGATTCACCGTGGAATATAAGTACGACGGTCTCACCGTCTGTTTGACCTACGAAAACGGCGCATTTGTGCGGGCCTCGACGCGCGGCAACGGCATCGAGGGGGAGGACGTTACGGCGCAGGTCCTCACGATCCGCAGTTTCCCGCTGAAGATCGGATATCAGGGCACCCTCGAGGTCCGCGGCGAAGCGGTCATCCGTCTCTCCGTGCTCGAAAAATACAACCGTGAACACCCCGCGGATGCCTTAAAGAACGCCCGCAACGCTGCGGCGGGGGCGGTGAGGAACCTCGACCCCAAGATGACGGCGGAGCGGGGGGTGGAGATCCTCTTCTACGATATCAACTACATGAGTGAGGACCCCCTTCCCTCGCAGGCGGCGGAGAAGGAGTTTTTGAGGCGGGAAGGGTTCAAGACCTATCCCTTCTTCAAGGTGTGCAAAACTGCGGAGGAGGTGCAGGACGCCGTCGATGAGATCGAGGTCGAACGCCGTAAGATCGACTATCTCACAGACGGGGCGGTGATCAAGGTCAACGAGACGGCTGTGCGGGACAGAATGGGCTATACCGACAAATTCCCCCGCTGGGCCATTGCCTACAAGTTCGAGGCGGAGGAGGCAGAGACGACGGTCAGAGAGATCTTCTGGCAGGTCGGCCGCACGGGGAAGCTCACCCCGCTTGCCAAAGTCGATCCCGTGGAGCTCGCAGGCGCCACCGTCCGAAGGGCCACGCTCAACAACTTCGGCGATATTACCCGCAAGCATGTCCGCGTCGGGGCGAGGGTGCTCATCCGCCGCTCCAACGAGGTCATTCCCGAGATCTTGGGCGCATTTGACGATACCATGTCCGAAGCCCCCCCTGCACAAAAACCTTCTACCTGCCCCTACTGCGGCAGTAAAATCGAGGAAATTGGGGCGAATCTCTTCTGCCTCAATAAGTCCTGTCCGCCCCGCGTCGTCCAGCGGCTCACCCACTACTGCACCAAGAATGCCGCCGACGTCGAGGGCATGAGCGAGGCGACCATTCAGCTGCTCTACGAGAAGAGGAATTTAAGAAAATTCTCCGACTTCTAT
>CANRDK010000137.1 GCA_947629345.1 uncultured Clostridia bacterium
GCTTCCCCTCTTAGGGTCCCCCTTGCTTCCCCTCTTAGGGGAAGTGGCCCAAAGGGCCGATAGGGTTCCGTGCTCCCCACATGAACCCCTCAGTCACTTCGTGACAGCTCCCCTACAAGGGGAGCCAAGGGGTCACCGTGCTCCCTCCTTGGAAGAGCCCTTACCGTGCCCCCTCCCGAGGAGGGGGGTAGGGGGGTGGGCAACGACCGCAGTCTGTATCCGCCCCGTCAGTAGGCGGCGTCATGCTGAGAACGGGAGAACGCTCATGCTGAGCGCGCGGGGCGGGATGAGGTCGGTCCCCTCGGCTCCCCCTCGAGGGGGAGCTGTCACGGGTGTCCTTGCCGTGACTGAGGGGGTGTCATTCCCCCGCCACAATTTTTAATTTTGAATTTTTAATTAAGGAACGCATTGCCCATCCCCGCAAAAGCAAGCATAAGCGTGTATCCTAAAACTACGGGCAGCAACCGCATGTTGCCGCCCGTGAATGTCGTTTGTTCAGAGGTTATTCGTAATCGTATTCCGTGGAATTGTTGTCCTCGTAATCCGACCAAGGCGCATATCCGGCTGCGACTTGGATCTTGTCCGTCTTCTCTCTGAGTTTAAAGACTTTCCGCCATAAATATCCAAGCCCCGCCAGCGCAAGGGAAAGAACGATGAGACCGCCGTATACACCCGCATAGATCCCGATGATCATGGGAATGTAGTCGGGCAGGAGCACCATTGCAATGATCCCGCCGATCACCGCAGGGATGAGAAGATTGAGCACGAGAACGCGGAAGAACGATACGATATTGCTCAAAAACTCTGTAAAGCTGAACAGAAAATTCTTCGCATAGTCGTAGGGACGTCCGAAATAGACAGATTTGACAATATGGTGTTTATGCGTGATCGCTGTATCGCTCACTTCATATCCGTCATCTACATCGGTAACGAGATGACCTCCGCACACCCAGTCGAAACATTTCTTCTCAAACTTCAGGATCTGGCAGCCGAACGCGTACTTTCTGACCTTGACTTTCAGCTTTCCTTTCTTTGACTTTGACACGTTGAACCTCCTTTGTAAATTTTTCGATATTATTATAAAAGAAGAATTCTTCTTTGTCAAGTGTTTTAAGAAGAAAATTTCTATAATTGAGATAAAATGATAGGGAAAAGGATCAAAGAACTGCGGGTAGAAAGGAAGCTGTCGCAGGCGGCGCTTGCGAAACAGATCGGGGTCAGCCAAAAGGCGATCGATTACTGGGAACGTGAAGTCAATGAACCGAAGGCGAGCTACATTGTGGCTCTCCACAATTTTTTTCATGTCTCCGCAGATTATCTATTGGGGATCAGCGAAATGTGAGCTCTCTTGCTTCCCCTCTCAGGGGTCCCCTTGGCTCCCCCTCGAGGGGAAGCTGTCACGGCTGTCCTTGCCGTGACTGAGGGGGTGTCGCCGAGAACGGAACAAGCAGCGTCATGCTGAGAAAGGGAGCCCGTGTCCCCGCGCGCTCATTCTGAGGGAGCGCCAGCGACCGAAGAATCCCATTAGACTTACGGACTTCGTTGGAGGGCGTACCCCCACCCCTACCCCGCCCCCTTACGCAGGGGGCGGGCGAAAGGAAGGAGCTGAGCAGGATGAGCGTCGTGCCCCCTCCTTGGGGAGGGGGTAGGGGGCGGGGACGTTCTCAATCGCACCGACCGCTCATTCTGAGGGAGCAAAGCGACCGAAGAATCCCATTAGACTTACGGACCCCAAGAAGAAGGTCAACTCACCTCCGTAATGTTGCAAAACGGAATGATCTCCCCGTCCGAAAACACGAGAAAATCGCCTATAACATCGATTTTTTTCAAAATTCCATGCTTCGTGAGGTAGGCCCCGCCTGCCTTTTTTTGGTCGGGCAAAAAGTAGGTCACGGTGATTTTCTGCCCCCGCTTGAGTGTCGATATCTTCTCGCCGAGCTCCGTCTTTCTCTCCTCGGAGAGTTCGACCCCCTCCTCCGTGTAGCGGGCGGTCTCCTCGATCTCCTCGTCGAACCCCTTGAGGGCCGCAAAGGCCGAAAACTGCGCCGCACGCTGTAAATTCGTCATGTGCGGGCGGGTCGCCGACTGATGGTGCGGCAAAGAGATGATATCGTCGTATTTTGAACTCACTTTTTGTGCCCTCCGATCTGGCCGTTCCGCTCCCGCGTGGTGGCCCCTTCCTCGAAATTCATGCCCTTTAAGAGGGCATTTTTGCCGAATTTGCTCTGCACGGAGAGGGTCGCCTCCTGCATTTTCCGCTCCTTCTCGAGCTCGGTCGCCCGCTCCTTTTTCTTCTCCTCCTCCGCCGCATAGTCGGTGAAGAGGTCCATCTGCTGTGGTCTTTCCTCGGGAATGCCGTCGTCGGGAAGGACGTCGTTGGCGACAACGCTCATGCGCCTCACAAGTAAATTTTTGTCAACAATTCTATCGTAAAGCCGCGACACAGCCTCCAAAATTTCCCGTGTAGATGAGGTATAGCCGCTCAAATTTTCTGTACCTGTTGCAGGTTTCGGAACGACCCGCCCGTAATGGTCCGCGACGACCTCTCCGTGATATTGTTTTCCGTTCTTAAGATTCTCGATGTCATAGCCGACATAGAGCCCGATCTGGCGGGTCTTCAGCCGCTTGGATACGAGGTCCAAAACGAGGAGGTCCGTCATCTCCTTCACGATGAGTTTTCCCTTCTCGGCCGTGTAGGCACAGCTCAACACCTGCCCCGAACTCAGGCTGTTTGCGGCGGGACGGTAGGCCTTGATGTCCGCGATCGTGCAGGGCTCCCAACCCCACGCGTGATCGATGAGCAATTCCGCGTTCACACCGAACAATTTGTACAATAAGTCTTCATTTTTGAGGCTGCGGCGGGCGATATCCCCCATCGTGAACATGCCGTTTGCCTCAAGTCTCTTCGCATATCCCCTCCCCACGCGCCAGAAATCGGTGAGCGGCGTATGTTCCCATAGGAGACGGCGGTAGCCCGCTTCGTCGAGCTCGGCAATGCGGACCCCGTCGGCGTCGGCGGGAACATGCTTGGCGACGATATCCATTGCAACCTTGGCGAGGTACAGATTGCTCCCGATGCCTGCCGTGGCGGTGATGCCCGTCTGTTTCAGCACGTCTCGGATCATCCTGACGGTGAGCTCGTGCGCCGTGAGCCGATACAGATCGAGATAGCCCGTGACGTCGATAAACACCTCGTCGATGGAATAGACATGGATATCCTCGGGGGCGACATACTGTTGGTAAATGTCGAAGATGGACGCGCTGATCTTTTCATACCGCGCCATCTGCGGGGGAGCGATGACATAATCGGCCTCGAGGAAGGGATCGGCGAGGAGTTCACTCTTGAGACAGGATTTCCCCGTAAAAGATTTGAGGGGGGATTTTTTCTTCCGCTCGCGGTTGACCTCCCGCATGCGCTCCACGACCTCAAAGAGACGGGCCCTCCCGGGAATGCCGTACTCCTTCAGAGAGGGGGAAACGGCGAGGCAGATGGTCTTTTCGGTGCGGGAGCTGTCCGCGACGATGAGGTTGGTGTCCAAGGGATCGAGCCCCCGCGCGACACATTCCACGGAGGCATAGAAGGACTTCAAATCGATCGCAACGTACTTTTTTTCCATTCCCCGCCTCCTTTTTTACAGTATACCACGTTTTGAAACTTTTGTAAAGTTCCCCACGGCATGGAGAAGGTACCCGCTTCTGCCCATCATGAGCGCACCGTGTCCGTGTGCGTCTCCGCCGCTCATTCTGAGGGAGCGCCGGCGACCGAAGAATCCCATTAGACTTACGGACCCCCGTGCGTGCGGCGTCATGCTGAGAACGGAAAAATGAACGCAGTCTACGGGGGTTGTACCGAAGCATCTCGCCGCACGTTCGCTTACAAACGCCCCGCGAGATTCTTCGGGTTAGTTTCCGTTTTCTCATCCTGCTCCGTGAAACTGGGGCAATTTTTTGAAACAAAAGTGGATGGTTCAAATGACAGAGTTGTATGCGTGAGGGATAGGGGCACAG
>CANRDK010000138.1 GCA_947629345.1 uncultured Clostridia bacterium
CAAAACAGTATCTCACGGTATGAGACGGGAGAGCGGGAAGCGGACTATAAGACGCTCGTCGCTCTCGCCGACTATTTCCGCGTGTCCGTCGATTATCTGTTGGAGCGGACGGACAATCCCCGCCGCCTCGAATAATTCCCGCCCGTCACGCCGCCTCTTTCGAGGCGGCTTTAATTTTGCGGATCTCCGCGCCGAGGAGCGTTTTCTTTTCAAAGAGAGCCTCTGCAAGCGCGTCGAGAAACGCCTTGTTCTCGACGAGAATTTTCTTGGCGCGAAAATAATAGCGCTCCATTTCAAGTCTGATTGCGCCGTCTTTTGAATCTGTGACATGATGTCCGCAATCTCCCATCGTATACTGCGCAAATCCCCGTCCGGCATAGTCGTCTACAAGGCGCGCTACGATATCGAACGCGCGATGCAGGTCGCTGCTTGCTCCCGTATCGATCTCGCCGAACACGAGTTCCGTCGCTGCCCTACCGCCGAGCAGAGAGAGTACACGGCTTTCCATATAGGTCGTGGAAGTAAAGTAGTCGGGCGACTGCGACACGGAGGCGATCCCGCCCGTTCGGCTATCGTGCATACAGACGGAAGCGAGATTGACGCTCCCCTCTTCCAAAACCTCAGCAATGACCGCGTGCCCCGCTTCATGGTAGGCGATGCGTTTCTGTGCGGAAAGTGAATAGCGCTCTTCATCTTCGGGTGCATTGAAGATCACGCGCATACAGGCACGGACAATGGAGTCCATGTCGATGGTCTCTTTCCCCGCAAACCCCGCGAAGATCCCCGCCTCGTTGACGACCCTTTCGAGATCGGCGCACGATTTCCCCTCGAGAATGTGCGCGATCGCCTCTGTATCGACGTCGGCGACAAACTTCTTTTGGGAAAGATAATGCGCGATGATCTTTTCCGCATCCTTCCCGTCGGGCGTATCGATTTCGATCACCGTATCGAATCTGCCCGAACGAAGGAGCGATTTCGGGAAGTTGCGGGTATTATTCGCCGTCGCAAGCACAAAGACGCCCTTTCCCCGCACACCGTCGATGCAGGATTGCACGGTGACATATTCTTCGGAATTGGTGTGATTTTCATCGTCGTTGGCAAACTTGTCGAGGTCATCCAAAAAGACGACGGAAGGCGCCTGCGCCTTCGCATCTTCAAACGTCTTTTTGATCTCATCGACGAATTCCCCGTCCGACTTTGCCTTGCGGCAGAGAAAGACCTTCCACCCGAGCGCCGCAATGAAGCAATTCGCCATCGTCGTCTTGCCCACGCCGGGCTCGCCGTAGAGCATGAGCCCGTGCGGCATCTCCACCCCGAGACGGGCGTACTTCTCATTGTTTTTGAGAACGTCGCAAAGACGTTCCAGCTCTTTTTTTACACTCTCGTACCCGATCACGCTTTCAAATTCTTTCATGTATATACCTCACGATATTTTTTACAATGGGGAAATTGGGCAAAGCAGCGACGCGCTCCTGCTCTGTGACGGCATTATAGCAGATTGCTTTTTGAAAATTCAACTATAATGCGTACCGAAAATGTCTCATGAGCAAAATTTTCGGAAATTTTTTGTGTGCGGTTTTGTTTGTGCGGGCATTATAGCACATTGACCTACCCAAACCCGACTAAAATGAGGGGGTTTTTGAAAATTTCTTAAAATTTTTTTGAGTGCAAAACAGCCCGTATCGCCCACCCTCTGCGTCATTCTGAGCGGAGCCATAGGCGAAGCCGAAGAATCCCCCCCCAAACGCAGTCCGCCCCCATCATCCCGCGCTTCCCCCCTGAAAATTTTTCAAGAATATCCCGCTTCGGTATTTTTATAGTTGATTTTTGTTTCTCCGCTGTGCTATAATGCAGTTGTATTTACGATTGGGAGAAAGATTATGGCAACGTTCGATATCCAAGACGGCTTACTCGTTAAGGCAAAAGGTATGGACAGAAAAATTATCGTGCCCGACGGCGTAACGGTCATCGGCTTTCGTGCATTTTATGAAAATAGCTCCGTGGAACAAATCGTCCTTCCGAACGGCGTTACAAAAATCTGCTCTTACGCATTTGAGCGCTGTAAAATGCTTGCAAAAATTTTTGTTCCCACAACCGTAACGGAAATTGAAAAGAACGCCGTTATTTACTGCGGATGGCAAAACGATCCTGAAATCGAAATCAAAGAGGAAAACCCCGCATATTACTCTGAAAATGGCTGTTTGATCGAACGGGCTACGAAAAAACTCATCATGTGGCGCATGAATTGCCCCATCCCGGAGGGGGTGGAAATCATCGGCGATGGTGCTCTACATGGCTGCATGCCTGAAATCACGATTCCGGGTAGCGTGAAAGAACTCGGCGATTGTGTTTTTGACTCTTGCTATTTTTTGAGAAAGGTCGTATTTTCGGAAGGCGTAACGAAACTCGGCAAAGAAATAATTACTTCTTTTGACAAAATCGAAAGAATCTTCATTCCGAGCACCTTAACGGATTTCGACCCCTACATGCTGCAAGACAAAAAGCTCAAAGAACTCATCGTGGCAAAGGGCCACCCCATTTACAAAAGCCAAAACGGCTGTTTGATCGAAAAGGCAACGAATAAACTTATTACGGTATGTAAGAGCTTGACTGAAATCACGATCCCAAACGGCGTAACGGAAATCGGCGACGATGCATTTTCGAAATTATATTGGAGTAATTTGGAGAAAGTCATTATCCCCGAGAGCGTAACAAAGATAGGCAACCGAGCTTTCCTCGGTTGTTGGGACATGAAGAGCCCCCAACTTCCCGTTGGATTGACCGAAATCGGGAATGAAGCGTTTGCATGGTGTCAAAGTATCGACCATCTCGTGATCCCGAAGAGTGTTACAAAAATCGGCGACCATGCATTTGGCGGGGGACGAATGCCTCGCGGAGACAATCAACCCGGCTGCGCGTTTTCCGAAATCGAACTCCCCGAGGGACTGACCGAACTCGGCGAAGGCGCATTTATGTCTTGCGATAAACTTGAGCACATTCGGCTCCCCGAGGGACTGACCGAGATCAAGGACAGCACCTTCATGAGTTGCCGTAACCTTACAAGCATTGAGATCCCGAAAAGCGTTACAAAAATCGGGGAATATGCGTTTGCGGGGAAAACATGGTTTGATGAGATTCTCCCGGGCTGTGCGTTTTCCGAAATCGAACTTCCGGACAGCATAACGGAAATCGGGACTGCCGCCTTTGGTCGTTGTCTGCAGCTTGAACATATTCGGCTTCCTCGTAACCTTACGCAAATCAGCATGGGAGTGTTCTACGGTTGTAAAAAACTTAAGAGCGTATTCATTCCCAAAAGCGTAGTGCGCATAGAAAAAGAAGCCTTTGCCGAATGCGAAAGCCTTGAGAAAATCGAGCTTGAAGAGGGCAACTCCGCATATCGTATCGAAAATAACTGCCTGATTGAAAATTCGACCGGAAAAATCGTCTGTTCATTCGGATGTGCGTCTATGCCGAATGATGTGAAAATTATCGGCGAATCCGCATTTTATTGCAACAAAGAAGTTGAAGAGATCGTCATCCCAAGCGGCGTGACGGATATCGAAAATTATGCTTTTTTCGAATGCCATAACCTGAAATCGATTTTGATTCCAAGCAACGTAAAACATATCGGTGATTTTGCGTTTTCAGGTTGCGAGAACCTAAAGGACATAACGCTCCCCGAGGGCATTGAGACGATTGGAGGATCCGCCTTCCAAAACATTGCGGCGGCCGAAATCAAAGTCCCGAACAGCGTAAAGGAGATCGGCGAGCGAGCTTTTTGGGATTGCCAAACGTTAGAACGCATCGTCCTTTCGGAAAATCTGAAAGAACTGAAACGCGGCACTTTGGCAGGTTGCGGAAATCTGACCGACGTGATCATTCCGAAGAACGTCACGGTTATTGGGCCTGCTGTTTTTAACGGGTGTTGCAAGCTGTCGCACGTTGTTCTGCATGAGCGCATCACCAAAATCGACGAAGAGGCGTTTCTCGGGTG
>CANRDK010000139.1 GCA_947629345.1 uncultured Clostridia bacterium
GCGCCTGCTTGATCTGGTTGGGCGTGTACTCAAAGATCTTCCCGCACCGCTTGTTGCAGGTGAGAAGCATCACCCCCCTCGCATGCGCAACGGCAATGCCCGTGGTGATATTCTTGGAGAAGAACAGCTCCTCCATCGCCGCCTCGTCGGGCTTGAATGTGTCGAAAATGGCGTTGAGCTTCTCCTCGAGAATGCACAGCCGCACGGGAAAGCTCTCCGACGCGGGCGTCTTGACGGCGCCGTAGTCCACAGCGGTGCAATTCCCCCGCGCGTCCTTTTCGATGACGCCGTAGCCCATTGTCCCAAAACCGGGGTCCAGCCCCAAAATTATCATGCAACCATTTTACAGGAATTCGGACGATATGTCAAGAAATTCTCGTATTTTCTCCCCTGCGCTTGCTTTTTTCCGCAAAAGAGAGTAAAGTAGAATGGCAATGGAACATATCGAACAAAACGTAAAGAAAGTTTTGGAAGAACTGCGCGGCGGGAACGGATACGGCGAGCCTGTCTCCCTTGTCGCGGCGACAAAGACGAGAACGCCCGAGGAAATCAACTGCGCCATTCACGCGGGGATCGGGATGATCGGCGAGAACAAAGTGCAGGAATTCCGCGACAAATATGCCCTGATCGAGGGTGCGGAGCGTCACTTTATCGGGAATCTGCAGACGAACAAGCTCAAGTATCTCATCGGGAAGTGCGACCTCATCCATTCCGTGGGGAGCGTGCATCTCGCCGAAGAGATATGCCGTGTCGCCATTGAACGGAACACCGTGCAGAACATTCTCATCGAGATCAATTTGGGAGAAACGCAAAAGGGAGGCATTCCCATCGGGGAAGCGGACGAGGCATACGGCAAGATCTCTGCGCTTGCGGGCGTCAGAGTGAAGGGCTTTATGGCCATGCTGCCCGCGGAGGGAGAATTGGCATATCTCGCCTCTCTCTGCAGGGAAATGCGGCAATTATTTGAGACTTATCGTGCGAAAGACGGGGATATTGCCTATCTCTCGATGGGAATGAGCGGGGACTACCGTCTCTGCCTCGAGCACGGCTCCAACATGGTCCGTCTCGGCACCTGCCTGTTCGGCGAGAGAGCGCATTGAGGGACGCACGCTCAGAATGAACGAGAAAAGCAAGTCGGTCTGGCCCGCTCATCCTGAGCGTAGCGAAGGATCCCATTAAACCAACGGACCTCCGTGCGTTCAACGGGATGCTTCGCTGACGCTCAGCATGAGCGACCCCACTCCCGTGCGTTCAACGGGAGCCATGGGCAAAAAATCCGTTTAAAATCCTACAAAACTGCACTATAATTGAAGAGACAGGAGAGATCATGCCTTCGACCATCACCCACGAACTCATCGCAAAGAGCGCGGCAGCCCTTCTCAAAAAAGAGCACAGGCAGGCCGCCCTATCCGAGCCCGACTATTATTACCTCGGTGCACAGGGGCCCGACCTCTTTTTCTTCTATCAGCCCCAGAAAAAAGGAAATTTCGGAAGGGCCCTGCACCGCGGCGGACTGTTCCGCTGGTTTGAAGCTCTCCTTGCCGCCCTCTCCTCCCGCACGGGGGAAGAGAGACAGAAGTGCCTCGCCTATGCCCTCGGCTTCTGCACCCATCTCGAGGGGGACGTCGCCTTTCACCCCTTTGTCTATGGATATTTAAAGGAGAATCATCTCAAAAAGAGGGAACACCAGCGCATTGAGAACGATTGGGACGTCTACTTTGCTGCGACGTTGGAGGAACAAGGTGTGCGCGGCTACAAGTGGCCCTTCGACCTCAAGAAAATCGCCCGCGAGGGCGTGTTATATGCATATCTGCGCGATGCTGCAAATATCTGGGGCAAAAAAATAGAGCGGGGCGCATTCAACCGCTGTCTCCGCTTTTTTCGATGGTTTTTGAAGCATTTCCACAGGAAACATTTTCGCTACTTATTGCCTGTTGTTCCGCAGCTCTATCCCCGCCGCACGCCAAATCCCGACATTACGGAGAACCCCCTCTTTTCCCGTCTGACGGAGGCAGAGAATGCCGACGCGCTCTTCCTCTCCGCCGCAGAGCATTCGGCCGAGAGAATGGAGGAATTTTTGGCCGCCGCCGAACAGGGCTCTCCCCTCTCCGCCGCTTTCTCCCGCCACCTGCTGACAGGGGAGGAGATGGGAAATTGAAAATTATAAATTAAAAATTTAAAATTGTGGTAAAGATAACCTTACTGCCCTTTTTGGGGGCCGAAATCCCCTCCTCAGTCACTGCGTGACAGCTCCCCCCGAGGGGGGAGCCAAGGGTCCGTCCTCAGCTCGAACGTCATGCCCCGCTCGTTCCTCTTGCCCGCCCCCTGCGTAAGGGGGCGGGGTAGGGGTGGGGGTACGCCCTCGAACGAAGTCCATGCCCCCTCCTTGGGAAGGGGGTAGGGGCGGGGACGTTCTCAATCACTCCCACGCCACAGGCCTCCGTTGGTTTTATGGGATCCTTCGCTGCGCTCAGGATGAGCGGCGGGAATACTCACAGCCGCAGTAGTTTTGGCGATATAAGTTGTATTTTTTGGAGAGTTCGATGGAACGGAGGTACCCGTTCCTCTTTTTAAAATCGGAGGGAAGATAGCGCACCCCGTACTTCTCCTCGAGCGCAAAGCCGATCGCGTTCAATGCCTCGCCGTCCTTGAGGGGTGAGACGGTGAGCGTCGTGCCGAAAAAGTCATATCCTCCCTTTTGGGCCTCCTGCGCCGTGCGTTCGAGCCGCAGCAAGTAGCACCGCTTGCACCGTGCGCCCCCCTCTGGCTCCCCTTCGTACCCCTTGGCGATCTCCTCAAAGGCCTCTTTTTCGTAATCGCAGTCCAAAAAATCGGCCGCGCCCGTCTCCTTGAGCAGCCGTATCTGCTCGCTCTTGCGGTGAAGGTACTCCTCCTCGCTGTCGAGATTGGGATTGAAATAAAAAACGGTCGTCCTGAGGATCGGGGCGACCTGCGTGAGACAGTAGCTCGAACAGGGCGCACAGCAACTATGGAGAAGCAGCCGCTTCCCCTCGTTTGCGCTCAGAATGTCGAGCATTTCCCTGTCATAATTTCTCTTGTTCATCGAAAATCGGCTTATTCCTCGTCGCCGTCGAGCTCAGCCGCCTCATCCGCATCCTCAAAATCTTCGTATTGGTTGCAGAATTCGGCAAAAACTTCGTCCAAGAGGGCGTCGTCGTCGATGGTCTCGAGCTCTTCATCCTCCTCGCCGCCGACGAGATGGTAGATGACGATCTCCTCGCCGCTGTCCTCCTCGTCCTCAGAGGTCTCCTCGGGTTCCCCGACGGGAGCCAGTGCAATGTACCACTCCTTCTTGTACTCAAAGGTAAGAAGGTGCTCAAAGGAGAGCTCCTCGCCGTCCTCGTTGACGAGCGTCACGATGTTGTCCTCTTCGTAGTTGTTTGTTTCCTCTTTCATGCTGTCACCTCTCTTTTTTTCTTCAAGATATCGTTCGAGAATGTAGGCCGCCGCAAGGGAATCTACATTCTTTTTCTTTTTGTCGTGCTTGGCGCTCATCCCCATCTGCACGAGGTCCCCCCTCGCCTGCAGGGTGGAAAAGCGTTCGTCCTCGGTGAGCACGGGGACGGTTGCGATCTTTCTGAGGGCATCGATGAAGCGTTTGGTCTTTTGGGTCTGAACGCTCTCGGTGCCGTCGGCATTGAGGGGAAGCCCGCAGACGATGAGGGCGGCATTCCTGCTCTTTGCGATCTCGAAGATTGCTGCAACATCCCTCTGAAAGTCCCCCGTGCGGAAGTAGGTATCGGAGGGCATGGCGTACTCCCCGAAGGGGTCGGAAAAGGCGACGCCGATGCGCCTGTCCCCAATGTCGAACGCAACGATTTGCTCCATGGCTCCATTGTACCACACATTTGCACTTTCGTCAATCAAAATATGCGGAGAAATGGAGGGAGGATGACTGGTTTCGGGCCGCCCTTGGCTCCCCTCTTAGGGGAGCTGTCACGGCTGCCCTTGCCGTGACTGAGGGGTTCTC
>CANRDK010000140.1 GCA_947629345.1 uncultured Clostridia bacterium
AACGGGTGTTGCAAGCTGTCGCACGTTGTTCTGCATGAGCGCATCACCAAAATCGACGAAGAGGCGTTTCTCGGGTGTGGATTTGAGGAATTGACGGTTCCCGAGAATATCAAAACAATCGGGAAGGGCGCATTCACAAAATGCTATGCCTTGAAACGCGTCGTCGTTGAGGAAGGCGTGACGCGGGTCGGCGAAAAGGCATTCGACGGTTGCGAACGGCTTGAAAGCGTCGCTCTCCCCTCTACGCTGAAAGAGATCGGCAAACACGCCTTCCGCGAGTGCTGCGGGCTGAAAGATCTGACGATCCCGAAGAGCGTGAAGAAGATCGGGCAGTTCTCCCTGCGCCTTGCGGGGCTGGAACGCCTCACCCTGCCGAAGCGGTTTGAAAGCGTCATCTCCACCCTCGGCGTCGATACGAACAAAACCAAAATCATCTACACGGAAGAATAAATACCATGCAAAAACAGTCGGGAGCGCACTCCCGACTGTTTTTTTTGCTCCGAAAATTTTATAAAATAGGTTGATTTTTAGCTATTTATCGGTTATAATAAGAGTGAGGTGATACCATGCTGATCAATACAAGCCAAGTTCTCTCCATCACGGAGGCCAATCAGAATTTCTCTCGTGCGACGCGGATCGCGGACAGGGAAGGAAGCGTCGTCATTTTCAAGAACAATAAACCGCGCTATATGCTCGTGAATCTGCAGGATAATCCCGCGCTTGAACTTTCGGACGATGAAAAGATCGACGTCGTGGCGAAGCGCGTTTTGGAAAAACACCGCAAGGCGTTTGAGGAACTCGCGAAATGATCAAATTCGGTAAAGAAAAGGTGATGCTTCTCCATCGTCTGCTCATCGAAGAGACGGGCGGCAAGGCTCTGTGCGGGGCTCGTCTCCAACCATGCCTTTGTAGACGGAAACAAGCGCATCGGCGTATATGTGCTTTTGACCTTCCTTGAAGTCAACGGCATCTCTTTGGAGGCGACAGATGAGGAGCTCATCGAAATCGGGCTCTCTCTCGCAAAGAGTGAAATGAAGTATGAGGATCTTCTCGCTTGGATCAAAGCGCATGAAGTTTAACGGTTTTGAGAATCAAAGGCAGCGGTCGGGAGCCATGCTCCCGACCGCTGCCTTTCCCGATAATTTTATCCGCAATATTTTCCCGTAAACTCATCGATGACGGCGAGCATTTTCTCATCGAGATAGCGCCGCGCAAATTGGATGTAAAATTCGTCGACGCCGTAAAACGCCCCCGCGACGCCGCCTGCCATTGCCGCGATCGTGTCCGAGTCCCCGCCCATCGAGACGGCAATCCGCACCGTGTCCTCAAAGTTCTCCGATTCGAGAAAACACTCCATTGCAATGGGCACAGTTCCTTGGCAAGTTTCGTTGAAAGGCAGTCGCTTTGCCCGCCATTCGTCGCAGGAAATATCAAAGATGTAATATTGTTTGAGATACGCCTTGATCTCCTCTTTCGTCTTTCCTTTTCGCGCAAGGAACCCCGCACCCGCCACGGCAACCGCTCCCTTCACCCCCTCGGGGTGGTTATGGGTGACTTCCGCCGTCAGCTTTGCAAAATATTCCGCCTCTTCAAGGCTTTTTGCATACCATGAGACGGGCGAAACGCGCATTGCGGAGCCGTTTCCAAAGCTGTTGTAAGCTCCCATGCTCTCATCCGCCGCCCATCTTTTAAACATTCCGCCGTAGCCGCCGTGCGGATAGCGCTTTACATATTCTCGCAGAAGTCGGACGAGTTCTCTTTGGAAAATATCGTCCCCCACGCCTCCGAAACGCAAGAGCGCCTCCGCCACCGCCATGGTGCAGACAGTGTCGTCCGTAAAGTGGTTATAAGAACTAAAAAGCGGGAAATCCTTTTTATAAATATTGGCAAATTCGTAGCGGCTGCCTACGATATCGCCGATGACCGCACCCCACATGTTACTTTCTCTCCTCTTTTACGATCACGCCGACCGCCGTAAACGCGGCGGAAATGACATTCCCCTCTTCTGCAAAGGGAAGTACGCCGTCGTCGAAGAAGGCATCAAATTCAAGCCCTTCCATCTTCAATACGAGATGCAGGACGTTCTTTTTCCCGAATTTCACCTTTTCGACGCTCTTGAACTTCGCCTGCAAAATGACGGAAGCATTCTCATGGAAGTTGGGATCGGCATTCGGAGAAAAAATCCCGCTCGGAATGATGGACTCCGCCGCCATCGACTTCATCGTCCGCTCTCGATAGTACTCTTTCTCATCGTGAAAGATCTCATTGGGACCATTGAGAAACTCCGCCCCGGGCATCAAAAGGAGTTTCAGGGAAAATCTCTTCCCCTCCTCGAAGGTTTCCCCCTCCGCGTGCCAAAGGTCGATATTGATAGGGCAGATGCCGAGATCGAAGCGGACGAGCTGCCAGCCGTCCTCCCAATCGCTGACAAACTCTTCGCATATGAGCGTCCGCGGCTCGATGAACTTGAACGCCTGTTTTTCAAAATTCGTCATGAGTCTCCTTGTTATTGCTTCTTTTGTTCTTTCGACGTTGCGGGGCAGCGAAAATATTTGCTTGAAAGTCCGCAGAGCTTTTTTACAAGCGTTTGAGCTCTGTCCTCCGGAATATCGCTCGAGAGCACGGCGTCAATGAGAACGCGCAGCTCATCATCGTCAAATACACGCGTAACGAGATAACATCCACACTTGGGAATGACGTCGATATCAAACCCCGCCGCCGTCAATAAAGACACGTCGCGCCCGATGGCCTTGCGTTCAAGTTCTATGCCGTAGTCGCGCAAAAGATACCGTTGAATCTCCTCCTGCCACAGCGGATGATCGAAGTCGCTATACTTATATAAAATTTGTAAAATGCGCAACGGCGCAAGTTTTTTGGGTTCAGTCATGGGATTATTCCTAAAGATTCAAGTTCTGCTCGTGCTTTTTCAGGCTCCTTGGCCCAAAGAGCAAAATCCAAATCGAGCGGAAACACGTCATGCGCCTCAGCGTATTGTCTTAATCTATCTTCGTATGCTTTATATTCATCATAATTATCTAATCTGCTCCAAGGCGTTTCTCCCCATTGAGGCGGTAATTGAAGAACTGTTGTCGCATTTTTAAGCACATAGCTATCAAGCGGAATATGGCAGTATTGAAAAGCTTCTTTCCTGATTCCAGGAACTTTAAGTAAGTCTGAGAAATCAGTGATTGCATATAAGTATTTGAAAGTCATGTTGATCCATTTTTGCGCACAACCATAGGTGAACGCACAACCACAGGAGGGCGCAGAAAAGTCCTTATATTCCTCGCGCAAAGACGTCGCCAAGTCTCTATGCCATTTGTCAAAATCTTGCGGCGGTTTTTGGAAATAATCTTCTATTTTACCACGAAGCAAGTCCCTTGCTTTTTTCTTTGGAGTATCCATTTTGCACTTTTCCTTTTCCCATTTTGTATAACCGTCTAAAACACGACAAAAGGTCAAATATGCTCTATCAATCGCCCATTCATATGGATCGGTATCCATGAGCATTAGAAACTCGATTTTTTGTTTTTTAAGTTCTTCTTCAATCGTCATTGTTGCTTATCCTTTATTTCATTTATTTTCTCTATTGTATCATAAACCTCTTTCGAAAATCAACTATGAAACGAGACAAAATCGGGACGTATTACATTCCGAATGACGGTTTGCGTTTCCCCTCTTATGCGACGGGGCGAGGCGCGACCTGTTTGAACGGTTTTATCAATGATGGAATGGAAGCGAGAAACCGCAGCCGAACACGAAAGAGCGGAAAATCGCTTGCCTTACACGAAAAAATGAGCCGAACCCAAAAACGGTTCAACTCATTCTTTGGCTGCTCCTGTCAGACTCGAACTGACGACACCGCGGTTAACAGCCGCGTGCTCTACCGACTGAGCTAAGGAGCAATGAAATCCGGCAACTACCTATCCTCCCGGGCCGTTGGGCCAAGTACTTTGGGCGTGAGAGAGCTTAACTTCTGTGTTCGG
>CANRDK010000141.1 GCA_947629345.1 uncultured Clostridia bacterium
CCGACGGGCAACATAGCTCTCATAGAGAAGGCCGAGGAGCACGCACTCCCCGTGGGACAAGTTCTTTTGGGTGAGTTCGATCGCGTGGCCCGTTGTGTGGCCGAGGTTTAAACAGCGGCGGAGCCCATGTTCCAAGGGGTCCTTCTGCACGACCTCTGCCTTGATCTGAATGTTTTCGGGCACGATCTGAGCGAGGAATTCCAAGTCGAAGAGACGGTCCCGATCCTGCATGAGTTTGTCGAAGAGCGGAGCGTTCAGCGCGGCATGCTTTATGATCTCCCCGAGGCCGCAGCGGATCTCCCGTTCGGGCAGGGTCTTGAAAAAAGCGGGGTCGGCATAGACATACATTGGCTGGTGAAAGGCCCCGATGAGGTTCTTCACGCCGTTAAAATCAATGGCAGTCTTGCCGCCCACGGAGCTGTCCACCTGCGCAAGGAGGGTCGTGGGGACCTGAATGCAGGAGATCCCACGCATGTAGAGACTCGCCGCGAGCCCGCCGATGTCCCCCACAACGCCGCCGCCGAGGGCGATGAGCGTGGAGGAGCGACGAAGGCCGTGTTCCGCCATTGCCTTGAGGAGAGAAAACAGTGTCTGTTCGGTCTTGAATTCCTCCCCCGCGGGCATGACAAAGACGGGGAGAGTCAGCGATTCAATTTTCCTTTGGTAGAGGGCAAAGACGTTGGAATCGGTAAAGATGAGCGCACCGCCCACTTTCAGCCAAGAGAGATCGGATTTGAGTTGTTTGGAGAGAACATTCTTGCGGCAGACGATAATGCTTTTCTTTGCCGTGCCCTTCAGATTGATGTGAAAAGTCCTCATTTCAGTTCTCCGTTGCGCCTCACAAGTTCAGCCATGGTGTCGCCGCCGAGACGCTCGGAGACGACCTTGGCAAGCTCTGCGGCGATTGCGGCCTCGCACACCGTCTCACAGGCGAAAACCGCGCAGACGTCGCTGCGTTCGGGGGCGGAGAGGGTCGGTTCAAGGGTATCCGTATCGACGGTGCGGAGCCCCTTCATGACGGTGGGAATGGGCTTCATGGCCGCACGGAGAACAAGTTCCTCCCCGTTGGACATGCCCCCCTCGATCCCGCCTGCGTTGTTGGTGCGGCGGGTGAAATTCACATTGATTTCGTCGTGGACGGCGGAGCCGAAAGAGCGGGCAGATGCAAAGCCGAGGCCGACTTCCACGCCCTTCACAGCCTGCACGCTCATGAGAGCGGAGGTAAGGCGGGCGTCAAGCTTCTCCGCATACGTCATACAGCTGCCGAAGCCTGCCTTGAGCCCACGCACGCGGAGCTCAACAACTCCCCCCAAAGTATCCCCCTCTTTTCGTGCCCTGTCGATGAGGGCGCAGGCCTCCCTTTCGAGGTCTGTATCTATCATGCCCAAGAGGGGCGAACGCTTCGAAATCGCATCATAAGTGTAAGATTTTTCGTCAGAGACAGAGCCGACGCTCCGCACGAAGCCGCAGATCTCAATGCCGAGCGCTGCCAAAAATTGGCGGCAGATCTCCCCCGCCGCGACCCGCACGGCAGTCTCCCGCGCGGAGGCACGTTCCAAAATATTCCTCGCGTCGTCCTGCCCGAACTTGCACATTCCCGCAAGATCTGCATGCCCCGGGCGGACCTTGGTGAGCCGCCGCTCCCCTGCATCGCACCCCTCGGGAGCCATGCAGTGTTTCCAATTCTCGTAGTCGCGGTTCCACACGGCGAGCGCAATGGGACTGCCGAGCGTCACACGGTTCCTGACGCCCGAGAGAATTTCCACCTTATCGCTCTCTATCTTCTGCCGCGCACCCCTGCCGTAGCCGCTCTGCCGAAGCGCAAGGCGGGCGTCGATCTCCTCGATATTCAATTCCAATCCTGCGGGAATGCCCTCGAGAATGGCAAACAGCCCCTTCCCGTGCGATTCCCCCGCCGTCGTCATGCGTATCATCTCTTCTCCTTTTGCCAAGCGTCGATCTTAGTTTTGATCTCCTCGATCTGTGCCTTTGCGGCCGCGTAGCCGATTTCAAACATTTCATCCATGGAGACGGGATCGATGTTTGTCGCTTTAAAGTTCCTCAGATTGGGCCGAATCATCACGTCGGATGCCTCATAGCCACGGGTCTTGGCATTTTCAAGGTACCTCACGGGCGTCATCGCAGCGATGGCAGAACCCACGAGACGGGCGATCGTGCTCTTTTCCTCCTCGGGAGGGTTGAAAGCGGAGAGGTCGATCCCGATGACAAAATCGGCGCCGAGCTGTTTGCAGTAGTCCGCGGGAATGGCGTCCGAAAATGCGCCGTCGTAGTACTTTGTACTGCCGATCTCCACGCCGCGGAAGAAGGGAGGGATCGCCGCCGAGGCCGTGAGCGCCCTTGCGAGGTTCCCCTCTTTGAGTAGCTTGCTCTTGTTGGTGATGCCGTCTGTCACGGCTACGCCGAAAGGGATGGGCAGGGTGGAAAAGTCGCCGTCCAAATAGTTTGTGAGAAAGCTCTCGATAAAGGACATGTCCGAAAAGGGCTTTAAGTTCTTGGAAAACTCCTTGCGGTTGACGTTTTCGACAATGCCCACCATGTCTGCCGAGGAATAGCCCTTGGCATAGAGGGCGCCGACGATCCCGCCGATGGACGCTCCCGTCACGACGGCAAAGGAAAGACCCGCCTCCTCGAACGCCTTGAGCGCTCCGAGGTGCGCCATGCCCTTTGCACCCCCGCTTCCGAGGGCGAGCCCGAGCTTGATCTTCGGTTTTTTGCCGAAAAGAGCTTTCAGCCGCGAGAAAAATCCCATGTTACCTCAATATTTGTTGAATTGCCACGACATGTCACACGTGCGGGGATGAGCGGTCGTTGCCCACCCCCCTACCCCCCTCCTCAGGAGGGGGCATGAATGGGAGAAAGTCCTCTAAATCTCTATCTCCATGCCGTCGTAGGCGGCGAGGACGTTATATTCCGCTTCCGCGCGGGCAAGCAGCTCCGACGTCGGGCGGGCGTTATGCGAAAAGTGCGTGATGACCTTTTTCGTGTGCCCGTCTGCAAGGCCGATATTTTCGAGGCGGGAAAGGGTGTTTCTGTTCTCATCCAAACCCATGTGGCGGGCGGAGGCGTCCGTCGCGCCATAGAGAAATGTACAGTCAAAGGTGATGAGGTCTACAGGCCTTCCCCCGATCTCCGCAAGGAATTGCACGGAATCCTCGGGCAGCCTGCCCGTATCGGTGAGGTGCAGAATGCGCTTTCCGTCCTTTTCGATGAGAAACAGGAGGGGCTCCTCGGAGGAATGCTTCGCAAGGAGACTGTACACTCTGTATCCTCCAAAGGAAAACTCCTCAAACGCGCCGACGGGGTGAAGTTCTAAATGTTCACTGACCTCGGGCTTCATCTCCCGCTTCGTGCATTCCTGAAAGACCTCCATCACTTCCGCGTTCCCATAGATATGGAGCATGGGCTCCGTCATATCTTCGGCATACTTGTAGCCGCGGAGAATGAAGTCATGGGCGTAGAAATGGTCCATGTGCGAGTGGGTCACGAGGAGATATTTGAGGGCGGAGAGGTCGTACTTCCGCGTGTGCGCAAAGGCGTCGGGCGGAAAGTCGATGGAGAGCTCCCCGTCGATGAGGACTTGGGAACGGGTCCTTATTTCCCTTCCCCCTCTCTGCCGCACGCCGCGGCAGTATTCGCAGTTGCAAAAGAGTGCGGGGATCCCCTCCGCCGCGCCCGTGCCCAAATAGCGGACATCCATCGCGTTGCTCCTTTTTTTCAGATCTCGAAGAGGATCGTGACGGGCCCGTCGTTGAGCTGCCCGATCCTCATGTCGGCGCCGAAGATCCCCGTTTTGACGGGCACGGCCTGTGCGCGCAGGCGCTCCGCCATCGCGTCGGTAACTGGTTTCCCTCGAAGCTGTGTCATGGATGATCTTCCTTTCGTATCATGATCCCGGATGGTATGCCGACAGCGCGGTTATTTGATCTGCGCGA
>CANRDK010000142.1 GCA_947629345.1 uncultured Clostridia bacterium
TGGGAGCGGCGGGGCGGGGCGTACATCTGATCCACCGTCACCAGCGCGCAGCCGGAAAGCAGCAGGGCCACAAGGAGGACCCCCAAAAAACGCGGTATTCTTTCCACTTGGGGCACCTCTCCTTCCCGCCGCTTCCGCTTAAAGCAGACGCTTTTTATAGTATAGCATAGTTTTTCCAAAAATGCAACGAAATGGGCTCCATTATTTTCATGCTACAATATATTGTGGTCATCGAACCTTATTTCTGATTTCTCCCACAATATGTAGACCAATCACGCTCGCATGTCATTGACTCACGAAGGATTTACTAAAAGTTTACTAAAAATCATAAAACGCAATGCAAGTATGAAAAGAAGGGGCTGTCTCACTAGTGTGGTGAGACAGCCCCTAATGTTGTTCTTCGCCAGTGTTTTCTGCGGATTAAATGCTAAGACCGCATACACACCAAGCTGGACTTGGGCTTTGGTTGCTCGTTGGGAAAAGATTTGCAGTCGAATTTCTATCAAAATAAAATTCTATGGAGTAGCTTCCAGTGCTTTTTGATTCCTCTACTATACTTGCGTCGGTGTAGTTTATATCGCTTCTTGAAAAATAAGAGATCTCTCCTCCAGAAGAAACCACGACATATAGCACGATGCCGCTTTGAGAGTATGAGTCATTATATTCCATGACTTGGATTTCCATTTTCCCGATCTGCTCTGGCGGAATATGGACATGTAGAGTTTCGATGTATTGCGTGTCGCTATAGCCGACAGACATCGCGCAGGTTACCCCGCTTATATCGAAAACGACATTTTTAATCTGCCTTCCTCCGGCAATGCTAGGATTCAAAATCATATTGCCGCCCCCTTTGGGGCAGCAGATTCAGCTAAACCGTACCCCCCCCCGGAAAAATACGGGCACTGTATTTGTTCTATTCATTATGTACTCCTTTCGCTTCTGACTGTATCTCCAGTTTCTATTCCGTCGTTGTAATGAAGATCGTATAGCCAGCTGGAAGATGAAATGTAATCGTTCCATACTCAGCGTTAAATGGCGTCTTCACGGTAATACGACTTTCAATATAGTCTCCGACATACGTCAGCTCCGTGTTTTGGTTCTTATCACAGGAAAAAATCAGATAACCTGCCATCTCGTCCGTGGAGCGATTTGTTGCAGCCTCCTGTAGAATTACATATACTGTGTCCTTGATATTATCCTTGGTCAAATCGTAAATAGTGAGGTCGCAGTAATATGCATAATCTCTATCGGTATGATAGAAGGTAATATTGTTTGGAAAGAAAACGATCTTTTTGTTCCCTCCAATCACGATTGGATTGAATATCATTCCACCACCCCCGCTCGGGTGGTAAGAGAAGTTAAACTATACCCCCCCCCGGAAGATTTTGGCCTTATCGTTGATTGCCCGCATAGAAATACCTTCCTTTCCTTTTTTAATATTCGATTGCGTAGATCACCTTATTTGCATGTTGAGAGATATACCAAGCCGCATTATACCCATCCGAATCCGTGATAACCCATATATAACTGTCACCGCTACCCGTTACACTTCCGATGGTTACAATCGGCTGTTCATTAGGCTGCATAGAGAATGTCGCGAATCCATACGCCAGACCTCCGCCAGTTGCATCTAGCCCAACGATCAAACCTGTATTTGCTCTGGTGCAGATGATGCTAATTGTACATGATGTAATCGACATACCTCCACCAAATTTTAAGGCGACATCGACATAGCTTGGTGTTCGCACAATCTTTCCCTTTCCTCCGCCGCTCGCGCTGTTATTGAGGATCATATTACCACCTCCAAAGAGGCGGCGAGGAAGGTTAGGTCATACCCCCCCCCCGGAAAACTTTGCGCTTGTTCAGTCGTTTGTTCATGGTATACTCCTTTCCTTTATTCGAGAACGATTATAAGCCCAATACCGCCACTATAGAGAGTATCGGATTTCATGACAAAAGTCCCGCTCGATGGATCATAAGGTTGCTCTATCCGGAAATTGTGGCCTCCATATTGGGTAAAGAATGTCTCTCCGGATTTGCTTATAAACAACATTCCATACCAAAATCCGGCTACAACCGCCGCTATGCACCCGGATTTTATGTTTGCTTTTGTCAGGCCACTAAATGTAAAGACATAATTATCCGATGGATCGATGGATGTACCTTCGGGGTTAAACGTCACCTTTTTTACACCGCCGCCTCCAGCGGCTACTGGGTTGAAGATCATCTCTCCACCCCCTTTGGGGTGGAGAGGTCAGCTAGACCATACCCCCCCCCGCAGGGAAATGGCCGGTTTCTGGTTCTTCATTTTTTGTGCTCCTTTCTGCCTACATCTCGTAGGCAACTACGATATATATGTCATAATCTGGGAGGCTTTTATTATAGTTGCCGCCCATAATATCAATAGTAATTTCACCCTCATTCTTGCCATTTGTCACAGAATAGCTCTGAATGCCAGGGTCACTGCCATAAGGCGCTACGATATACTTTCCGTTTGGCAAAAAGGTAACCGCAAAGTACGGATTACCTGTTAAACCATTTCCAAAATTCAGCCCAACCGTAAAAATCGTTGTCTTTTTCCGGTTCGCGTCACATTTAATCGTAACAATCTTATGCCGTGTATTTTGATATTCCTCGGCAACTTCCACTTGGATGTAATCGGGATAGGTAACGACGTTTTTTAGATTGACGCCGCCGGTCCCAAACGGATTCAGAATCATTCCGTCACCTCCAAAGAGGTGACGGGGGTGGTCAGCTCATACCCCCCCCCCGCATGACGGTGGGATGGATTTGCATTGTAGACATAGATGTTCCTCCTATTGATGATTATTTTCTTGATCGCGCCACTTGCGCTCCTGGCTGCGCTCCTTGGCGAACTTGATCCAGCCCATGACCCTCTCCGCTGTGAATGCCGAAGGCACTTGCAGCCACAGTAAAGGCCTCGTCTTAGTCCTGGCGGAACGCAAAGCCCTGGGCACTGCCACCGGTGGCGGCAAAGGACACCGTCCCAACGTTAGGGTTATATGCGGTCGAAACGGTCACCATGGTGCCGCTGGTTACGGCCTTCGACGAGCCGTCCTGAGAGATATACAACAGTGCCCAATGACCGCTGTTATATGCCCTGAAAACACCCACAATGTAGCCCTTTCCTAGCTTGTCCTTAGTCAAGCCCGAAAACGTAAAATAATAGCGAGACATATACTGGTCCCATCCATCGTCTGATATTTTAATATCCGCCGGATTGAACGTCAGTTTGTTGATACCACCGCCGGCAGCATTGGAATTATTACAAATCATACCTTTCTCCTCCTTACAGCGGGACCACCGTCACATACACCGTCAGGGTAGCCGTAGGGACGGTCTCGGCGGTAAATGTCACCGTATTCGCGCCCTGGGCGGTGGCCTGGATGCCCGCCGCTTGATACGCTGCCCGGCTGGCCAGCGCCGGCGTCGGGATGATGAGCTGAGAGGTCTCGGTCGCTACGACGCCGCTGACTGTGACGGTCTGGGTCTTGGCGGTGGCGTTCCACCCGGACACAGTCAGATTCACCGAACGGTAGAAGATGTCTACCTGTTTTGTCGAAACGGCGCTGTCCACATACTGCTTATTGGCCACGTCCGTGGCCGCCGTGGGATTCGCCACACCGGAGAGCCGCCCGTCATTCTGGAATGTAAAAGTGCGGCGATTGGCGATTGTCTGGCAGTTGGTATGTAGATTGATGGGCCCGTCATTTGCCAGGTGAAGCTCCTCGTTGGAATCGGACCCGCCCAGGGCACCCCGCAGATTCTGTGCAGCTTCACCGGCCCCAATGATGGTCCGCCCGCCGTCGCCGATCACCAGGCCCGAGCCATTCTTGTCCCCAGCATAAAATGTAATGATCGACCCGGTCCGTGTGCCGGAGTT
>CANRDK010000143.1 GCA_947629345.1 uncultured Clostridia bacterium
CACTGTTGGAATTTTTAAAGCGGGAATACGGGATCGACATGCGCGGCCTCGGCGGAAATCTGAAGCCGAGCGAGGTGTTCGCAGTCGTCCGTGCCGAAACGGCCAAGATGAAGGGCTGGAAGGTGTTCGAGGACGCCTACCTTGCCGCTCTCTCCTTTGAACGGTTTTTGATGTGGAACGACCTCCGCCGCTCTTATGAGGAATTCGGCAAGAACAAGCTCTTTTCCGCCCTCAAGGACGGCAAGTACGAAAAGGCCAACACGGCCTATATGGAAGAGGACGTCGCCGACCCCGCTGAGTATTTCCTTCCCCTGCCGAGCGACAGTTCGCAGTTCTCTGCCGTTGCCCTCTCGGATACGGGGGAGAGCTTTGTTCTGCACGGCCCGCCCGGGACAGGCAAGAGCCAGACGATCGCCAATATCATTGCAAACGCCCTCGCAAAGGGAAAGCGGGTGCTCTTCGTTGCAGAGAAGCGGGCGGCGCTCGACGTCGTCAAAAAGCGGCTCGACGGCGTGGGCATCGGCGATTTCTGCCTCGAGCTCCACGGCGACAAGGCTGACAAGGCCGCCGCCCTTCAAAAACTCGAGAGGACGCTCTCCCTGCCCAAGGAGGAGGCCGTCTCCCGCAGCACCAAGGAAGTGCAGGCCCTCCGCAGCGACCTCTCCGCCCCCATGCTCGCCCTGCACAGGAAGAGAAAGTTGGGGCTCTCCGTGTACAGTGCGATCCTCGGCTATCTCGCAAACCGCCATGCGCCCGACATTCTCGACGTTGAGAGCTCCTTCTACGACGCCCTGACCGAGGAAAAGCTCGCCGTCTACAAGACGGTCATCCTCCGCGCGGCGACGGCGGCAAGGGAATGCGGCTCGGTCGC
Source organism: uncultured Clostridia bacterium (assembly GCA_947629345.1). Classification (GTDB taxonomy): domain Bacteria; phylum Bacillota; class Clostridia; order Christensenellales; family Borkfalkiaceae; genus Gallimonas. The sequence goes on from CANRDK010000143.1 coordinate 872, forward strand.
CCATTCCCCCTTTGAAAATGTCAATCTCACCGTTTGGTCGGCCACCTTGCGGGACAGGGTGTTCTGCGCCTCCGAGGTCGTCATTGCGGAGAGCAGGCATTTGAAGTCCTTTTTGACCCTCTTCCTCGAATTCTACCGCCAGACGATGGCGGCCCTCTCCGAGAAGAAGCTGAAGGGGCTTGCCCTCCTCGCCTTCGACCTCAAGAGCGGAAAATACGATAAATACTTTGCATCGACGGACGCCGACACATTTTCGGCATTCTATGCGGCGAACCGCCAGCTCGATTCCCGCCTCTCCTACTACTACAAGCACTTTAAAACGCTTGTGGAGCCCGACAATGCCGAGGAGCTGAAGACTCTCCGCGCGGGCGGGGATTGGCGGCTTCTGAAGAGCGGTAAAAATACCGTGAAAAAGCTCCGCCGCGTGGCCATCGACCCCATCGGGGACGAGGACGTGATGAAGTACCTCATCACCCTCGCCGATATCGACGATGCGGAGAAGAGCGTCACGTCCTTCCTTCTCTCCAAAAATTTCTGCGACCGCACGGGACATATCATCTACAAGAAGCGGAGCGAGTTCTTGGAGGATCTTTACCATCTGCACGAGAACAACGCTTCCCTCTTCACCGACTACAACGCCGAGGCGTTCAACAGCATGTGCGTGAGGGCGGCGAGCGGCTACACCCTCCCCGTTCTCGAGGGCTATATCAAGGCGGAAGAGGCATTCTTCACCGCCCTCGGGAGCTTTATTGCCGTCACAAAGACGGACAGGAGCAGAAACGACGAGAGCGATCTCGTGGAATTCTACTCCATGAAGGCGGCGGGGCTCATCGACAATATCGACCTCCTCGCGGGCTGGTGCATGTACCGTGCAACGGCGGAGGAGATGAAGGAAAACGGCCTCACCTTCCTGAGCGAAGCCCTCGAGAGCGGCAAGCTCGGCACGGAGGACCTTCTCGCAGGCTTTGAGAAGAATATCTACCGCAACTTCCTTGAATCGGTCATTCCCTACGACAAGGACCTCTCCCGCTTTACGGCAGGTTCCCTCGAGGACACGGCCGAAAAGTTTTCGCTCGCCTATGAGAACTTCACCCGCGCGACCAAGGCAGTCATCCGCCAGACCCTCATTGCCCGCCTCTATGACGAGGCATACGACGCCGACAGGGCGACTTTCTACCGAATCTCCAAGGGGAACCTCAAGAGTGCGTCTCTCCGTTCCCTCTTTGAGGAGATCCCCTCTCTCCTCTCCGCCGCCGCGCCCTGCATGCTGATGAGCCCCGTCTCCGTGGCCCAATATCTCCGTCCCGAGGCAGATCTCTTCGATCTCGTCGTGTTCGACGAGGCCTCGCAGATGTCCACGGCGGAGGCGGCAGGCTCCATCGCGAGGGGAAAAGCGGCCGTCATCGTCGGCGACCCCAAACAGCTCCCTCCCACCACCTTCTTCCGCGGCGAAGCGGTCGACGATGCGGGCGAAGAGGACCTTGAGAGCGTTCTCGACGACTGCCTCGCCTTGGGTCTGCCCGAACGGCACCTTCTCTGGCACTACAGGAGCCGCCACGAGAGCCTCATCGCCTTCTCCAACAGCATGTACTATCAGAACAGGCTGTGCACCTTCCCCTCGCCCGACGCGATGGAGCGCAAGGTGCGGCTCATTCCCACGGACGGCGCCTATGACAGGGGGGTCACCAAGCGCAACGCGAAAGAGGCGGAAGCGCTCACCGCCGAGGTCATCCGCCGTCTCAAGGACCCTGCCCTCTCCAAGCTCTCCATGGGCGTGGTGACCTTCTCCGCCGCCCAGCAGGAGGAGCTTGAAAAACAGCTCGCAAGGGCCATTGCGGAGAAGAAGCTCGAATCCGCCGCCTACGACAGGGAGGAACCCCTCTTCATCAAAAATCTTGAAAACGTGCAGGGAGACGAGCGGGACGTCATCCTCTTCTCCGTCTGCTACGGCCCCGACGTCACGGGGAAAGTTTCGATGAACTTCGGTCCCCTCAACCAATCGGGCGGGTGGCGCAGGCTCAACGTCGCCGTCTCCCGTGCGAGGGAAGAAATGCTCGTCTATGCGTCCATTACCTCGTCGATGATCGACCTCAAAAAGACCTCTTCGGCGGGCGTTGCGGGGCTCAAAGCCTTTCTCGAGTATGCCGAAAAGGGCAAGACGACCCTCTCCGTCAGGGCAGACGACGTGAAGCCCGGCAAGGGGATCGGCAAATTCATCGCGGAGGAGCTCGCCGCATACGGCTATCGGTGCCGCGTGGAAGTGGGGACGTCGGGATTCAAGGTGGACACGGCCGTCATCGACCCTGCCCGTCCCACGGAGTTCCTTCTCGGCATTCTCGCGGACGGCAACACGGCCTTCTCCGTCAAGGACAAGAACGTCCTGCAGCCGCAGATCCTCAAGCGGGGCGGGTGGAATGTGCTGCGCCTCAACAGCGTGAGTTTCTACAACAACCCCAAGCGGGAGATCAAGCGCATCAAGGACGTGCTCGACAGGCTCACAGGCGCAGACAAGCGGGCAGGCAACTGGCTTTCAAAGTACAAAAAGCCATATAAGTGCGTAAAAACGACCTCGGCGGAGCTCATCACTTTCCTGACCGAGGGAGAACATGACATGGAAGTTTTTGACCGTCTCGACGAGATCGTGACGGCGGAGGAGCCCATCTCCCGTGCCTTTTTGAAGAAGCGGTGCCTCATGAGCTTTGGGATCCGCAAGAGCAGCGCAAAGGCGGACGCCTACCTCGACACACTCATCGGCGAGGGGACGTATAAGCGGGAGAAAGTTGGGGGGACGGACTATTTCTACAAGACGCCCAAGTCGCTCCTGTTCAACCGCGTCCGCGTGGAAGAGGGAGAGAAGGTTCGCAAAAATCCCGAAGATATTGCCGTTTTTGACGTTCTCTCGCTCATCAAGGGGGCCCTTGAGGACAGAGTCTCGCTGTACCTCGACGAGCTCGTTCCCCTCGCCGCGGA
>CANRDK010000144.1 GCA_947629345.1 uncultured Clostridia bacterium
ACGTCTGAAAGATAGGCATCGATTCGCTCAAACACGTTGCTGCTGTTGTCGGCGTGGGCTTTTATTTGGGTAGTTCCGAAACACAGAATAAAAATTAAACCGACAAAGAGCGATGCGAATACTATCTTTTTCAATTTTATCATATCACAACCTATTAAAATCTCTCGTATGGCTAATTATACCATAAACCCATACGAAAATCAAGCGAGGCAGGTATCACCTTAAAGATTTCATTAAAGCCCGCCGAGGGGAAACCTCTCGACGGGCTGTCTGCATGGCTATCCCTTAAAGTAAAAAGTAAATCCGAACCATTCACTCGTCACAAGTAAACAATTCGGATTATACTCTTTTGGTGCACCACGACCAACCTGATTCGAATTGAGTCAGGTTGGTCTTTTTCTATGCAAAAAGCGAGGACAACCGCCCTCGCTTTCCTTACGAAATTGAAATTTATGATTCAGTGTAGAACTCGATCCTGCCGCACTTGGGACAAATAGCTGCTTTGATCTCTTTCTCCTCTTTTTCCTTTTTTAACGAAATATAAGCGAATAATGATGCACCGTGAATTTTTAACTCATAATTCATTTTCATTTCTTCATTGCAATTATTGCATTTCATTTATTTTTCTCCTTCAAATTCTTGTTTGTCGCAATTTGATTATAGCATAGAACCGCAAATAAAATCAAGTCCAAACGGGTCAAAAAACGACGGGGCGAGGGTGGAAAAGTGTAAAAAAATAGTCCCGCGCAGGTTATGCGCGGGACATCTCCCCCTATGACAAACGCTTATCTGCGTTTATGCCTGTGTCGGAATCCTGAGAATGGTGAGCGAGTAGGGTTTGAATTCATAGCCAAAGCTCTGCCCCTCCCAGCCGATGGACGAAGTTGTCGGCTTCACCGCTTCATTTTTCAGTGTGTTCAATGCCTTATAGTCCGAATTCGTGAGCTCCGTAACATAGGCAAAGCCCCTGCTCGTCGCATTCGCGATATCGATATTCATCTTGACTGCCTCGCCCGAGACGTTGACGACCTTCACGAGGAGGTCTCCCTCCGCCGACTTGCTCATCACATAGTAGAGCTTGTTGAAGGTCTTTCTCGCATTGGCGGCACCTTCGAAGAAGAAGGTATCCTTCACGCCGTCCGCCCAAGTCATCTTGGAACGGTAGAGATAGGAAACGCCCTGATTGTGCATGAACAGCTTCTGCACATAGTAGTTGGCCGTGCGGACGATCGTGGTATTGGTGAAATACATCATATCAACAGCCCACTGGTTTGCACCGTCGTCCCCGCCGACGAGGGGATTTGCCGATTGATTGGCGACGCCGAACATGGGCGCATAGGCCGCAAGTTCCACGACGTTGCCGTTGCGCTCGTAGCTCGTCATCATGGCCGCCTCGGCGAGCGCAGCGATGAGCTGGTTCTGGGCCTCGGAGAAGCCGCTGACTTTACCGTCGTTGGCGGAATATTCGCCCACGAACACGCCGTAGGCCGTATCGGCACTGGTGGCGAACGTGGTCTTATCGTATGAGTCGTACATGTTGTAGTTTTCGAGCAGAGTCGTCCAGTTCACATAATAGTGCTGGTCGTGCACGCCGAAATCGGAAACTTTTTCTACGATCCCGCGGGAGACGGCGTCCTCCGCAGCGACCTGTGCCGTGCCCTTGGTCTTGCCGTTCTGGCAGTTATTGAGGAACATGCCGTTGCCGACGATGGGCTTGATGCTGTACTTCGCAAGGGCGGCCTTGAAATCGGCATTCTGCAGGAATTTTTCGTAGCAATCTCTGTAATACTCATTGCCGTACTGCTCGTTGCCGATGCCGAGATAGTCCATCTCGAAGGGTTCCTCATGGCCGAGTGCGGCACGGACAGCTCCCCACTTCGTTGAGGTGTCGCCCTTTGCAAACTCAATGAGATCGATGGCGTCCTGAATGTAGTCCTCTACTTTCTTGCCGTGCCTGCCGTTGAGGGGCTGGGGATTCCTTGCCCCGCCGCCCATGCAGGAGTAGCCGCAGTTGAGGACGGGAACGGCAGAAGCGCCGACGTTTTCGCACAGCTCAAAGAATTCAAGGAACCCGACGCCGTACTCCATATCGTAGCCCCAGAGGTCCCCGTTCTGCCTGCGCGTGACCCACTCGCCGAGCGTCTTTTGGGTGGTCTCCGCACCGTCTTTCACGAGGGTATAGCTGAATTCGGGAATGGCGTCATCCCCTGCGTTGTTGCCGCTCTGCACTGCACCGACGGAGTTCTTCCAATCGTAAACGACCTCAGTATCCGCACCGCCGATCGCGCCGTTCCCCTCGATGATGCACCCGCCCGGGAAGCGGATGAACTTGGGGCCGAGCTCTTCGATCGCGTCATAGACGTACTGCTTGATGCCGCCCGTCTGCTTTGTCGTCTCGAGCTGGATCCCGTCGAGATAATACTTTCCCTCTGCGTCGAAGGAGAGCTTGAAGGAGACATCCTTGCTTGCGGTGGCATTCGGCTTGAGAGTCAACTGATATTTGACCCAAGTATTTCCGCCCTTGACGGAGACAGTCTTTTCGTCATACGTTGCATCCGCGCCGACGAGCTTCACCGTCATATTGGCCGCCGCCGATGACTTCACAAAGGCAGAGAAAATGTATTCCACATCCTTTTCGACGGCGATGGGAAGCCGCTGGTGACCCTTGGAGACGAGCCCGCCGCCCGCCTCCGTCACGCTGAGCGCCACATAGTTGGCATTGACGCCCCGATCGCCGTAATATTGGGCAGTTTTGAGGACCCCGTCCGCATTCTCGACCGCAGCCGTCGCACCCTCGGCCGTCCAGCTCCACAGTTTATCGGCATTGGTCGTCTCAAAGGAGCCGTTCGGGATGAGGTTGTCGTCGAGAAGATACCCCGCATAGTTGATATCTTCGAGGAAGACGCCGAAGAGAGACTCAGAGACGGACATGGTGTCCTGCGTTCTGCCGTCGAGAGAGAGCGTGACGTCCTGATCCGAGAAGGATTGGACCGTCGTTTCGGGTGTGGGCAGTTCGGGAAGGGTAGGCCCGCTCGGTTCCTGTTTGTCAGGATCTTTGTCGGGGTCGTCGCCGTCCGGACCGGTTCCGCTCTGCCCGCCACCGCCGCAGCCCGCAAAGAGCGACAGCGCAAGAACGGAAGAGAGCGCAAGCGCAAAGAGTTTTGTGATCTTTTTCATGATTCTTTCCCCCTTTGTTCCATTATACCACAAAAATTATTTTTGGCAATACTATTTGAAAAATTTTTTAAGCATTTTATTTTCAAGTGAAAGAAACCTCCGTCCCAGCTCCCCTCTCAGGAAAGCCGGGAGTTCTCTTGGCTCCCCTCTTAGGGGAGCTGTCACCGCAGGTGACTGAGGGGTTCCGCCGAGAACGGTAACCCGCTCATGCTGCCCCGCGCGCATTCTATTTGTGTCTAAGCGCGGCACGAGCGCGTAGCGCGAAGTAGCGCAGCGAAGCATCCCGTTAAACGCACGGGAGTAATTAAAAATTTAAAATTAAAAATTGTGGTGTGGCACGATTCAGAATGTCCCCGCCCCCTACCCCCTCCCCAAGGAGGGGGTAGGGACTTCGTTCGGGCTGAGGACGGACCCTCGGCTCCCCCTCCGAGGGGGAGCTGTCGAGCGTAGCGCGACTGAGGGGGTGTCATTCTAAATATGCTCCGTTGGTCTAATGAGATCCTTCGCTACGCTCAGGATGAGCGCGGGAGCACAAAAAAGAGAGGTCGCCCTCTCTTTTTTGCTGTGTGGATATGTTTTGGGTAAAAGGAGATT
>CANRDK010000145.1 GCA_947629345.1 uncultured Clostridia bacterium
TCTCGAGGAGCTTGTCGAAAAGCTCCGTGAGCTTCACGAGGAGTTCGTTTAACTCGTCCATGGCACTCACCCCCTTTGTTGGAAATATCCTTATAATATTCCCCCCTAAAGGAGCTAACCGCCGGGCAGGGGCCCTTGTTGCTTGTTTATTATAGCATAACGAAAGATGCTTGTCAAGAAAAAAGACAGCCGAGGACATGAGTGCCCTCGGCTGCTTTTGGGTTCAGTTACTCATTCGGGTAACAAGGTTTTGGGGCTTTGCTACTCATGAGGGTAACGGGGTGGAGAGATTTCAGTTAAGATATGCGCCGAAAATCCCGTTCAGATACTCCAACAGAGCGGCTCTCACCACAGCAGTTACAATATTTGTCGCCGGTGCGGCAGTTCCCGTATAACCGCTTTGCTCTTTATTTTCAACAAGAGCCCGACTAAGCTTACCGCCACGGGTGGCAACTGACTCATCGGGTGCCGTATCTGTTACAGTTTTTTGTGCGCCGGTTGCGTCTTTATAGAAATAGATTAGCCCTTTATTAGGTTTTGACATGACCAATACATTCTCTTTCACGCCGTTTATATTGAATGCAGTAGTGGTAATGTCAATCAAGAAATACAGGTCTTTTATGGAAGACTTATTATCTATTTTGGTAAAAAACGTATTAGCAAGGTATTTGGCTGTGGTAATTGTATGGCTTATGCCATAGATCACATGACGTTGCCCATCGAGCGTGAGGGTTGACGTTTTTGCCTCCGTCCAATCAGCGGAAAGTTCCACACCTGCCATGTTGATATCGTTCGTTACGACCGCATTCACGGTGAGCGGTGTCTGCGCCTCTGCAAGATACTTGTTCAAGGCGACAAGGTCTGCCGCAGAACCAAGGACGTACTTTTCTTCCGCATTCTTGGAAAGTCCCACTGCAACATCATAGGTGAGAATTTCTGCGTCATCTGCAAGCAAAGCGTTCCATGCTTCCTCTCCGCTTTCACCGAGCACCACTGTGCCCGATTGAATCTTGTTCTCGTCATTGAATACGATATTCCAACCGACGAAGGCATATCCCGATTCCTTCCAGCCTTCCTGATAGCTCACGGGCTTTCCGTCAATGGTGTTGCCCGCCGCGAAGAGCGCCTTTGCGCCCTCGCCCATTGCAACGGTCGTCAAAGTATTGCCCTCGAGCGTGACGCTGCCGGCGAGCGTGAGAGTCCCGGTCACGGTGTTGCCGTTGAGAGTTGCAGTTCCATTGACGGTGACATCGCCATAAATTTTGTTGCCCGAAAGAACGGAGTCCTCTGCAAGGGTCACGTTGAGCACAGGGGAAACGTCTGCAAGCATGATGGCCTCGGAAGCTGTACCGAAGATGCTGTTTGCAAGGGTTAAAGCTTTGTTTGCCGTGCCGCTGAGAGAGACGAAGGTCACGCCATCGAAGGAGTAAGCAATGTTCTCCGCAAGTTCTTGCTCTTCCTCGAACGTATTGCCGTTGAAGGCGGCGGCGGTCATGCCTTCCTCGTCGTATGTAATCGTGTAGGAAGCGTCACCATTCGCAACGGTGACCGTGGTGTTCTTATAATTTTCCGCGATCGTTTCCAATTCGCTGTCGGGGTTTCCAACCGTTGCGGTTGTCGCATCCGCCGTGAATTGGAGCTTGGCATTGTTGACGTTTGCGCCGCTGAGAAGGCCTGCATTGTTCAAATCCAACCCCGAAACAATTTTGCCGTTGCCCTCGATCGTGCCGCTGAATTTCGTCTCTCCGGTAGCAAGTTCGCTTCCCGCAAGGTCGATATCATCGGACAGCGTGACGGTGACGCCTTCATAATCTCTGCCGCCTTTGACGGACTCGGCAAGTGCGGAGAGCGCGTCCTTCGAGCCGGCATCCACGGTGGGATTGGGTGTACTGTTTTCCTGTGTGAAAGTCAAGGTTTCCTCAAGCCCCGCTGCGGGTACGCACGTTACGGTCACATTTTCCCCATAGGTGACACTTGCGCCATCTGCAACATGACCGAACAGCTTGTTGCCCGTAAGTACCTCGGCATCCTCATTGAGCGTAATGTTGACATTGGAGACTTTAACGCCATTACCGACCCAGCCAAACAATGCGCCCATTTTGTCATAAGCTACAACCGGAAGTTCGGGATATTCGTTTCCATCCGCTTCTTCTTGAGTCCGGCACACGTGCTGGCCTCCGCTGATCCAGCATTTGTTCGCATAATTGGTCGTGGAGCCGACAAATCCGTTTTCGACCCTGACATTTTCGATGGTCGAATTCCTTGCCGCGCCCGCCAAAATACCTGCGAAACCATACATTTGCGCGGGATCGGAAGTGTTATTTGAATTTGTCTCCATCGTCACGTTGGAGAGAACCAGATTCTTGACCGTTGCTCCGTCCATTGCGCGGAACAGACCCGCTCCGTTCTTGTTATATTGGAGCATTGAGACACGAGCCATGCTATCGTGTATGAGGCTGAAATTGGAGAGTTTATGGCCATTGCCGTCGAGCGTGCCCTTGAATTCATCTGTAATATAGAAATCAGTCCGCTGAGGTTCTGCTGCAATGGTAGCAGGGGTATCTGCAAGCGCGATGGAGAGCGTCGAAGCGCCGCCGTCCGAGGCAGTGCTGAGGTCGATATCCGCACCGAGCGCGATCGTTTCGCCTTCATACGTTTTCAAGTGATATGTATTATTGTTGATAAGAGTCAAAAGGTCGTTTGCGGTGTATGCCTTATACGTGCCTACGGGATCTGACGTGTGCGTGCCGAGCTGGACTGCATACACGCTGACGTGGAGCAAGCAGCTCTCACCCTGATTCCCTTCCAACTCTGCGGGGACGGAAATTTTCACGGTGTGCGCTGTAATCGGTGCGCCCACGTCAACAGGCTCCGACCACTTCTGTGCGATGGTGGATTCGTCACCGATCGTGACAGGATCGCCGCCGTCAAAGGAGACCTGCATCTCCTTCACGAGGTCGCCCTGCGGGTCGCCGCTTTCCTGCTGCGTAGGAACGGTGAGCTGGACGCGGTACTGAATGGCAAGGGTAGACTTGTTTTCGATGTTGAGTTTGAACTCCACCGCGTCGCCCGCAGCAATGTTGGTGAACGTCAACGCGCCTGCGGAGTAGCTATAAAAGCCGCCGGCATGGAAATGATCGTCGCGCTGTTCCACTTCTTCGTACTGCATCTTGCCTTCGTTCCATACGGTCGAATACGCCGTGAGGCTATCTTCATCGACGGAAGCGACAACATCCACTTTACCGGAAGTGATCGCCACGTTGACATTGCTTCTCGATGAGAACATCGCGAGCGTTGAGCCTGCAATGAGAGACGCGCAGAGACCCATCGTCAACGCAGAACTCAAAATGACTTTTGTTGTCTTTTTCATTGTTTTACTCCTTATAAGATTTTTTTGGGGTTTTGGACTTCGTTCCTCGGGATTCTTCGGCTACGCCTCAGAATGACGCGGGGAAACCTTGGGTTACTTGGTTACTCGGCGTCCACCCTGTCATTTCGACCAAGCGTAGCGCGTGGAGAAATCTCACTCTGAAAATAAGGTTGAGATCCCTCGACTACGCTCGGGATGACATAGGGGACGGACTTCGTTCCTCGGGATTCTTCGGCTACGCCTCAGAATGACGCGGGGAAACCTTGGGTGACTTGGTTACTCGTTCGCCCCTTGACGCGAGGGGGGTAAGTGGGATCGGTTACGGCGTTGTAGCTTGAATCGCATGGATAACAATGTCGAACTTCACGCTTTGATCCCTTGCATCGTT
>CANRDK010000146.1 GCA_947629345.1 uncultured Clostridia bacterium
GCTGTCACGCAGTGACTGAGGGGTTTTAGAAACCCTATCCCCCCTTCGGGGTACTTCCCCTAAGAGGGGAAGCAAGGACGTCCCCGCCCCCCTACCCCCTCCCCAAGGAGGGGGCATGACGTTCCGGCCCCAGCCCTCATCCCGAGCGTAGCGAGGGGATCTCGTAAACTTACGGACCTCCGTTCTTATAGCGAGATTCTCTCGCCCCTTCGGGGCTCGGAATGAGGGTACCCCTCGGCGCCCCTTGGAGGGGGCATGACTGCGTTCGGGTTGAGGACGGACCCTCGGCTCCCCCTTGAGGGGGAGCTGCCACGCAGTGACTGAGGGGGTGTGAGGGGGCTTGCAAAAATCTTTTAGATATGCTACAATCTATAGAGAGATTTCACACAACTTTCACGCCGCTATGTTAAAGACGTGAATATCAAATCTTATAATAGAAAAAAGGTGAACTTATGAAAGTGCTTATCGTAGACGATGAAGAGATGATCCGCGCGGTCCTCAAGGAGTATGTGGAATTCGAGGGCGGCGAGGTGAAGGAGGCCGCGGACGGCATGGAGGCCGTCAATATCTGCAAGAGCGAACAGTTCGATGCAGTCGTCATGGACATCATGATGCCCCGTCTCGACGGGTTCTCGGCCGTCAAGGAGATCAGAAAGTTCTCCGACGTGCCCGTTCTCATGCTCTCCGCGCGCGGGGAGGAGTACGACAAGCTCTTCGGCTTTGAGATCGGCTCCGACGACTATGTCACCAAGCCCTTTTCCCCCAAGGAGGTCATGGCGCGTCTGCATGCCCTCATCAAGCGCGGCAAGAGCGCTCCCGCCCAGCCGGGGGTGTATGAATTCGAGGGGCTGAAGGTGGATATCACCGGCCGCAACGTCTATGTGGACGGCGAGCGTGCAGAACTCACCCCCAAGGAGTATGAACTTCTCTTCTACTTCGTGCAGAACCAAGGGGTGGCCCTCACCCGCGAGAAACTTCTCAACAAGGTGTGGGGATACGATTTCTACGGCGACGACCGCACGGTCGATACCCATGTGAAGATGCTCCGCGGCAATCTCAAGGAATACAGAAAATTCATCGTTACCCTCAGAGGGCTCGGCTATAAATTCGAGGCATGATGCAACGGGAAGAAAAGACAAAAAAGAGCAGGTTCCGCACGCTCAGAAGCCTCAACATTGCCCTGTGGCTGGTGTTTTCCCTCTTCGGCGTCGTGCTCGTCCTCGTGCTCGCAGCGACCTATCACTCCCTCGTCGCCAGAACCTTTTTCGACAGGGCAAATGAGGGCCTGCTCGGCGCAAAGGACGAGATCGTGACCTGCATCACGGAGGGGGAAACCTCCGAGATCGACAGCGTTGCCTATCATTACGGCGTGGGCGGCGTCTATCTCGTGTATGAGGAGGAGAGCGAGGTCACCGTCTATGTGGGCGACGGGAGCAGGACCAAACAGAGCCTCGACGTGTATGAGCCGTCGCTCTCGGGGGAGAGGGTGCCCGTGCTCGACGAGGAGGAGGGGGAACTCGTCCTCTGCGAGCCGTTCACCTTGGACGGAAGGGCGGGGAGACTCTATCTCACCATCTCGCTCGCGCCCATCGATTCCTATCAGGAGAAATTCGGGCTCGTGTCTCTCGTGGCGTCCCTCTCCGCCATTGTGGCCGCCTTTGCGGTGGGCGGGATCCTCTCCGTGTTCATCTCCCGTCCCGTTTCCGAGGTCACCGAACAGGCAAAGGAGCTCGCGCGGGGCAACTATGCACTCAATATCCGAAAGGACTACTACTTTTCGGAGATCGAAGATCTCTCCGAGGCGCTCGATTCCGCCCGTCTCGAGATCTCGAGGGCAGACCGCCTCCGTCAGGAGCTCATCGCAAACGTCTCGCACGACTTCAAGACGCCGCTCACCATGATCAAGGCGTATGCCTCGATGATCCGCGAGATCTCGGGCGACAACAAGGAGAAGCGGGACGCCCATGCGCAGATCATCATCGACGAGACAGACAGGCTCACCGCCCTCGTTTCGGACGTTCTGGACCTCTCCAAACTCAGAGCGGGCGGCGCGGAGGAGCGCACGGTGTTCGACCTCTCGGAGGAAGTCGGGAGCATTCTCTCCCGCTTTGACTATCTCGCCGAAACGCAGGGATACAAGATCGAAACGGTCATCGACGAGGGGCTCGCGGTGAAAGCGGACCGTAGCCGCATCGGGCAGGTCGTGTATAATCTCGTTGGGAACGCCGTCAACTACACGGGTGAGGACAAACGCGTGCGCGTCAAGCTCATCCGTAAGAATGAGGCGGCACGGCTCGAGGTCATCGATTCGGGCAAGGGGATCCCTCCCGAAGAGGTAGATACCATCTGGGACAGATATTACCGTTCGGAGAGCACGCACAAGCGGCCCGTGCAGGGGTCGGGCTTGGGGCTCTCTATCGTCAAGAATATTTTATTGCAGCACGACATTCCCTTCGGGGTCATCTCCGAAGTGGGAAAGGGGAGCTGCTTTTGGGCGGAATTTCCGCTCTTCGATCTGAAGGATCGGGAAGAAGGAGGAAAAAAAGTATGAGATATCGGAATTTCGGGGCATTGCTCCTCGCCGTGCCGCTCTCGGCGGCGGGGATCTTGGCTTCGGGAAAGTCCGAAACGGCTTCCGCGAGCCCCGCGCCGATGCCCACCTACTTTGAGGGGGCGGACGGCATGGGGGCTCTCCTCGCGGGGGAACAGGGCTCGGTGGAAGTCGAGACGCATCTGACCTTTTCCCTTTCAGAGTTTCCCCTGCCGCCCATGGAGGGCACGGCGGAGACATTCAGGGAATATGGGGGAAAGTTCACGGCAGAGTACACCTTTCACAATCCCGCAGACGCGCCGCAGGAGCTCAACCTCGTCCTGCCCCTCGGCACATTGCCCGATTACTTCCCCTGCGAGGAGCTCGACAGGACGACGCTCGGCTACTCCGTCAAGCAGGACGGAAGGGACGCGGAAGTTCGGCTCCGCCATTCCATGACCGTCCGTCAGGCGGGGCGCAGGTTCAACGCGGAAGAGGAACTTCGTCGGCTCTACAGCCGCAGTCAGGACTTCTATACAGACGATCTTCCCGTCACGGCGTATACCTACCGTGTCGAGGCGACCCCCTCCGATACTGAGGACGATTTTGAATATGTCAACTTCTCCCTCTCCTTCGGGGCCTCCGCAAAGCGCACGCGCGTTCTCAGCTGCGACCGCTGCGGCTACGGCGTCAAGGACGGCAGGGCGAAACTGACGTACGGCTTCGACTGCCGTGAGGAAAGCGTCAAATATTTTACGGTCTATGTGCTCGGCGAGGACATCGAAGAGCCCGAAACGCACGTCTACCGCTATGAAAACAACGCCGCCGTCTCGCTCATTTCCTCTTCCGTCACCGAAGAACCCCGCGAGACCGCCGCGTTTGCCGACTTCGCCCTCTCCTTCAGAGGGGAACAGAGCGCAGTCTCCGATGAGGATTGGAAGAGTGCATTCATCGACGGCATCGAGGACACAAAGTACAGCGGGAGCTGCTACTCCGAATTCTGCCCGTATGATTTGGAGATACCGGGCGCGCTCATGCAGTGGTATGAATATTCGGTCACCGTTCCTGCGAACGGGAGCACGGTCAACACTGTCACCGCGCCCATCTATCCCACGATCGACGGTACTCATTCGCAGGATCTATACCTCTACCGCTTTCTGCTGTCCCCTGCGCAGGT
>CANRDK010000147.1 GCA_947629345.1 uncultured Clostridia bacterium
TGTAGGCCTCGGCCTCCTTCAAGGCCTTGACGAGCTGAGCCTTATCTGCACCCATGGCGACCTGTGCGACGTACACATAGCCGTAGGAAGCGGCGATCATGCCGAGGTCCTTCTTCTTGATCCTCTTGCCGCTCGAGGCGAACTTTGCGACCGCGCCGATGGGGGTGGACTTACTTGCCTGTCCGCCTGTGTTGGAATAGACCTCGGTATCGAGGACGAGCACGTTCACATCCTCGCCGCTTGCAAGAACGTGGTCGAGACCGCCGTAGCCGATATCATATGCCCAGCCGTCGCCGCCGATGATCCAGAAGGAGGGCTTGACGAGGCAATCTTTCTCGGCAAGGATCTCATTGAGAAGGTCGAGCTCTTCGCCTTCGCACTCTGCCTTGCAGGATTCAAGCTCCTTGACGAGCGCCGCGGCCGCCGTCTTGCTGCCCTCGGCTTCGTACATGTTCTCGATCCAGTCGGTGAGAGGCTTCACGCATTCGGGGTATTCTGCCCACATATCTGCGAGTTTTTTGACCTTGTCGGCGAGAGCCGAACGCCTTGCCTTGTAGGCGAGGTTCATGCCGTAGCCGAATTCGGCATTGTCCTCGAAGAGGGAATTCGCCCAAGCGGGGCCGTGGCCCTGTTTGTTGGTGGTGTAGGGGCAGGTGGGGGAGGAACCGCCGTAGATGGAGGAGCAGCCCGTAGCGTTGGCAACGATCATTCTGTCGCCGAAGAGCTGGGTGACGACCTTCACATAGGGAGTCTCGCCGCAGCCTGCGCATGCGCCCGAGAATTCAAAGAGGGAAGGAGTGAACTGGCTCTTCTTGACGTCTGCCATCTTGACAGCGGAGAGATCGACTTCGGGAAGATCGACGGCATATTCCCAGTTCTTTGCCTCTTTCTCTTCGAGTTCGGCGAAGGGGACCATGATGAGGGCCTTGTTGCCCTTCATGCCGGGGCAGACGTCCGCGCAGACGCCGCAGCCCATACAGTCGAGCGAGGAGACCTGCATTCTGAACTCATAGCCGGGAACGCCCGTCGCGGGCTTCGTTTCGAATGTTTCGGGCTTTTCGCTTCCCGCCGCAACGAGGGCGGGACGGATGCAGGCGTGCGGGCAGACAAAGGAGCACTGGTTGCACTGGATGCAGTTCTCTTTGATCCACTTGGGGACCATGACCGCGACGCCGCGCTTCTCGAACTTCGTGGTGCCCGTGGGAACGGTGCCGTCGGGCTCGAACGCCGAGCAGGGGAGCTTGTCACCCTCGAGGGCAAGGACGGGAGCGATCACGGACTTGAAGTAATCGTTGTCTGCGACCTTTGCCATCTCTGCGCCCTCCGTGGTGGTCGCCCACGAGGCGGGGATGCGGATCTGCTTGAGGTTTTCCTTTGCGGAATCGATGGCGTTATAGTTCATCTGAACGACGGCGTCGCCCTTTCTCGCGAAGGACTTATATGCCATCTTCTTCATGTAATCCACGGCGTCCGTGTACGGCATGATCTGCTCGTTGATGAGGAAGAATGCAGACTGCAGAATGGTGTTCGTTCTGCCGCCGAGACCGAGCTTTCTCGCGATCTTGATGGCGTCGATGACGTAGAGCTTCGCATGCTTCTTTGCGAGAATGTTCTTCATCTTGGCGGGAAGGTTCTGCTCGAGTTCCTTGAGCGTCGTCCAAGGCGCGTTGAGCAGGAAGGAGCCTCCCTTCTTGAGGTCGCTCACCATGTCGTAGCGGATGACATAGGAGGGATTGTGGCAGGCGATGAAGTCGGCCGCGTCGATGAGATATTCGCTCTGGATGGGCGTCTTGCCGAAGCGGAGGTGGGAGACGGTGATGCCGCCCGACTTCTTGCTGTCATAGAAGAAGTACGCCTGCGCATACATATCGGTGTGGTCGCCGATGATCTTGATGCTGTTCTTGTTGGCGCCGACGGTACCGTCGGAACCCAGCCCGTAGAACTTCGCGGAAGTGGAGCCCGCGGGCGCAGCGTCGAACTTGGTGCTGAAGTCGAGAGAGGTGTGGGCGAGGTCGTCATAGATACCTACGGTGAAGTGGTTCTTGGGTTCCTTGCTCTCGAGGTTCTTGTAGATGGAGAGGACCATGGAGGGGTTGAACTCCTTGGAACCGAGGCCGTATCTGCCGCCATAGACCTTGATGCCCGTGACGCCCTTTTCGAGAAGGGCGGTGCAGACGTCGAGATAGAGGGGCTCGCCGAGGGAACCGGGTTCCTTCGTCCTGTCGAGGACGGCGATCTTCTTGCAGGTCTTGGGGATCGCTGCAAGGAAGGCGTCTGTCGCGAAGGGACGATAGAGACGGACCTTGATGAGGCCGTATTTCTTGCCCTGTGCGTTGAGCTTATTGATGGATTCCTCCACTGTCTCTGCGCCGGAGCCCATGACAACGACGACGTATCTTGCATCGGGTGCGCCGACATAGTCGAAGAGGTGATAGCTTCTGCCCGTGAGCTCGCTGACGGCGTCCATCATCTCTTGGACGATCGCAGGGGTCGCCGTGTAGTAGTTGTTGGCAGTTTCCCTGTTCTGGAAGTAGGTGTCGCCGTTCTGCGCAGTGCCGCGCTGGACGGGATGCTCGAAGTTGAGAGCCCTTGCCTTGAAATCGGCAACGTCCTTTGCAAGGCCCTTCTTGTCGAACAGGCCCTTGAGTTCGTCATAGTCGATGGTGTCGATCTTGCTGACCTCGTGCGACGTTCTGAATCCGTCGAAGAAGGAGAGGAAGGGGACGCGAGCGCGGAGCGTGGACATGTGCGCAACGGTGGCGAGGTCCATGACTTCCTGCACGGAGCAACTGGCGAGCATCGCAAAACCCGTCTGGCGGCATGCCATGACGTCGGAATGGTCGCCGAAGATGTTCAGCGAGTGGGCGGCAAGGGCACGCGCGGAGACATGCATGACCATGGGGAGAAGTTCGCCCGAGATCTTGTACATGTTGGGGATCATGAGGAGAAGTCCCTGCGAAGCCGTGTAGGTGGTGGTGAGCGCACCTGCGGTCAGTGACCCGTGGACTGCGCCGGCTGCGCCGCCCTCCGACTGCATTTCGGTGATGCGGAGCTTCTGCCCCCACATGTTCACTCTGCCCTGCGTTGCCCACTCATCGGCGGATTCTGCCATGGGGGAGGAGGGGGTGATGGGGTAGATCGCTGCCACTTCACTGAAGGCGTAAGCGACATGCGAGGCGGCGGTATTGCCGTCGATTGTCATTTTCGTCATCGAAAAAACCTCCATAAAATAATTAAATGATTTTTGAAATTTTCGCAGCAGGCGGCTCGCCGCCCGCCACCGAATGCTATTATAAAGGTTTTAATTCATAAAGTCAAGATATAAACGGTAAATTAAAAATTAAAAATTAAAAATTGTGGTGGGGGGTGATTGAGAACGGCGGGGCGGGAACACGCACGGGAGCCCGTGCTCCCCGCGCGCTCATTCTGCCCTTCGTCTTGCCTGCCCCCTGCGTAAGGGGGCGGGGTAGGGGTGGGGGTACGCCCTCAAACGAAGTCCGTGTGTGCGGCGTCATGCTGAGAAGGAAAGTACAACGCAGTCTACGAGGGCTGTACCGAAGCATCTCGCCGCATGTTTCCGTAATCGCCCCGCGAGATTCTTCGGGTCAAGTCCCGTCCTCTCTTCCTGCTCACGGAAACTGGGGCAATTTTTTGAAACAAAAGTGGATGGTTCAAATGACAGAGTTGTATGCGTGAGGGATAGGG
>CANRDK010000148.1 GCA_947629345.1 uncultured Clostridia bacterium
CGAGAGGTTCCTCGAGCTTTGCCCCGCCCGCATGGGTGACGACGGCGACTTCGGGGGCGAACCCTTCCACGTGCTCGGCCTCCTTGGTCATGAAAGACATGGGAATGAGGAGCGGGAAATAGGCATTTTCCACCCCCGCCGCCTTGAAGCGGGAATCCATCTCCCTTTGAATAATCTCCCAGATCGCGTAGCCGTAGGGACGGATGACCATGGTCCCCTTGACGGGACCGTAGTCTACGAGCTTGGTCTTTAAGACGACGTCCGTATACCACTGCGGGAAATTCGTTTCAATGTCGGCGATCTGCGAGACAAACTGTTCATTTTTAGCCATAGAGTCTCCTGTCTGTTGCAAAAAAATAAGATATGGTACATTATACCATATCCTTTTTTATTTGTCGAATAAATTTTGATGAAATTTCAGAAAAGAACGTGACTTCGTTCAAGGGGAAGGATCCCGTGAAACCCTGCTCCGTTGGTTTAATGGGATCCTTCGCTGCGCTCAGGATGAGCGCACGGCGTCCATGCTTCCCCTTGTAGGGGAAGTACCCCGAAGGGGGGATAGGGTTGAACCCCTCAGTCACTTCGTGACAGCTCCCCTAAAAGGGGAGCCAAGGGAACCCCTCAGTCACTGCGTGACAGCTCCCCTAAGAGGGGAGCCAAGGGAACCAATTCTTAGGGGAAATCAGAATTCATTCCTCAGGCTCTTGGAGATGTACCCGAGGGCGAAGGCGCCGGGGCCAACGTGGGCGCCGATGACGGGCCCCATGATCTGCACGAACGGCTCGATATGGAACTGCGTCCGCACGTATTCCGCCAGCTCGTTGGCGACGGGTTCGTTGTCGGTATGTACGATGAAACAGTAATTATACTGCGGGTCGGGGCCCTCGGTGTCGAGCTTGCGCTTGATATAGGAGATGGCTTTCTTTGTCCCCATCACCTTGTCGATGACGCCGAGCTTGCCCTCATTGTCGAATGCGATGATGGGCTTCACCTTCAGCATGCCCCCCACCGCCGCTGCGGTAGCCGAGATCCTTCCGCCGCGCTTTAAAAATTGTAAATCGTCGGCAACGATAAAGTGTTGAATGTGCAGACGGACGCTCTTGACGAATTCCACCGTCTCCTCCGCCGTTCTGCCCTCGTTGCGGCACTTTAAGGCCATTCTCACGAGCGCTCCCTGCCCCACCGTTGCTGTGAGCGGATCCACAACGAACACGCGGAAATCGGGAAAGTTCTCCTTGACGGCGGCGGCCGCCTGTTCGGCATTCTCCCATGTGTTGGCGAGGCCCGAGGAGATCGTGAAGTGCACGACGTCCTTTGCTCCCTCCTCGGCGAGCTTTAAAAAGTGGGAATAGTGCGATTCGTAATTGAGCTTGCTCGTTTTGGGCATCCAGCCGTCGCGCAATTTATTGTAAAAATCAACGTATTGACTGTATTCTGTAAAATTATCGAGATGTGTCTCGAAGCCGCTGCCCTTTTCGAGCGTAAACGTCAAGGGAGCGAATTTGATATCATTTTCTACAACAAAATCATGATATAGGTCGCAAGTAGAGTCCGTTGACAAGGTAAATTTGTACATTTTCCTTCCTCTCCGTAAAATTATATTCATTATACCACGCATTCTTCCCGTTTGCAAGATAATTTCCGAAATTGTTTTCTTTTTTCCTCCAAAGACTTGAAAAAACACGCAAATCCCTGTATAATAGAGTTGCAATTTGTAAAATTTTTCCTAAGGGGGAAAGAAATCAATTGAAAAACTACTTATCACTCAAGAACGGGACGGACGTGCGCGGCACAGCGATCGACGCCAAAGACGATCCCGTAACGCTCACGGAAGAGGCCGTGAAGGACATCGGCAGAGCCTTCTGCAAGTGGCTCGCGGACGGTGGGATCGCCGTGAAAGCAATTGCCGTCGGGCATGATTCTCGCCTCTCCTGCGGCGACATCGAGGCATGGCTCACGGATGCGATCGCCTCTTGCGGCTGCAACGTCATCCTCACGGGGCTGTCCTCCACGCCCTCCATGTTCATGCTGCTGCAGGATGATTTCGGAGCGCAGGCGTCCATCATGATCACGGCAAGCCATCTGCCCTATCAGAAGAACGGGCTCAAGTTCTTTGTGAAGGACGGCGGGCTCGAGGGACAGGACATCGAGCAGATCCTTCGCCTCGCAGGGGAGGAAAATTTCTGCCCTGCAAGCACAAGGGGAACAGTCACCAAGAGGCCCTACATTCAGAAGTATGCAGAAGATCTCGTGGGCAAGGTCCGCCGCGAGACAGGCAAAAAGGAACCTTTAAAGGGCAAAAAGATCCTCGTGGACGCGGGAAACGGCGCGGGCGGATTCTATGTGGATCTCGTCTTAAAGCCCCTCGGCGCAGACACGGAGGGTTCGCAGTTTTTGGAGCCCGACGGCTCCTTCCCCAACCACATCCCCAATCCCGAGAACGAGACGGCGATGGAGTCCGTCTGCTCCGCCGTGAAGAAATATCACGCCGATTTCGGCATCATCTTCGATACCGACGTTGACAGGGCGGGGGCAGTTTCAAAGAGCGGCGAGGAGATCAACCGCAACCGCCTCATCGCTCTCATCTCCGCCATTCTTTTGGAGGAAAGGGCGGGGGCCACGATCGTCACCGACTCCGTCACGAGCGACGGGCTCACGCAGTTCATTGAGAAAAAGGGAGGCGTGCACCGCCGCTTCAAGCGGGGATACAAGAACGTCATCAACGAGAGCAAGCGGCTGAATGCCGAGGGAGTTGATTCCCCTCTCGCGATCGAGACGAGCGGGCATGCCGCCCTCAAAGAAAATTACTTCCTCGACGACGGGGCCTATCTCGTGACGCGGCTCCTCATCGCCCTTGCGAAAAAGGGAGATTTGGAGCGCTTGATCGAGGACCTTCCCGAACCCGCGGAGGCGGAGGAGATCAGGGTAAAATTCAAACCCAATACCGACTTCAAAACGCTCGGCGCAGGCGTGCTCGACGACTTCAAACAATATGCAGAGGGGCGCCCCTATCTCTCGATCGCACCCAATAGCTTCGAGGGCGTGAGGGTCAACTTCGACAGCGGACACGGCGACGGCTGGGTCCTTGTCAGAATGAGCCTGCACGAGCCCATCATGCCCATCAACATCGAATCGAATACGCAGGGCGGAAACGCCGTGATGAGATCGGAACTCCGCACGTTTTTGAAGAAGTACGACTTTTTGGAGACAGAGTCCTTGGGTCTATGAGATCCTTCGGCTGCGCCTCAGGATGAGCGCAGGGTCCCCCGCTCATCCTGAGGGAGCACAGGGGTTCCCCGCTCATTCTGAGGGAGCACAAGCGACCGAAGAATCCCCTCAAACGAAGTCCATGAATGCCCTCAGGATGGGCAAAATCAACCGTTTGCAGAGTATTATGTCTGACATAGTACTATGAAAAACACCAAAAATACCATTTAAATCATAAAAAAAGGAGAAAAATGAATATGAAACAGACAACCATCAACGCTATCCGCATTTTGGCTGCGGAAGCAATTCAAAAGGCAAATTCGGGCCACCCCGGGCTCCCCTTGGGTTCCGCCCCCATCGCTTACACCCTTTGGCAGAACTTTTTGAAGTTCAACAATCAGGACCCCAAGTGGGACAACAGAGACCGTTTCGTCCTCTCCGCGGGGCACGGCTCCATGCTCAACTATGCCCTCCTCTATCTCTACGGGTTCGG
>CANRDK010000149.1 GCA_947629345.1 uncultured Clostridia bacterium
GTGACAGCTCCCCTACAAGGGGAGCCAAGAACCCCTCAGTCACCTGCGGTGACAGCTCCCCTACAAGGGGAGCCAAGGGCCCGTTCTTCCCCTACGAGGACACGAGGATTACAATGCTCTGATGCTCTCCACGGGCTTTTTGCGGGCGGCGAAGTAGACGGGAAGGAAGGTGGAGATGAGCGCGACGGCGAGGGCGACGGCGACCATGATGAGGATGGGCACAGGGCCGAACACGAACAGCGTCACGTCAAAGCCGATGCTGTCCCGCAAAATGTTGTTGATGACGATGGTCAAAACCGTCGTGCCGATGATGGCGAGGATCGTGCAGATCCCGACGATGATGCCGCTCTCCGAGAAGAAGATCTTGAACACGTCCGTTCCCCTTGCGCCGACGGCCCGCAGAATGCCGATCTCCTTCTTCTTGTTCGTGATGCTCATCGAGATGAAGTTGAAGAGGAGGAGCGACGAGAACACGGCGAGGACCAAGCCGATGACGAGGAACACGATGGAGAGTTCCTCCACGACATCGGAGGCAATTTCTACCTCATCGAAAAGGTTGTTTTCAACGGTATAGAGAATATCCGTGTCGGGGTCGGTCACACCCATTTTGTCGAAGAGGCTGTTGAGCGCAGCGGCGCTGTGTTCAAAGGGGACAAGCACTGCGCCGAACGTCGCATCGTCCTCGGGGACATACTTGGTCTCCTCGTTCTTTTGGCCAGCCGCGATGAGTCTATCGTATGTCGTTTGGGAGCAATAGAAGCCGTAGCCGCCGTCGGTGGGGGCGATCATGCCGACGATGCGGAAGGTCCCGATGCTCGTGTACCTTGGCCCGTATTGGCCAAATGTGATGGAAAAGTACTCCCGCGTGATGGGGTGGGCGGCGATGAAGGCCTTTAAATCGGACATAAACGTATCATCGTCTCGGTAGGAAGTGTAGTCCTCCATCCGATCGAGAAAATCCTTATATTCCTTGTAGTTCTTGTCGCTCTCATCCGGTATTTCCTCCCAATAGAAAGAGATGAGATCGAAGTAGGGGATGATGAATTCGTCATCCTCGAGCGCCGTGCGCTCTTCCGCCGTGACGACGGGGAGCATGGGGCGTTCCCCCGCGGGGTCGTAGACGGCAAACGAGCGGGTGGCAGACGTTTCGTAGGTGCCGTATTCATCGGTCCTGAGTGCAGAATAGACCTGCTGCGAGTTGTCGAAGTAGGAGATGGGGATGTCCAATGGAATGTTGATGGAATCGGCCAGCGCCTGCGTCGAGACGGCAAGGGTGTGGAGCCCCTCGCGGAGATAGGTGCGGTAGGAATAAAGGTTGAGCTGGATGGCGTAGTCGTAGTAGTCGTCATCCACATGGATATCCTTGATGGAATCATACTTAGACGGGACCTCTCCGCTGTCGAAAACGCCGCATATGTTGAGAATTTTGTTGCCTGCAACCAGCTTTTGTCCCACGAGATCGGCGGCGGAGGAGATATTCAAGGGGGATTCGGCGGGGTTCCCCTCCTCGTCGGTGGGATAGAACCCGAGCGCTTTGGCGCAGGAGAGAAGGTAACTGCTCACACAGATGTCGTCGTCAGATGCGGGGAGGTTTCCCGCAAGGAGTGTGAGCGGGAGCTTTCCGTTGGCAACGGTGAGGGAGCAGATCTGCGGAACATAGTAGTAGCTGTCCTCTTTGAATTGGGGAAGGGCGAGGTTGACGGAGTAGGTGCCGATGGCGTCCTCCCCAAACTTCTGCACCTCCGCGGGAGTGAATTGGGCGGGGTGGGTCGTCGTGTAGGAGAGTTCCCCGTCGATGTAGTGCCGCTCTTCGTAGCGCTTGTCGAGGGTGATATACTCGTAATCGGCCGCAAGGAAGGAGTTGACGAGCACGTTTCGTTCATTGTAGAGCATCATCGTGGAGGCGAGGCCGAACATGATGAACGCGGCAACGGAGAGAAGAATGGTGAGGATGAGGCGGATGGGCTTGAGCTTGAGCCCAGACGCGCCGATCCTCATCGCCTTTAAAATGGGAAGCCGTGAGCGGATGAACTTTGTCTTTTCCCCGTCGTATTTCTTGAGCTCTACCTCTTCGGTCTCTTTAAAGTTCTCCCGTGCGCCGTCCTCGCCGATGCGGTTCACGCGGCGGAAGGAGGCAATGTCGTTTTGCCCCTTGGAGATGAGCACTTCCCCGTCGCTCTCCTTCAAAAAGGCCTCGATCTCCTTGAGCGTATTCTCGTCGAGCGCTCCGCCCCGCACCGAGAGGGTATCCTCGCCGATACGCCTGATATTTTCGGCCACGGGCTCCGCGGCGATGTGCTCCTTTGTGACGTCGGAGACGATCTTGCCGTCCATGAGTTCGATGATGCGGTCGCCGTATACCTCGGCGAATTCCCTGTCGTGCGAGACGACGAGGACGAGACGGGTCTGAGAGAGCTTCTTGAGGGTATCGAATACCTGTTTGCCCGTTGCGGAATCGAGGGCACCCGTCGGTTCGTCCGCCATGATGATCTGGGGATCCTTGACGAGGGCACGGGCAATGGCGATGCGCTGTTTCTGCCCGCCCGAGAGGGTATTCGGCTTGCGCTTGGCGTACGGCTCGAGCTCCACGTCGCGGAGAATGGAATTGATCTTTTCCCTGTCCTTGGATTTTCCCTGAAGTTCCAAGGCGAGGGCAATGTTGTCCTCCACGGTGAATTCGTCGAGGACGTTGTATTCCTGAAAGATGAAGCCGACGAAGGTGTTGCGGTAGGAATCGAAGTCTGCGCCCGAAAAGTCCTTGGAGGACTTCCCCATGACGACGACTTCGCCCGAGGTGGGAGCGTCGAGCCCGCCCGCGAGGTTCAAGAGGGTCGATTTGCCGCTGCCGGATTTTCCGAGCAGGAACACGAGGCCCGTTTCCCCGAAGGAGACGGAGACGTCGTCGAGCGCACGCGTCTGGGCGCCGCCCTTGGTCGTGTAGACTTTTGTGAGATGTCTGATTTCCAGCATAATTTCTCCTTTTATAATACTAACGATCGGCAGAGTACCTTTGTCCCGCTTTTTTCTCATTGTTGCATAAAATTTTTAATTTGTCAAGACATTGGCCTATGTTGAGGGAGGAGGACGGGAGCTCGCGCCCCCGCGCGCTCATTCTGAGCGTAGCGAAGAATCCCGTTAGACTAACGGAAGGAATTAAAAATTTAAAATTAAAAATTAAAAATTGTGGTGAGGGAGATTATAGAGTCCCTTGGCTCCCCTTGTAGGGGAGCTGTCACGCTGTCCTTGCGTGACTGAGGGGTTCTAAACCCTATCCCCCGCTTACGCGGGTACTTCCCCTAAAAGGGGAAGCAAGGGGACGTCAAGGGGTTCCCTCATTCCGAGCCCCGAAGGGGCGAGAGAATCCCGCTATAAGAACGGAAGTCCGTTGGTTTACGGGATCCGCTCGGCTGCGCCTCGGGATGAGGACGGCCCCCGTACTCCCGCGCGCTCATTCTGAGCGCAGCGAAGAATCCCATTAGACCAACGGAAGCCCGTGCCCCGCGCGCTCATTCTGAGCGTAGCGAAGGATCCCATTAGACTTACGGAAGTAATTAAAAATTAAAAATTAAAAATTGTGGTGGGGGAGATTATAGAGTCCCTTGGCTCCCCTTGTAGGGGAGCTGTCACGCTGTCCTTGCGTGACTGAGGGGTTCTAA
>CANRDK010000150.1 GCA_947629345.1 uncultured Clostridia bacterium
ATATACAGCGAACAACTCCAAAAGCCCGAAATCACGAAAGACCACATTGTCTGCTTCATCGAGCGTTACCGCAAGATTAACGTCAATGACTTGGAAAACCGCAAGCGGCTGATCGACACCTTTGTAAACAGTATTTACCTGTTCGATGACAAGATTGTGTTCGCTTTCAATTACAAGGACGGCACAAGGGAGCTGACCTTAAAAGAATTGGAAGAAGAATTGAGTTCGGATTTGGATGGAGCAACTCCACCATGAAAGGGACGGCTTGCGCCGTCCTTTTTGCGTGGGAGGGAAGGGGCAGGGACACCTGCTCATTCTGAGAACATGAGCCCGCTCCTCGGCTCCCCTCTTAGGGGAGCTGTCACGCAGTGACTGAGGGGTTTTTGAACCCTATCCCCCGCTGCGCGGGTACTTCCCCTATAAGGGGAAGCAAGAGCCGCCCCGCCCCCGCCCTCATCCCGCCCCGCGCGCGTTCTATTTGCGTCTAAGCGCGGCACGAGCGCGTAGCGCGAAGTAGCGAAGCGAGCGGATCTCGTAAACCGACGGACTTCCGTTCTTAAAACGAGATTCTCTCGCCCCTTCGGGGCTCAGAATGAGGGAAAAGCCCCCACCGTTTTCACGGGGGAATTCGACGATTCACCACTCGTTGCGGCCGCAGAGGATGTCGATCGAGACGCCGAACAGATCCGCAAGCCGCCACAGCGACGTGAGCGTGGGGTCCGCATTGCCCAGCTCCCAATCGCTGACGCACTGCTGCGAGACACCGACGGCTTCCGCCAACGCCTTTTGGGATAATTTGTTCTCCGTCCGAAATGTCCTTAAGTTTTCGGCAAACTTTTCTTTTTTGGATTTCACAGATAAAATTGTACAACTTTATCGGTAAAATCGTTGACTTACCGATATATCTGTGATAAAATCAAACTGCCGTCTCGCTTCGCTTCAAGTGACATCCGCGGATATTATAGCTCATTCTGTATTATTTCAAATGTTTCTTTGAGCAACGGCAACGCCGTCCCTGCTTTTCGCAAGGACGGCGTTTTTTTGTGGCATATGGGCCCCCGTGCGCCCCGCGTCATTCTGATGACGGGAGCCCGCCCCTCGGCTCCCCTCTTAGGGGAGCTGTCACGCAGTGACTGAGGGTTTTTTGAACCCTATCCCCCGCTGCGCGGGTACTTCCCCTACAAGGGGAAGCAAGGGAGACAGCCACTCGGCTCAATCCATGTAGTCTTGGAAGCTATTGATAAGCTGTGTTTTCACGGCTTCTTTGAGCGCAGCGGTCACATCGAACGCGCCGCCGATTTTCGCCGTCTCTTTGGAATAATCCCCCGTTTCAAAGGCGAGATCGTAGGCAGAGCGGAAACTTTTATAGTAGTTGAGCTCTGCACTGAAGTAGGGGTCTGGCTGGATGAACATGCTGTTATATGCCCGAATGATGCTCGAGATTGGAACGCCGTAAGCGTTGTCGTCCAAGGCCGCCCAATCGTCGCAACGGTATTTCCAAGTCCTTTGGAACGCAGCCTTGACCTCTCTTAAGGCACACTCCTCCGCCCCGTTCAAGGGCCTGAAATCGCGCATATGTCGCGTATTTTCTTCGACTTGCGCGAGATTGCTCATGCCCGAGAGGACGACGAGAACGCCCTCGTGCGAGGCGGAAAACCGAATGGCAAAGCTCGCGGGGGAAGCGTTTTTGTCCATGTCCTTGAGAATATGCTCCGCCCCCTTCGGCGCCTTGGCAAGGGTGCCGCCCTTGACGGGCTCCATGACGATGACCTGTTTCCCGTGCTTCCTTATGACCTCATAGCACTTCTTTGACTGGATGAACGGCTCCTCCCAATCGTAATAGTTCAAAACGATCTGCACGGCATCCACCTCGGGATGTTCGGTGAGGATCCGATCGAGGTGCTCGGCGTCGTCGTGGTAAGAGAAAACAATGTGGCGTATCTTTCCCTGCTCTTTCCACTTCTTCATGTGATCGAACAGGTGACAGGCCTCCACCTCATTCGGATAGAGATAGCGGTTGAGGTTGTGGAGCAGGTAATAGTCAAAGTATTCCACGCCGCACTTTTCAAGCTGTTCGTTGAAAATGGCCTCCACTCTGTCCTCCGCGGGCATTTGGAAGGTGGGAAACTTTGACACAAGCAAAAAGCTTTCCCTCGGATGACGCTTTACGAGGGCTTCACGGATGGCCGTCTCTGACGCGCCGTTGTGGTAGACGTAGGACGTATCGAAGTAGGTAAATCCCCGTTCGAGAAAGAGATCTACCATTTGTTTGAATTGTTCCATGTCGATGTCGGCACCGTTCTCGCTTTTCAGCGGCAGGCGCATGAGTCCGAATCCCAATTTTTTAATTTCACTCATCATCGTTTTCTCCTTTTTTTATTCGTCATTGCTGTTTAAATACGGCCTCATCATTGCAGGCAGAAACATTTTGCAAAAGGTTTTGGTGCGCTCCTCAAAGCTGTGCGCTCCGCCCGACATATCCCAGCAGAGCATTTCGCCGTAAATGACGTCCGTCAAGGCGTCGGCGAGCACATCGATCGGCGTATCCTCCTTGAGTTCGCCGCGTTCGACGCCCATTTTTATGATCCCCTTCATGGAATCGGCATCCATGCGGAGTTTTTCCCTGTCGTAGGGGCTGCCCACGAGATCGGGGTCAACGGTATTGCGCACCCATTCCTGACAGAGCTTCAGCCCGTCCCGTTCGATATGTCCCGAAAATGTCACCATATAGAATGCCAGCCGTTCCATAAACGGTCCGTCGTACCGCTGCGCCTCCTCGTAGATCTCACGGAACATATCGTGGCTGATCGCAAAAACGATGTCCTCTTTGCGCTTGAAGTAGGTATAAAACGTCCCGTTTGAAACGCCGCATGCCCTTGTGATTTCTTCGACGGAGGTGTTGACAAGTCCCTTTTCGCGGATGATGACCTTTGCCGTCTCCAGCAGTTTCCTCTTTGTCTCCAGAGCGGCGAGTTTCCTGTTCGTCATTTTTTGAGACATAAGTCCTCCGTTTTCCTGTGCTGCCCTGCGGAGCTGTTCGGCCTTCTCCTTGAGTGCGGCGTACGCTTCAGACGGATCGTCGATCGTGAGAACGGTCTGCTCCATCGGGCAGAGTCCGCTTCCGTCGCGGCTCCTGATACTTGGCGTAAGGGTGGAAAATTCTGCACATATCTTGTATTTTTTCAGTACGGCAAGGCCGCTTCTTGAGATCACTTCGGCATAGACCCCCTTCACGCCCATCAGAACGTACAACAGGGCAGCGGCTTTGCCCACGATCCTGTCTGCGGCGAGGGCCCCTTGCAGATCTTCCCCCTGCGCGATCCAATCCAAGAGAGGACGGATGCCCCGCAGACTGCTGGTAAGGGTAAGGCCGCTTTTTTGCGCAATACATGTGAGATTTTCATCCTCCAGCCGCTTTCTGAGCAGGGCAAGCGATTGTGTAATTTCTGTCATAACGTGTCCTTTATTCCTTGTCTTTGATGAGAAGCAGGCGCAGTCCCATCACAATAAAGGGGACGAGAACGGCCTGCAGGACCATGCCCAAAAGGCCCGTCTGGATCTGCGACCAAACCGTTGCCGCCGAGAGAGGAGAAACGCTCTGGAATATGGCCGCGATGGCGAGGAAGGTGAGCCTGCCTGCGAC
>CANRDK010000151.1 GCA_947629345.1 uncultured Clostridia bacterium
CTTGAGCGCATTCATATCCTCGAAGGAGAAATACACCGTGCCGTCCACCGAGATCTCGCCCGTGTAGTGCACTTCCGCCTGAAGAATGCGGCGGGCAAAGAAGGAGGAAGCCGTCTGCAACAGCGGATCGATATCCGCATATGCCCTCTCGTTGACTGCGGGAAGGGCCTCCCCCGCCGTGAGGGTGAGATCTGCACCCAGCACGGAGAGGTCGACTTTCCCCTCCGAGATCGTGATGAGAAGGTCGCCGAGGTCGAGGTCGATCCCGAGGGAGAGCGCCTGCAAGAGTTCTGTCCCCTTGACGGCGATGTGCAGTGCACTCTTTCCGTTGGCACTCGTCTCGATGAAGGTGAAATAGGTATCGTAGTCCAAGGTGAGAAGGGTCTCGATCAGGGTCTCGAGGTCAGGAGAATTGATCTCTCCCATACCGCCGATCTCTGTTCCCAAAATGCTTGTGATGAACGAAGTCAGCGTATCGACGCTCCCCTTTATCTTGAGGCCGTTGACCTCTGCAAGGACTGTCCCCTCAGGCAGATAGAAGAGCTTGAGGGCGAGAGCGATACCTTGATAGCGGACGGTGACGTCGGCATACACCGTCATGGTGTCGAGGGCGAGGTTGAGCGTCCCCTTGACGCCGAGGCCGAGTTCTTCGGAGGTGTAGGAGATGTCCGCTCTCACCGTTTCGCCGCGGAAGATCTCAAGGAGCGTCTTGGCGTATTTTACGATCTCGGTATAGCCGAAGGTGTTGACCGTGAACCTCTTGCCCCTTGTAACGTCGAGCGTGAGGGCTCCCTGCATAGCGGAGACGGAGAGCGTTGTCCCGTCTGCCGTAACTTCCGCGTCGCCGAGGGAGAGACCGACGTTGAAGGCCCTCAGGATCTCGTCGAGGGCAACCGTCGCCTTGAATGCCGCATCCCCCGTCTCCGTCTGCACGATGGCCCCGAGATTCTGAAGGAGCTGTTCTACCGCAGAGGCAGTATCGGTGTTCCCGCCGTTCTCTGTCAGCGAGGAGATGAGCTCTGCTGCCGCCGCGATGTCTGCCTTGAAGCGCAGGCCGTCTACGGAGAGATAGATCATGCCGTCGCCGACAAAGGAGACTCTGAATGCCTTTTCCGCGCCGCGGTAGGATGCCGTGAGGGAGGCGTCGATCTGCAGCGGGTCAACGCTGAGCTTGATCTCGCCCGCAAGGGTGAACTCCCCGAGAGAGCCGTTGAGCTCGGCGGAGAGATAGGTATTGTCTTTGAAGAGCGTGAGCGCCGTCCTGATGAGAGGCATGAGGTCTGCATAGCCCTTAAGGTCGGCCTTTGCGGGAAGAGTTTTGGCCGCAGAGACCTCTGCACGGAGCCCTGCAACGGAGAGGAGCACGCCGCCCTCTCTGACCGTGACGTCCGCTTCGCCCAATCTGAAATCGCCGAGGTCGAAGCCGAGGCTCTGGACGAGCAGATCGAGCGCGAGCTTCATTTCAAGGGACTTGTTGCCGTTTGTGAGGGCAGGGATGAGCGTCTTAAAGTTAAGAGACAGGAGCCCGCCGAGAAGGGCCTCCGTTCCGCTCCCTGTACTGCTGCCGAGGAGCGCCGCAACTTCGCCGACGTCTGCCTTGAGCTTGAGTCCGTCCACGGTGAGATAGACGGCGCTGTCCTGATAGAGAATGGAGATCTCCTTGACGACTTTCCCGTACGAAAGAGTGAGCTGTGCCGCGGCAGCGGGCATGCCCTCCTCTGCCTTGAGGGCGACTGTGAGGTCCCCGTCAAGCGAAAGTTCGCCGCTCTGATAGCTGAGAGAGATATTCAGCCCGTCGCTCTGTAAGAGGTCGCGGATCCCGAGGATGTAGGGAAGAACTTCCACATAGTCCCTGTCATTTTCCGCCTCGAAGGGCTCGCCCGCGCCGATCTTAGCCGTGAGTGCGCCGTTCATTGCGGAGAGCAGGAGCGAATCTTCCCCCTCGCTGAGCGTGAGATCCCCGAGCGCCATGCCGAGATCGACGCCAAAGGCATTCAGAACGGCGTCGAGCGCGACCGTCGCCGCAAACGCTTTGCCGTCATTCTTGATCTTGACGAAGGAGCCCAAGTTCTCGAGCAGCGTCTCCACGGGGTCGAGAGAGGATGCGCTCCCGCCCGTGAATGCGGCGATAAGATCGCCAAGCTCCTCCGTCGTTGCGCCGATCTTCAGTCCGTCCACATCCACGAGGACGGTATTGGAGGCATGCACAAAGCCGAAGCGGAAGCTCTTTTCCCCGCCTGCCATTTTGAGGGTGAGGGATGCGGAGACGTTGAGCGCAGCAAGGTCGAGGGAAATGTTCCCCGCGACGGAAATATCGCCTTGATAGTTGATTTCCGCAGAGATGAAATTGTTTTGAATGAGGCCGACCGCCGTCTTTAAGACGGGGAGAATATCGACATAGCTCGATAGATTCTTTGCGGGCTTGGGCGCAAATTCGGCCTCGGTGAAGGTCAATTTTGCCCCCGCGGCAATCAGTTCGAGCTTGCCGCTGCGCACCTTCACCTTTGCGGTCCCCAGTGCGAAATCGCCGAGGTCTACCCCGAGACTGCTCAAGAGCTCATCGACGGCAAGTTGAATTTCGAGGGTGTTGTTTCCATTTTTGAGTGTGGGAATAATTTTACCGAAGTCCAAACTGAGCACTGTGCCGAGAAGTTCGCCGACCTCAATGCTCCCCGTCCCCTCGCCAGCGATGCCGAGAAGGTTGGCAATTTCTGCAACGTTTGCCTTTACCTTGATCCCGTCTACGAGCACATAGACGGTGTTTTCCTTATATGTAACGGTGAGGGCTTTCGTGACATTGCCGTAGGTGAGATCGAGATTTGCAACGGCCACAATGGGTTCCGTGCCGAGCAGGATATTCCCGCTGAGTTCTATCCCTGCCTCTGTATTCCTATAGCTGAGGGCGATGTCGAGCTTTCCGCTTTGGATGAGTTCGTAAATGCCCATGACATAGGGCAAAACTTGCGTATAACCCTCTGTTTTTACGTCGAAGGTTTCACCCTTCTCAAGCGTGACATTCAGAGTATTGTCGAGGGCATTGACGGAGATCTTCCCGTCGGCGATGACCGCCTCGACCTGCCCAAGTTCCATCGATACGCCGAATGCCTCCAAGATCTGATCCAAGGCAAGGGTCAGCTTCACGCCGTTCCCCTCTGCGCCGACACTCACGAGCTGTCCTAAATTCTCGAGCAGTTTCTCCACGGGCGTCAGCTCTGCCTCTGCCATCTGGGCTGTGCCGAGCATGCCGACAAGGTCGGAAATTTCATCGAGCCCAGCCTTTACTTTCAGCCCATCGATTTCAAGATAGATATTTCCGTCGTTGACAAAGCCGACTTTGATTGCTTTGACGGCTTCCTGATAGGTAAGTTCAAGCTCTGCGGCGAGTTTGAGCTGCGCAATATCAAACTTCACCTCTCCCGTCAATGTGATTTCGCCTGTGTAGCTAATTTGTGCAGAGATATCGTTATTTTGAAGGAGCCCGACGACTGTCTCCACAACGGGAGCGAGTTCGGTGTAGTCTGTAAGGTCTCCCTCTGCGGGAGCTTCCTCCGCGGCAGAGATCGTAACTTCCAACCCTTCCGCCGTGACATGAATGCCATCGCCGAT
>CANRDK010000152.1 GCA_947629345.1 uncultured Clostridia bacterium
GCGATTGCAACAACTTTGCTTCTGACTTTCATCTTTTTTCTCCTTTTTTATTTTATCGTCCCGCACTGCAGAAAGTTCGGGGCAATCATTTGTTTTGTTAGTTTCCTTCAGAAGGATTTTTTTATCCTTTATAGAATATTTTTTTGGTTTGTCATGTAATGACAAACTGCTCCTTGGGGAGCGGCCCCTTCGGATCGAATTTTTTAAATTTTTTATTTCAAAGGTTTACTTCTCGGAAAGATCAGGTGCTTCCCGTTCCTCCCGTGCTGACGTTGTACAACGTTTTCAAATGATTCAGGCTCTTTTTCAGATAATCGACAAGGAAATCCACTTGGCCCTCCCAAGTCTCAATTTTGGCAACGTCCCACGGAACATAGTCATGATGCAGGTGCAGATTGTTCCAGCGGGCATAGTTCCTGTAATAAGATGCAGCGTTGCTCTTCGCCTCCTGTACTTTGCTCTCGATCTCCGCTTCAATGTTATACTGCTCAAGAAGCGATTTGACCTTATTTTTAAATTGATCGTGCTTTAAAAGCTGCACATACCATTCATTTACGCGTCCGTTGGGCCAGTCGGACTCGGGATCGACCAACTGACTGGTCCCGAACCCTGCACTGAGGTCGAAGTCCCAAACGGGGCCGCTCACGATCTTGCTGTCCGCGCCCGCATCCTTATAGATATACCAGCTGAATGCCAGAGCGTCGTACGTCTTGAACAGCTGATGGATGAGACAGGTTTGCGCAAAGCTATCTACATCGATACGGCTCTCGATCTGCTCCCATGTCCCGGTGCAGACGATGGTCCATGCATCGTTGATGATGCGGGCGATATTTGCCGTCACATTTTTGTCATAACCGACGCTGTCTGTTTCGGGTGACTTGACGGTATACGTACCTCCTGTTGCGGACGTGAACCAATCAAGGCCCTCTACGCCCTCTTGGGGAGCCCTGTTGTCCCTTTCCACCAAAAATGCCTGATCGTCGCCGCCCACAGAAGAGACGTCCTCCACAATATCAACGCGCGTACTGCCTGCCTCGGTCTGCTCGCAGAGGAGATAGACGCCGATATAACGTCCATTCATGAACACCTCAACGGGCTGGGTGTAGGAGGACATCTCCGACCCGACCAAAAGGGCACAGGAGAGCGCAAGGCGGTTCCGCATCATGCTCCCATCGAAGTAATCGGCGAGAAGGACCCAAGTCTTGGCCTTTCCGAAGCCGAACAGGTTCTGCTTGTTGGTGAACTTCACCTTATAGGGCTTCTTGTCGAAACCCATCGTCGAATTGCCGCGGCACTTGATCCGTGCTCCTTCATTGTCCAGCTGATAGGCGTAATCGGTGTTCCCGATGGAGACAACGCACGGCACATACGTTTCCTTGTCGAGCACGGGAGCCTCATTCTCCGTATCGATCTCGATAATGGGAAGGCCAAGCGCTTCGATCTCGAAGTATGCAATGAGGACAATGTCGCGGTCGGTGCGGATGGAGAGCTCGGCCTCGTTTGACCCGTTGCTCCACCTGCTGAAAGCATAACCAATGACGGGAATCGCCTTTACAACGGAGGTGCTCTCCTCGGCGGAGACATACTGCGTCGTCGTGCCTTCAAGAGAACCGCCGAGCGCATTGTCCAATAGGAATGTTACTTGATAGACCCTCACGAATCGGGCGGTCAGCGTCGTATTTTCAGCGGGAGCCGCATCTGCACGCTTTGCATCCTGCCTCTGATCGCTCCAGTCCACAAAGCGGTATCCTTCCTTGGCAACGGCCTCAACCTCAGAGCCCGTGCCGCCCTTTTTGACATTTTGGGTCGCCTCGCCCGAGATCGTTCCACCCTCGCCCGCTTCATATTTGAGCGTGATATATTTCTCGAATTTCGCGCTATATGTGAGCTTTTCTTCCGAATTTTCTGCATTCAGCGTATCGCTGCGCTTCGAATCGGTTTTCCCGTCGCTCCAGCCCGTGAAGTAGTATCCTTCCTTGGCAACGGCCTCAACTTCAGAACCCGTGCCGCCCTTTTGGAGGGACTGTTGGGCCACACCCGAAATCAGGCCGCCCTCTTCCGCCGTGTATTCTACGGTGATATATTTCTCGAATTTCGCGCTATATGTGAGCTTTTCTTCCGAATTTTCCGCATTCAGAGTATCACTTCGTTTGGCTTCGGTTTTCCCGTCGCTCCAGCCCGTGAAGTAGTATCCTTCCTTGGCAACGGCCTCGACTTCAGAACTCGTGCCGCCCTTTTGGAGGGACTGTTCCGCTTGCCCGACGATAAAGCCACCATCCTCCGCTTGATAGGAGACAGAGATCAATTTTTGGAACTTTGCCGTGTAGACTGCGCCGACGCTCAATGTGTCGCTGCGCTTATTCTCTGTCTTTCCGTCGCTCCAACCCGTGAAGTAATACCCTTCCTTGGCGATCGCTTCAACCTCTGTGCCTGTGCCGCCCTCGGTCAGGGACTGACGGACTTCCCCCACGAGAAAGCCGCCCTCTTCCGCCCTATATTCAACGTTCAAAAGTTTTGCAAACTTTGCGGTGACAGTGACTCCCTCGGGCGAGGCATCCGAACTTGCAACGTCAATGCGCTTGGGCTCGGTTTTCCCGTCGCTCCAGCCGATAAAGTAGTACCCCCCCCCAGCGATTGCTTCGACCTCGACGCCTGCTTCCCCCTCGGGAATGGATTGACGGGTCTCCCCAACGATGAAGCCGCCCTCCTCCGCGAGATAAGTATAGGGGACCTCTCTGACACAGCCCGTCAGAAGCAACAGGGCAAGGGATGAGATCGCCAAAATTATGGCAAAAAGTTTTTTCATACGTTCCTCCGAATTTTTTATCCTCCCTAAGGGGGCATTTTTGGGTCTGTACAATATAGAAATATCTTGTCTGAAAATATTTATTCTAAAAGTGACATTTTTTTACAATAAATTCATTCTATCTCATACTTTTCAAAATGTCAAGTTATTTATGGCAAATTTTTAAGACACGAAACGTGAGGGACAGCCGCCGCCATCCCTCATATTTTATCTTAAAATGCCCCCAACCTGCACACCCGCCCCGCTTGTACGGCGCCATGCTGAGAACATGAGCACAACGCAGTCTACAGGAATTGTACCGAAGCATCTCGCCGCAATGAGTACAGAAGCTGTTAGCGGCGTCATGCTGAGAACATGAGCCTTACGAAGTCAGCAATAGCAGAGCCGAAGCATCTCGCCGCACTAACAACACCGCCTCGAGCACGAACTGCGTTTGAGGGCGTACCCCCACCCCTACCCCGCCCCCTTACGCAGGGGGCGGGCAAGAGGAAAGGCAGGATGACGCGGGGCTGATCCCGTTGGTCTACGAGATCCGCTCGCTACGCTCGGAATGAGGGCGGAGGCAGTGTTCCTACCCAACCATCCTAATTACGTCACTCTGTCCTGCGCGCATTCTTGTTGCACTAAGCGCGGGACGAGCTCATAGCGCGAAGTAGCGCAGTTAAGGATACCGTTAAAACGACGGGAGCCAATTATATTAAGAACTCACCAACATACAATAATAATCCACCCGCGAAGCGGGTGGTATTTCATTTTCGGGCATAGCCCTAATCATTACAGGCGGCGCACAAG
>CANRDK010000153.1 GCA_947629345.1 uncultured Clostridia bacterium
GGGAAGCAAGGAGGACTCCGTTCGGGGTTCCCTCGGCTCCCCCTTCGAGGGGGAGCTGTCACGAAGTGACTGAGGGGTTGTCATTCCAATTGCCCCCGCCACAATTTTTAATTTTTAATTTTTAATTACTTCCGTGCGTTTAACGGGATCCTTCGCTACGCTCAGGATGAGCGTGCGGGGCAAATCTGAGTTTGGCCCCTTGGGGCCTTTTTTGTCTGAAATTATCTTTCAAAATCTTAAAATTTTTTTCAAATCCATCTTGTTTTTTTCTGCAGAACCTGTTATAATATGATACTCAAATAAAATCATTTCATAAAATATAAGATCAAGGAAATTTCCAAGCCCTCCCGCACAGGCGAGGGCGGTACAATATCATGGAACAATTTCGCCAAGCCATAAATCAATTTTATGAACGGCTCTCCGCCACTTCCAACGTGCCCGTCGTCATCATCGCGATCGCCATCATGCTGCTCATGGGGTTCCTCGGGACGCGTATCACCAAGCGGCTGAAGCTCCCCAACGTCACCGCGTATATTCTCGTGGGCATTCTGCTCGGTCCGTACTGCTTCGGCCTCGTGCCCAAGGGCGTTGTGGAGGGCATGGACTTCATTTCGGACATCGCACTTGCCTTTATCGCATTCAGCGTGGGTGAATATTTCCGCTTCGACACCCTCAAAAAGAACGGCGGAAAGGTCATCGTCATCACCCTGTTTGAAGCGCTCTTGGCGTCTGCGCTCGTGTTTGTCGTGTCCATGCTCCTGCATCTTCCCACGGGGTTCTCCCTCATCTTGGCCGCGCTTGCCTCGGCCACTGCGCCCGCCTCCACGATGATGACCATCCGCCAGACCACGGCGCACGGAGACTTTGTGGATACTCTGCTCTCCGTCGTCGCCCTCGACGATGTGGTGAGTCTCCTCGCATTCAGTGTCGCCGTCTCCGTTGCCTCTGCAATGGGCGGAAGCGGATTTTCCGCCGCAGACGTGCTCCTGCCCATCGCGTGGAACGTCCTGCTCATCGCGATCGGCATTGCGTTCGGCTTCCTTCTCAAACTTCTCATGGCGAAGCGCTCGACGGACAACCGTCTCATCGTGTCCATCGCATTCCTCTTTGCCATCTGCGGGATCGGCGCCGCGCTCGACGTCTCCCCCCTCCTCGCCTGCATGGTGATGAGCACGGTGTATATCAACCTGTCGAACGACGACAAGCTCTTTAAACAGCTCAACTACTTCTCGCCCCCCATTCTCCTGCTCTTCTTTGTGAAGTCGGGCATCGGGTTCGACCTCGGGGCGCTCATCTCAACGGAAAGCATCTCCATCGGGATCCCGCTCATTGTCGTCGGCGTGCTGTACTTTGTCGTGCGGCTTGCGGGAAAGTACGGCGGCGCATTCATCGGCTGTGCGGTGACGAAGAAGGACAAACGGGTCAGAAACTACCTCGGCATGGCGCTTGCACCGCAGGCGGGCGTTGCCATCGGCCTTGCGGCCCTCGGGGCGAGGGTGTTGGAGGGCAGTCCCGTCGCCGAGATCGCTGCCATGGGGCCCGTGCTCGAGACGATCATCCTCTCCTCGAGCATTCTCTATGAACTCGCGGGGCCTGCGCTTGCAAAGCTCTCCCTCTACCTCTCCTGTTCGTATGGCGAGCGGGCGGAGGCATACGAGGCGGCAAATGCAGGGGCCGCGGGAGAAGGTTCCCTCCCCGCTCCCAAGCCCCCCACGCGGGAGGAGGAAATGGAGGCTCTCAAGGAACGGCTGCAGGCCATTCAGAAGCAAATTTCCGTCAAGGAATACGCACGCTCGCCCGAGGAAGAGGCATTCATGGAGGCCATAGAACCCCCCGAAGAGGAGATCTCCACGGGCTCCGAATACAACAGAAGAAAATTCATCAATAAGAGGTAAAGATCATGCCCATAGATTATATCGCATATTGGCTCAACGGAATGAAACAGACGGGTTGGGCAAGTGAAGTCAATTTCGGCTCGACGGCGCTCAAGACGGCGCTCGTCATCGTCCTTGCGGTCATTCTCGGCTGCGAACGCTCGAGGAACCGTCACGCGGCGGGACTGCGCACGTTTATCGTGCTCTCCATCGGCTCCATGTTTGCGGGGATCGCCGATATGTACTTTATCAACGATTTGCATGTCGGCTTCTCCTTTATGTCGGCGGCAGTCGTCATCGGGATCTCCATCATCACGGCGAATACCATTGTCTACTCCTCCAAGAACCAGATCATGGGGCTGACCACCTCCTTCGGCGTGTGGACAATGTCCATCATTGCGGCTCTCCTCGGCCTCGGGCTGTACACGGCTGCCCTCGTCGGCTTTGCCGCCCTCATGCTCGGCCTGCTCGCCTTCTCCAAACTTGAATTTTATATCACGGCGAAGTCCAATCACTTTGAGATCCATCTCGAGCTCAAGTCACGCTCGAGCCTGCAGGAATTCATCACGGCGGCGCGAGAATTCGGGCTCAAGATCGACAATCTCGAGGTCAATCCCGCCTATGCGAACTCGGGGCTGAGCGTGTACACCGTCCGCTTCACCGTCGTCGATAAGGCCCTCAGAAAGAAGAGCCACAACGACATCATCGAGGCCCTCTCCGTCCTCGACTGCGTCTACCACATTGAAAAGATCGGGTAAACACGACAGAATTTAATTTAAAATTTAAAATTAAAAATTAAGGTGATCCTTCGACTCGCCGCAAGGACAGCGGCGGCTCAGGATGACGTGATTCAGAACATCCCCCTCTCTTCCATCCATCACATACAGGGAAACGTCAGAACTCTTCGCCTCAATTTTTAATTTATAATTTATAATTTTTAATTTAGTAAAAAATTACCTTCCGCAAAGGTGCTGCGGAAGGATTTTTTTACACTTATGCGATGAAACCCGCGTTCCTCAGGCTCGTGAGAAGGTCGTTGAGCGTGGTCGCGACTTCGGGAAGGGTGGCCGTGTTCGGGTCGTCGAGATTCGCAACATCCACGCCCGGTGTGACCGTCCCTGCGGGACCTTCGGGACCTGCGGGGCCCTCGGGGCCCTGTTCTCCCTGCGGACCTGTGGGCCCCTGCGGGATCGTGAAATTCAGCGTCACGGCTCCCGTCGTGCCCTCCTGCGTGACAGATGCCTGCGAACCGGGGTCGCCCGTCGTCGTGGTGCCGACGGTGATCGTCGCCGCCTCGCCCGTAGGACCGATTTCGCCAGTGGGACCGGTTTCACCCGTGGGACCCGTAGGACCTGTTTCGCCCGTGGGACCAGTGGGACCGGTTTCGCCCGTGGGGCCTGTGGGACCTGTTTCACCGGTGGGACCCGTGGAACCTGTTTCACCTGTAGGACCCGTGGGACCGGTTTCACCCGTGGGGCCAGTGGGACCTGTTGCGCCTGTGGCACTGGCAGAACCCGCGGGGCCAGTCGCACCCTGAGGGCCTGTGGG
>CANRDK010000154.1 GCA_947629345.1 uncultured Clostridia bacterium
ATACCTCTGTCATTTTGTCATTTCTTTTTGTTCCAATTTTTCCGCCCCACGTTCCCGTTTCTCAGAATGACGCGGGGGGGCTGGTCTATGCGGACTGCGTTTGCCGACAGAGAAAATAAAA
Source organism: uncultured Clostridia bacterium (assembly GCA_947629345.1). Lineage (GTDB taxonomy): Bacteria > Bacillota > Clostridia > Christensenellales > Borkfalkiaceae > Gallimonas. The sequence goes on from CANRDK010000154.1 coordinate 122, forward strand.
AATTTCCGCAAATAGTTGACAAATGCGGAAAAAACGGTTACAATAAAGGTGCAACAAGGGTTGACCCTGCATAGCGGTCAACTCCGAGTTATTGAATCAATAACCGCCGAGATTGCCACATCGAGGGCGGTTATTTTTTTGTGAGTTTGAGAGCGATGTATTCAACTCTATCCATGAGCTCGAGGAGCTTATCGAAAAGCTCCGTGAGCTTCACGAGGAGTTCGTTTAACTCGTCCATGGCACTCACCTCCTTTGTTGGAAATATCCGAAAATATCCCCCCTAAAGGAGTTAACCGCTCGGGCAGGGGCCCTTGTTGCCTGTTTATTATAACATAATGGAAGATGCTTGTCAAGATGAGGTAGGGGGTGTCATTCTCAAATCATGCCCCGCCACAATTTATAATTTTTAATTTTAAATTTTTAATTAAGGAACACATTGCTCCCCTATCCCCCCTCTTCAGGAGGGGCAACGCATGCGGGGTGTGGAATTCCACCCCCAAAATCGTTGCAAACGGCGCGGAAATGGTGTATAATGGAGGCTGAAATCAAGTCAAGAGGTTAGCAGTATGATCGATATCGCCCTTTTGCGCAGCGAGCCCGACCTCGTGCGCGAAAATATCAAAAAGAAATATCAGGACCACAAGCTCCCCCTCGTCGATCAGGCCTTGGCGCTCGACGAGAAGCGCCGCACCCTTCAGACGGAGGGAGATAAGCTCCGCGCCGCCCGCAACAGCCTCTCCAAGCAGATCGGCCTTTTGATGCGTGAGAAAAAGATGGACGAGGCCGAAAAGGTCAAGGCGGAGGTGAATGCAGACGCCGTGCGCCTTCAGGAGATCGAGAAGGAATCCGAAGAGGTCGCCGAAGAGCTCAAGAGCGTCATGATGCGCATTCCAAATATCATCTCCAAGGACACGCCCATCGGCAAGGACGACAGCGAAAATGTCGAGCGCAAGCGTTTTCTGGAACCCAAGACGCCCGACTTCGAGGTTCCCTATCATCTCGATATCCTCGAAAAGCTCGGCGGGATCGACATCGACAGCGCACGCCGCACGAGCGGGCAGGGCTTCTACTATCTGACGGGGGACATTGCCCGTCTCCACTCCGCCGTTTTGACCTATGCGAGAGATTTTATGATCGATAAGGGCTTCACCTACTGCATTCCGCCCTACATGATCCGCTCCTCCGTCGTCTCGGGCGTCATGAGCTTTGAGGAGATGGACGGCATGATGTACAAGATCGAGGGGGAGGACCTCTACCTCATCGGCACGAGCGAGCACTCCATGATCGGCCGCTTTATGGGGCAGACGGTGGACGAAAAACAGCTTCCGCTGACGCTGACGAGCTATTCGCCCTGTTTCAGAAAGGAGAAGGGCGCCCACGGCATCGAGGAGAGGGGCATCTATCGCATTCACCAGTTCGAAAAGCAGGAGATGATCGTCATCTGCAAGCCCGAGGAGAGCGAAGAGTGGTACGAAAAACTGTGGCAGTACACGGTGGAACTCTTCGTGTCCATGGAGATTCCTGTCCGCCAGCTCGAATGCTGCTCGGGGGACCTTGCCGACCTCAAATACAGAAGCTGCGACGTCGAGGCATGGTCGCCCCGCCAGCAGAAGTACTTTGAAGTGGGGTCCTGCTCCAACCTCACCGACGCGCAGGCACGCAGGCTCGGCATTCGCTATAAGACGGACAAGGGCACGGCGTATGCGCACACCCTCAACAACACCGTCGTCGCGCCGCCCCGCATGCTCATTGCGTTCATCGAGAATCATCTCAACGCCGACGGCAGCGTGACTATCCCCGAAGTCCTTTGGCCCTACATGGGCGGAAAGAAGAGGATAGAAGTTAAAAATTGAGCGCTCCGCGCTCATGCTGAGCGTAGCGAAGCATCCCGTTAAACGCACGGGAGTAATTGAAAATTAAAAATTAAAAATTGTGGTGGGAGGATTTGGGATGTCCCCGCCCCCCTACCCCCCTCCCCATGGAGTGGGCTCTGACTGCGTTCGGGCGAGGACGCCCCTTGGCTCCCCTCTTAGGGGAGCTGTCACGCAGTGACTGAGGGGTTCATACACCCCTCCCGCCCCTACGGGGCACCCACCCCTCGAGGGGTGGGCAAGGGGGACTTCGTACGGCCCCTCCCTCGGCTCCCCCTCCGAGGGGGAGCTGTCACGCCGCCCTTGGCGTGACTGAGGGGGTGTCATACCGCAAACTGATTTGTTTCCATGAAGTATGTCTTTTTCGATATAGAATGCGCGTGCGTGTTCAAAAATGTGGCAAAAATGTGTGCGTTCGGGTACGTCGTGACGGACGCCGATTTTGCCGTGCTCGAAAAAGAGGACATCCTCATGAACCCCCGCGGCAAGTTCCGCCTCACCGACAGAAAGGGCAAGGAGGGCCTCGTCCTTCCCTATGAGTACGAGGACTTCAAAAAATATCCCACTTTCCCCGCCGCGTACCGAAAGATCAAGCGGTTATTGGAGGATAAGGACGCCATCGTGCTCGGCCATGCAACGCTCAACGACGTCAATTATCTGAACCTCGAGACCAAGCGGTATAAGCTCCCGTCCTTCCGCTTCGATTGGCAGGATACGCAGTTTTTCTGGATGAATACCGAAAACAGCTACGAGCGTCAGGTGGGGCTTGGCGTCATGGCGGAGGCCTTGGGGGTGGAGTTCACCCCGCACCGCGCCGTAGACGACGCTTTCGCCACGATGAAGGTCTGCGAAGCCCTCTGCAAACGGGAGGGCGTCTCCGTTGGCGGGCTCGTGCAAAAATATCGCATCCGTGCGGGAAAAATTGCCAACTATGTGATAAAAACGCCCGATTCGGAGGGGCTGCGCCGCCACATTTCAGAGAAGGAGACCCTGCGCGAGGAGCATGCCAAGGCACATGAGGCGTTCTACCGCGTCGTCAACAAGCACATGAACAGACGCAAGAAGGGCGGCTCCCTCGAGGGGAAAATCTTCTGCTTCTCCAAGGAAGTGGAGGACGAGGTGGAGATCTCCACAAAGCTGGTGCGTGCCATCTTCGATGCGGGCGGCAGATATACTTCCCACCCCGGGGAGTGCAACGTCTACATCGCCCGCGACAGGGGCGGCGTGAGATACCAAAGCGCCGTGGACGTGGGCGCGGCCTTTATCCCGCTCGACCAGATAGCCGCCGCCATGTCAGAGGAGTGAGGGGGGTAACCCCTCAGTCACGGCAAGGACAGCCGTGCCAGCTCCCCCTCCAAGGGGGAGCCGAGGAGAACCCGAACGGAGTCCCCTTGCTTCCCCTTGTAGGGGAA
>CANRDK010000155.1 GCA_947629345.1 uncultured Clostridia bacterium
GACGGAAGTAATTAAAAATTTAAAATTAAAAATTAAAAATTGTGGTGGGGAATATTTAGAACGACACCCCTTCCGCCCCTACGGGGCACCCACCCCTCGAGGGGTGGGCAAGTCTTGGCTCCCCTCTCAGGGGAGCTGTCACGCAGTGACTGAGGGGTTCCCTTGGCTCCCCCTTGGAGGGGGAGCCAAGGGAACCCCGAATGCAGTCCATGCCCCCTCCCGAGGAGGGGGGTAGGACTGCGTACAGCTTCCGTTCTCAGCATGACGCCACAACAGGCTTCCGTTGGTTTATCGGGATCCTTCGCTGCGCTCAGGATGAGCGGGCTGGGCAAACGCGGGGTCAGCATGAGCATCAACAAACAAATACGCGGCGGGGCATTGCAAAATGCCCCGCCGCGTTACCATAATTTTTAATTTTTAATTTTTAATTTTAAATTTCACTCCACCCCTTCGTTGAGCTTTGCGAGAAGTTCCTCGAGGTCATTATCATGGACAGCGACTGCCTCCGCGATCGTTTCGCCGTGCGCAAGGGCACAACCAAAGCAGTGCATCCCCGCCTCCATCAGAATTTCAGCTGCATTGGGATTGAGTTCAAGGCAATCCGCAATGAGCGTATCCGCAGTGATCTTTGCCATAACTGTTTTCTCCTTGTCTGTTTTTCTGTGTCTATTATATCACGCCTTTTTTGTGTTTGCAACTGTTTTTTTTACTTTTACAGCCCGATGAGCCAATAGATGAGTCCGACCGCCGCCCCCGCACTCACCCCAAAAACGATGATGGGCCCCGCGACGACGAACATTTTGGCCGCCATGCCATAGACGTACCCCTCCGTCTTGAATTCAATGGCGGGAGAGGCCACGGAATTCGCAAACCCCGTAATGGGAACGATGGACCCCGCCCCCGCGTTCTTGCCGATGCGGTCGTATACGCCGATGCCCGTCAGGAGGGTTCCCAAAAAGATGAGGAGCACCGAGACGGTCCCCGCGAGTTCATCCCCCTCAAGCCCTGCAAATTCAAGCATATATCGAAAAAATTGCCCGATCGTGCAGATGAATCCACCGACGAGAAAGGCCCTCAGGCAGGTCTTGAAATGCTGCGTGGGCGGGTCGAACGTGTTGACGTAGTTAATATAATTGCGGTTGTAATTCTCCCTGCCGCGGCCCGTCATTGTCTGAACTCCCTTTCCTCCGCCTCGGGAAAGCAGGACTCCCTCTCCTCTCTCGTCTTTCCGAGCGGATTTGTCTTGATCTTCTTCATGCCTATAATTTAGGAAATCGGAAGGGTTTTTATACATGGCGGAAGTTGTTACAGACATTCCTTTGCGCCGATTCCGTCACGGAGTCGTTTTGCAAGTTTCGTGCTCGGAACAGAAATCTTGTCCCGCAGGGCACGGTACAGGAAATCCGTCTCCGTCCCCTCCCTCCAGCGACTGAGCAGCTCTTCCAAAACGCTCCCGAGCCCTTTGATGGAAATCTCGGCCGTTTTTGCAATCTCCGCAGAGGCTTTTTCCACGGCTTCCGCAAGTCCGTCCGCCTCTATCCGACATTCCGCCGTTTGCTTCGCCGCACGGATATCGGCTGAAAATCCGCTCTCCAGAAGATATATGAGGAGATCCACCTTCCCCCAATCGCAAACACGAATCAGCGGATAGATCTTTTCTGTATACGCAAGAAGCGCAAACGCCTCTTCCGCACTCTTTCTATATGCAAAAAAGTTAACTTTATACTTTTTGATCTCCCGTATGCTGACGGCGACACAGATGAGAAGCCGCAGGAGCATGGGGCTGAAAACAAGCAGGATGAATAAGATCTTCGGCAATAAGCCAACCGCGTCGAGCATTCCCACTGCGCCGAACACGGCGAGCAGAACGGCTGCTGCGATCTGTAAGATCGGAAAAAGAAAATCCAATACGGTGTAAAATGCCGAGGAAAAACCGGAAAGAAAGGATAAAAGATAGAAATTTGTAACGTTTGACCGCAATCTCTTCCAAAAACACAGCCATGAAGAAAAGCGGAGAGCGCGGGGGGTTCCCCCTCCGCCACGCCGACGGCACGTTCCCGTCACGGACTCTGCGGCTGTAGGACACCGATCGCAGAGCAGCGACATGACCGCACGGATCGCGTAAAGCTCTGAAAGGGTTTCTTGCAAGTTCTCTTCCATGTGTATCTCCTTCGTATGGGCAAAAAATAAGGACGCTCCGCATTGGGAACGCCCGCAGTGAGTACCCCAATGTGCTGCGCCACAACTTTTCATATATCATTCAACATACGGAAAAGAGGGATAAGGAAGCGCATATCAGCAAAAAAGCGCAAAAACGTTTCATCAGATCGAATACATGGGCGATCTATGATGATAGCAAGCGAAACCCAAAATTATGCGACTATCTTCTCAAGAAGCACGGCCGTTGAGGTAAGTCTATGAAAGGATTGAAGCGGATTATTTGGATCATAGCGATCGTGGCGGTCGGGTTCGTGGTCGGTTACTGTATCTATACGGGGGTGCAACTGTGAAACTGGACTTCCGCCGTATCGATTACCGCCACTATCTCTGCATTGCCGTCACTCTCGGCTTCGTGCTCCTCGGGGTCTTTGTGTTCCGTAGTGCGTTCTTCCGTCTCATTGAGGCGGGGAGAGATCTCGGCCTCTCGGTGGCGTACTACTTCTGTGAGCTCTTCGGCGTGAAGTACAGCTTTGCGCCTACCGTAAATGCCCTACCGAAGGACCCGCCCGCCGTCTTTCTGCCCGAGAACTGGGAAGCATTCAAAGAATCCTTCGGGCAGTATTGGTCGAAGTGGGCGGAGTGGGAGAACTTCCGCGGCTATCTCATCTTTTTCGGGAATGCCGCAAGGGTGTTTGTGGTCGTATTGATCCCCCTTGTGGGGCTCATTCTCATCTTCCGCTCGCTGATCGGGAGATACCTTAAGACGGTCAACAACGACTATGGCAGGGAATCCCGCCCGCTCAAGGCATTCAAGCGTGTTTCAGACCATACATACCGTCCCGTCAAGGCATGGCTGAGGAGCTTCTTCGCCTTTATCGGGGAAAACAGGGCGTATTGGGTCACATGGCTCCTCATGTGGATCTACTTCTTCAACGGCTTCACGATCCTCATGGAGTTCTTCGCCTACTACTTCTATTTTGTGTTCTCTTTCGATATCGTCAATCTGTATAGACAGGTCTGCAAGCTGTTAATGGATCTCTATCCTATGTTCTCCTTTCTGCCGCTTTGGGTGTGGTGTATCGTCGTTGTGCTTTTCCTCAGCTGGCTCTCGCGGCGGAGGGCGATGAGGGTCCTGCGCCGCAACGAACGGCGGAACAGAGGCTTTTTGAATGAGAGAGGAGTATTCCTTTCGGCGTTCGGGCCCCCGGGCGTCGGAAAGACGCTTTGGATCACGGACGCCGCCC
>CANRDK010000156.1 GCA_947629345.1 uncultured Clostridia bacterium
GAGATTCTCTCGCCCCCTACGGGGGCTCGGAATGAGGAGAAGAACCTGCTCGGAATGAGGAACCAACCCCCGTGCTTCCACCCCTCATCCCGAGCGAAGCGAGCGGATCTCGTAAACCCTCCACACACCCAACTATAAAGAGAAAACAACTATGAATTACACTGTTCATGAAAGAAAACTTCTATTCATCGAGGATGATGAGGAATTATTGAGGGAATTGGTTGAATACTTCTCCCAAGACAATGTCGTGTTTACGGCATGCGATGTGGATGAGGCCGTTGAGATCTTGTCCAAAAAAGGCGGCTTCGACGCAATCATCTTGGACCTCATCCTCAAAAACAGCATGGGGCTGGAGCTCTTCGGCGCATTCCCCGAGCTTCCGCCCGTCATCATTCTGTCCTCTTTGGACGGCGAGGACACCATTTTCTCGGGCCTCACCTCAGGGGCGGCAGATTATGTGGTGAAGCCCTGTTCCATGCGGCTTCTCGAAACGCATATCGCGATGCGTCTCCTGCCCAAGACGGAGGCGGTGGTCACCTTTGGGTCCTTTTCGGTGGATGCCAACAAGCGCACCGTGAAATACAGGGGCAGGACCATTTCGCTGACGCCGTCCGAGTTCAATATCCTCTTCTTTTTGGTGAAGAACTGCGGAGAGTATTTCACCGCAGATGAGATCTACGAAAACATTTGGTGTGCGCCGAGCCTGAGCACGACGACGGTGCGGGTGCATCTCTCATCCCTCCGCCGCAAGCTGAAAGCGGCCATGCCCGCCTGCGAAGTCATCCGCACAGAATTCAGCAGGGGCTACTGTTTTACGGGAGAAATCGTATGAAAAAGAACATTGTGAACGTGCTCATCCTGATCGGCGTGGCCCTTCTCAGCGCGGCGTTTTCGCTCATTCTCTTATTTACAAGGCAATACGCCACGGCGGAGGCGCCCATACGGACAAAAGATATCTCGGGCGTTTCGGTGAACGCCGTCTCCGTTTTGGACGTGAAGGGCGCGATGAAACTGACGGCGATGAACTATCTCCCCAATGAATTTGCGGAGCTGAACGCGGTCGTCTCCAATGAAAATGACGGCGAAGAACCTGCAAAGCGTGGAACATACCGTTTCTATATCGACACGCTCACAGATAAAGAATGGGAAAACAAGGCTGAACTGGACAGGCTTTTGAAGCCTGACGGGAGCTGGCACCTCACCATGTATCTCCCGCCCGTCTTTTCCGCATGCAGCGTGTATGTGCAGTACAACAATATCGATTACGTCGGCACGATCGACAGGTACAATATCGACTACTATACCTCTTTTGCGGCTTCCTCTGAATTTGACGACGCCGTTTTGCACCAAACGGCGACAAAGCCCATGTTCATCGATATTCCCATTTCTTCGGATGGGAAATATTCCAAGGAATGCAAAGTCACCATCCATTACGAGGCAGATAACGACAACTTTGTGGGATTTTTGGGGCCCGTTCTGATCGGAGAGGACGCGGCGGTCCGACGTGTCGTCAACGGGAACCGCTCGGCTCTCCTGCTCGGCGCGATCCTCGCGGCAGTGACGCTCTTATTGTTCCTTCTCATCTGCATTCTGAAACGGTCCTTCTCCTTCATCCCGCAGCTCTTATTTGCCGTCGGGATCTTTGCGGCGCTGTGTTCAACATTCGCATTCTTCGGGTACACGACCGTTCCCTACTTCCTGCGCGGCATCCGACGGCTATCATTGGGGTTCATGCTGTTTGCCTCTGCCATGTATCTTCCCAAAAAGATCGGGAAGGTCCCCGTTCTCTATCCGATCTGTGCCGCCACCGTCGCCGCAACGGTGCTTGCGTTCCTGTCCCTCTTCTGCACGAGCGTCACTGCCTATGTCGCCGTCTGCTCCGCCTACATTGTTTTGGCGGCCATCAGCATCCTTGTCGGCTACGGATGCACCATCCGCGACGTCTACAAAAATAAGCCCGTGGGACTTCGCCTCAACACGATGATCATCGGCGTTTCCACCATCATGGCCCTGTTTGCAGAGTATCCCATCCCCTTTATCACCCTTTCTCCTGCATTTTGGCTGTATCTCGTGGAGATCGGCATCACGTTTGTGCTCGGGCTGCGCGAATTCGTCTCCGCGGAGGTGCACAACAGGTATCTCACGACCAACTTGGAGCAGGAAGTGGAGCGGCAGACGCAGAGTTTGCAGAACGTCCTCGCCGAACGGGACAAAATTTTGCTGTATGTCAGCCATGATATGAAGAGGACGGTCGTCGGGATGAACGATTCTCTGACGGACCTGAGACAGCATCTTTCGGACCCTGCGCTGGTCCCCAAAGTGGATCTGCTCTTGCAGCGGAATGCGGAGCTCAAAAAGGACTTTGCCGAGATCGGAAAATACGGCAAACAGAACTATGTTGCGGAGCAGTCCGAAGAGATAAACCTGAGTGAAATTGTGCTAAGCGTTGCGAACGATCTTCGCCCCGACTGCGAGGCAAACGGGATCATTTTGACGGTGACGATCCCTGAAATCTTGAACATATACGCCAAAAAAGTAGCTTTGGGGAGCGTGATCTTCAATTTAATTCTGAACGCGATCGAGCACTCCTTCTGTTCCCATCTGACCGTGACAGCCGTCAAGCGCAAGGGCATGTGCCGTCTCGACGTTATCGACGACGGGCGGGGCGTCGACACCAATAAAGACATCTTTGCGCCGTTCGTTTCGGACCATTTCTCCGAAAACAACTCCGGCCTCGGCCTGTTTTTGGCCAGAAACGCGATAGAGGCCATGCACGGCGAATTGACCTATGAGCGCAGAGACAACCTCACTATCTTCTCCGCCACCCTCCCGCTCGCTTAACGTGTTTGAGGGAACTGCGGGAGAATGTGGATCGAGGCATGGGATCCGCTGAAAGCGGAGCAGAAAGTTTGATCGGCTTGATGCGGACCATGAAATAGGCACGAAAATACAGAATATGACAAAAGAGGGGGTTTCCCCCTCTTTTCTATGCGAAAGGCACGGAAAAACCGTGCCTTTTTCTTTTATCGGACTTCGGGCAGATACCCGAGCGAACGCAGCCGCCGCGCATGGTAATAGAAATTGCAGCGACGGATCTTGAGCTCCGAAAGCGCCTCCGCGAGTTTGATCGTGCCCGCAAAATACGCTTGAATGACGGCGATAAATTCAGGCGAATAGCTCTTCTCGGGGCGTCCGAACTTTACCCCGCGCTTCTTTGCCGATTCGATGCCCTCTTTCTGCCGTTCGCGGATGTTGGCGCGTTCATTTTCCGCGACGAACGAAAGAATTTGCAATACGAGGTCGGAAATGAACTTCCCGATCAGATTTTCGGGCGTCGAGCGCGTATCGAGCAGGGGCATATCGAGGACGACGATATCCGCGCCGATCTCGTTTGT
>CANRDK010000157.1 GCA_947629345.1 uncultured Clostridia bacterium
GGGAGCTGTCGCGCCGTCCTTGCGCGACTGAGGGGGTGTCGTTCCAAATGTACTCCGTTGGTTTAATGGGATCCTTCGCTACGCTCAGGATGAGCGCGCGGGGCACGGGCTCCCGTACGTTTAATGGGATCCTTCGCTACGCTCAGGATGAGCGCGCGGGGGCATGGGCTCCCGTCCTCATCCCGAGCGTAGCGAGGGGATCTCGTAGACCGAACGGACTTCGTTTGAGGGCAGACACGCTCCACCCCGCCCGCCCCTGAAAAAGGGGCGGGCAGGGGTGGAGCAAAAATAACAAGGGCGGAAATGCTCCGCCCTTGTATTTAGCACAAACAATTCTTGATCAAGAAAGATTGGGATTTCCGGAAATAGTACACGTTCCTCTTCCGATTAAAGCCGTCATGTGTTTGCCGCTCGTGCTTCCGGTATAACCTACCCCTGAGCAATCATCTTCAAATACTAATGTTGTCTTTGTGTCAATCCCATAAAAATCACCCCCAAAAACGCCCGAACGCTGAACCAAGGCCGAGTTAAGAATATTAAGAATAATATTGCATGTTGTTCCGCCGGAGAATTTAACCGTTACCGTCTCAACGTCATTGAGTTTACTATACTGTGCTACACCGATAAATCCACCGACGCCATTGGTCGAATTGCCCTTGAAGGTAAGCTCTTTCTCTGCATCGATCTTGCATGCATTGAAACTGATTGTTTGCGTTCCGTTCATATTGGCCGCTCCAACAAATCCACCGGCCCACTGCAAAGCATCGGGGGATTCGATCGTACAGCTTTCTATCGAACATGTATCAAAGGTCTTATCACCGTAATTCATAAAACCCACCAACGTACTGATATTTTGCCGACCATATACCGTGGAATTTGAAACGGTGACGTTCGTCATTGTATTTTCGCCTTCCTGCCACTGCCCGATGACACCGCCGACCTTTGTGTTTCCCTTCACTGTGCACTCGTTTACAGTAATATTCGAGAAGGAGGCATAGCCATCCCCAACGATCCCGCCCGACAGAGCCGAGGGCGTCGATACATTTGTTTTGTTGATCGTGATATTTTCGATTCGTCCGCTCCCGCTACCTGCAAGGCCGCCGACATTATTCGCGTCTGTCCCAGTCCCTGCCGCCGTCACGTTCCCATCTTGTATTGTGATGCCGGAAATCGTTCCGCCCACACTGCCGGCAAGAACGCCGCATTGCCCTTTGGCAGTTATGTTGGCATTGCTAATAACAATATTCTTTACCGTCCCGTTCACACTGCCGAAAAGTCCGACATTACTTTGTTCATTATTTTCGTAGGTCAAGTTGGAGATCGTGTAGTTTTCGGTTTCGCTCTTCGTGCCGTCAAATGTGCCTTTAAAGGAATTCGTGCTTGTGCCGATCGGCGTCCAAGGCTCATTATTGAGGTCAATGTCGTCCGTCAACTTGACCGTCTCACCTTCGAATGTCATGCCGCCGTTGACAAGATCTCTGAATGAACTCAATTCCTCTTCCGAAGAAATGCTCCACTCATTGGTCGTCGTATTATAGGGAACTCCTTGGAATTTGATGGAAAAGTTGTTATTTTCCATGATAAAGTTCTTGTCGGAAGTGTAACTGCGATTTTCACCTACAAGACCATAGTTGTACAGTTTGGTGATGGGGAATTCTTTTGTATGATCGTACATTTCAACGCTTCCGTGATTATCTTTGATTGTTGTAGAAGAGGATGCGCTGTAAGAATAGATCCCCGCCACTGCGCCGGCGTCTTTCAGTTCCGCACCGTCACGGAAATTAAATACAACATTCTCAACAGTACTGCCCGTAATGACACAGCCAGCATGAGCGATTCCGGAAATGCCACCGACCGCACCCACGGCTGTATCTTGTTGAGGATGATTGGGATTTTCATGCATTTCAAAGGTGATATTCTTGACGACATTATTCGTGAGCCGAGTCCCTGTCTGAACATAGCCCACAATGCCGCCCGCATATTGGCATTCCAACGTAATTGTGCCGCCCTTTTCGCCGTTGCCGTTGACTTCGCAACCGTCAATCGTCATGCCGGTGTTGCCGTAACCCACAATACCGCCGACATACCATGAACCTTTTATAGCAATATTTCCGACAACATGGATATTGCTGAAATGATTATTCGTTCCGGGAGAAGCCACAACCGCGGCAACCGCTTGCGTACGTTGCGAACCATCATACCTACAAAGCATAGTAACGTTTTCAAGGGTAAAGTTGCAGAACACGGCGCCGTCACCCGTCCTGCCGAACAGACCGAAGTCGGAGAAAACCATACCGCCCTTGTTGTTAGAATAATCTTTGCTCAAATTTTTTAGGATATGATTCTGGCCGTCAAAAGTTCCAGAGAATAATTTTTCGGACTTTCCGATCGGTGTCCATCTGATAGAATACCATTTATCCTCAGGATGTTCGGGCTCATCCGAGAAATCGATATCTTCCGTAAGCACAACCGTCTTTCCGGCATAGTCATTGGCCTCTATTCCTTCCAGCGTACCGTTCACGCTGTCACGGAAGTATTTGAGACCAGTAAGATTGGAAATTTCGTAAATGATCGTCGTCTCGCTGTCACTCTTGTGGTGCGTTTCGGCAAAGCCTTCCGAAATCGTGTAGCTGACTTCATTTTCGCCCTCGAAAGTCACGCTGCCGTTGCCGCTGCCGACGAGGGTACCGCCCTCACTGCCGCTATCTGTGTGTTCCAAGCCCGAGACACTGACCTCGACCTCCTGTACGGTGACAGTGCCCTCTTCAGTGACCGCCCCGACAAGTCCGCCAACTTTGGCAACATTGCCGCTCTCTTGCACCTCGACATTCCCCGTCACGGTGACGTCTAAGAAGGAGACAGCACCGCTCGCCTGTCCAACGACAGCCGCACCGATGGACCCGCTGCCTGCCTCGCTCGCCTCGATGGTGACGTTCTCAAAGTGAAGGTGTTCGATCGTTGCACCGCTGATATTCCCAAAGAATCCAACCGCCGTCGCATCCTCCGAGGCAGTGGTCGTGAAATTCTTAATGGTATGGCCTTCACCGTCGAAAGTTCCCCTGAAGGGATTGGTTTTCGTTCCGATGGGGTTCCATGTAACTGCTCTCGGAGCATTCTTTCTGAAACTCGTGCCCGACGACTCTTCAAAATCAATATTGGCCTTGAGATGAACTGTCTTGCCGACGTAACCGTCCTGACTTGCAGCAACCGCCGTCGCC
>CANRDK010000158.1 GCA_947629345.1 uncultured Clostridia bacterium
CCCGTTGGTTCAATGGGATTCTTCCCCTTCGGCTGCGAGGTCAGAATGAGCGGGCTTGGCGGGCGTACGGACACAATGCGGTCGTTGCCCACCCCCCTACCCCCCTCCTCGGGAGGGGGCATGAAGGACGGCCTCCTCGGGAGGGGGCATGGACTTCGTTTGAGGGGATTCTTCGCTGCGCTCAGAATGAGCGGAGGGGCCCACGGCGGGGCGGAAGTAATGAGAGCGGAATAAAATAAGGAAAACACATATGAAAACAAAACTCAGAAAACTCAGCGATAAGGCGGTGTATTTCGGACAGATCATCGGGGTCGGCGGGATCACGGGGCTGTTTGTCGGCGTCGTCGTCACCCTCTTCAATGTCCTCTTCGAGGGCGGAGAGGCCTTTTCCGAATCATATTATGCCTTTTTTCGCGACAACCCCGCCTTTATCCCGCTCCTCTTTGTCGCCCTCTTCCTCGGCGGGATCGTCATCGGCGGCGTTCTGAAATTTTTGCCCGTCCTCCGCGGCACGGGCTTTTCGCAGGTGGAGGGGGCCGTGCAGGGGCTGTACCGCTTTAAGTGGTATGAAGCTCTCACGGGCATGTTTGCCTCCTCCCTCTTCCTCGTGTTTATGGGACTATCGGGCGGATCGGAGGGGCCCAGCCTCTTCATCGGCGGTGCATGCGGGGACATGACGGACGCCGTGCTCTTCCGCAAGAGCGATCGCCGCTACGCCATCACGAGCGGGGCTTCGGCGGGCCTTGCCGTTGCGCTGAATGCACCGCTGACGGGCATCATCTTTGCCTATGAGGAAGCGCACAAGAAGTTTACGCCCGAGGTGTTTGTGTGCTCCTTCTCCTCGGTCGCGATCGCCGTGGTCGCCCGAAATCTGCTCCTCTACTGGATGGGATTCGAGATCGGGCCCTTCCTCGCGGGATTCGACTTTCCGCAGGACCCGGGGCTGCTCTTCAGCGCATTTGCACTGCTTGCGGCGATCATCGTCTCCCTCGCGGCGGTGTGTTTCTACCATATCTTTGTGAGAATGTACCGCCTGTTCGCCAAGATCACCTTTTGGAAGGGGGTGGGGAGATACATTTTCCCCCTGCTGCTTGCGGGAGGACTGGGGCTCTTTACGGCGTATGCGATGGGGAGCGGGCGGGAGCTCATCTTCGGCCTCGCGACGGATGAAATTTCGCTCTTTGGTATGCCCCTGTGGGCGGTGCTGTTGATCCTGTTTGCCGTCCGCTTCCTTGCGACGGTCGTCAACACGGGCATGCGGCTGCCCGCCTGTGCCTCGGTGCCCTTCTTTGCGATGGGGGCGATTTTGGGGAAGCTGCTCTCCCTGCTCTTTATAAAGATGGGCATGAGCGAGAACCTTTCGGACCTTCTCGTTGCGCTCTCGATGGTGACCTTCTTCATGACGGTGGTGCGGGCTCCCATCACGGGCATTCTGATGACGGTGGAGCTCACGGGGCAGTTTGCATTTCTGCTGCCCGCGGTCATCTGCGCGGCGGTTTCGTACTTCATGGGCGCGGTCTTTCACACGGAGCCGATCTATGAATTCATGCTCGACAAGATGATCGAGGAGACCCCGCCGGAGGGCACAAAAAAATCTCCCGAAGCGGGAGAGGGAATTCAAAATTAAAAATTAAAAATTAAAAATTAAAAATTGTGGTGGGAGAGATTGGGAATGCGTTGCCCACCCCCCTACCCCCCTCCTCGGGAGGGGGTATGAGAGAGATGCCTCCGACCTGCCCCTCCTTGGGGAGAGCTCGAACGAAGTCCGTGCCCCCTCCGTGGGAGGGGGGTAGGGGGGTGGGGCGAGTTCCAATTGCGCCATCCCTTCACTCCAAACGCAACTTTGCTGTTTCGATCGAAATGATCTCCGAGATCCTGTTGTGCACCACCCAGCGGTATTGGTTGCTCATCGATTCAAACAGAATGTACAGCCTGCCGTCCTTCAGACAGATCTCCTCGCTCATGCAGGGCATGGTGAGGTCGGGCTCCCGATCTTCAAGAAGATACAGCGGGACCTCTTTCCCGTTCATATTGAATGTTTTGGCCGTCTCTTCGTTGAGACGGTTTTCGTATATCTTGAGGCGGGAGGAGGGCAATCCGTATGAACAGGAGAGGTAAATGCCCTGCGCGTCCAAGGCAATGCCCTGCACTTCGTCACACACTGAAATCACTTTTGCGGGTACCATGTCCGCGACCCCACCCTCGCATTTTTCGTCCATGGGGTAGGCATACACGAGGGCATGGTTGGTCTTTCCGCCCACGGCCATGTGATGGGAAGGGTCCGTTTCGTAGTTGCCGGGGCGGTAGAATTCCCCCACATAGAGGACGCCGTCGAAGATATAGCAGTAGGCATTGCTGCGGAAGTCCGTTTCAAAATAGTCGTCGATCTCCACCGCCGTGCCATTGTTTGCGTCAAGAATTTTGTCGAGGGAGATGCGGATGATCTTCTTCCCGCTCGCGATGTACATGTAATTTTCGGAGCACGTCACACCGCCGAAGTGGGTCTTGATGTCCTTGCCGTTCTCCGTGAAAGTGACGTAGCGCTCCACCTCTTTGATGTCGCTCGCGACAGGGTCGGCGGAGATGAGGTAGACGCGGGAGGGCTCGCCCGAAATGTATCCGCTCATGGCAAACGCGTAGGGGCCGCCGTCGGGCAGAACGCAGAGCCCCTGCGGAGAGATGCCCGAGGAGAGACCGGGGATGCGCTTTTCCTCTTTCGCGACGCTGTCGAAATCGGGGAAAGTGAATCCGAACCACCACACCGTGAGGAACACAAATACGGCGCAGAGGAAGATGGTGACGGACAAGAGGACAACAGTTACCGCACGCGATTGTTTTTTCATAATGTTCTCCTTTGTTTCATTATACTGCCGAAAGAGAAAGCTGTCAAGAGAGGAAAATTTTGTTTTGCGTATAATCGGCCGATTTCCCGCCCAAACTGTCTGCGAAGAGGAGGCGAACATGGATTTCACCAAGACGCAGACCTACCTGAATCTCGCCCGCGGCTTTGCGGGGGAATGTCAGGCGGGCATGCGGTATCAACTCACGGCAAAGGCGGCAATGAAGCAGGGCTATGAAGTCCTCGCGGACACCATCCGCACGATCGCAAAGAATGAAACCAACCATGCAAAGGTTTTCTTCGAGACCATTCTCGAGAACGCGGGAAGCCAAGACAATATTCATATTGACGCAAGCTATCCCTT
>CANRDK010000159.1 GCA_947629345.1 uncultured Clostridia bacterium
GTTCCGCGCGTTCGGGCCGTTCGGCATCGGAAAAGGAGGGCCTGTTCCCCTTTCTCGCGTCGCCATAGAGCGTAAACTGCGAGACAAAGAGGACTTCCCCGCCGATATCGAGCACGGAACGGTTCATTTTGCCCTCGCCGTCCTCAAAAATGCGGAGGTTTGCGATCTTCTCGGCACACTTCTCCGCCTGTTTTATAGTATCGCCCACACGAATGCCGAAATAAACGACAAGCCCGCGTCCAATCTCGGAGACGGGCTGACCGTTTACGGTGAGCATCGCGCGCAATACCCGTTGCGCGATAAATTTCATAGAAACTCCGTTTGAGGGGTTGCCCACCCCCCTACCCCCCTCCTCAGGAGGGGGCATGTTGCGGTCCCTCTCAGGAGGGGGCATGTTGCAATCCCTCTCAGGAGGGGCATGATGCGGTCCCTCTCAAGAGGGGGCATGTTGCGGTCCCTCTCAGGAGGGGGCAACGCGCTCATGCTGAACGTATGTGAAGCATCCCGTTAAACGCACGGAGGTCCGTTGGTTTTATGGGATTCTTCCCCTTCGACATTGCTCAGGGTCAGAATGAGCGGTCGGCCAAATGTCATTACACTCTCGACATGTACTCACCCGTGCGGGTGTCGATACGGATCGTGTCGCCCTCGTTGACGAACATGGGGACTTGGAAAGTCGCGCCCGTTTCAACCTTTGCGGACTTGGTGACGTTGGTTGCCGTGTTGCCCTTGACACCGGGCTCGGCCTCAACGACCTTGAGTTCGACAAAGTTCTCGGGTTCCACGGAGAATGCCTTGTCGTAGAGGAAGCGGACGGTAACCATATCCGTCTCGCGGATATAGCGGAGCGCATCCTCGACCTTGTCCTCTTCGATGGGCGTCATTTCGTAGGAATCCATATCCATGAAATAGCAGAAGCCGCCGTCCCTGTAGGAATACTGCATCTTCTTCGTTTCGACCTGCGCCGTCTCGAGCTTCATTGAGGGGTTGAAGGTCTCGTCGGAGAGAACTTGTCCCGTGACCACGTTCTTTAAGGTCGTGCGGACGAACGCCGCGCCCTTACCGGGCTTGACGTGCTGGAATTCAACGACGGTATATACGCCGCTCTTGTATTCAAACGTGGTGCCCTTTCTGATGTCGCCTGCCATGATCTGTGCCATAATCTGTATCTCCTTTGATTACAAAACCAATAAATTTTTCTGTGTTTTATGCATGAAGGTGTGCGTCTTGCCGTCCTTCATATACATGCTGTCCTCAATTCTGATCCCAAGCTTTTCTGCAATGTACACGCCGGGTTCATCCGAGAACACCATGCCGTTTTCGATGATCTGTTCGGACTTCGGCGAGAGATTGGGATATTCGTGGATCTGCAAGCCGATGCCGTGGCCCAAGGAGTGGGTAAAATATTTGTCGAGCCCGAATTTTTTGAGGTGATCCCGTGCGATCGCGTCCCCTTCTCTCCCCGTCATGCCCGCAACGAGGTTTTCCCGCACGAGGTCATGGGCAGAGAGGACGATGTCGTACGTCTTTTTGAATTCATCATGCTTTTTATCGTCGCCGAAGAGGAAGGTACGGGTGATGTCTGAGCAGTACCCCTCCACCTTGCAGCCGAAGTCGATGAGGATGGGGTCGCCGAAGCTGAGTTTGGTATTCCCCGTTTCGTGATGGGGAACGCTCCCGTTCGGCCCGAATGCGACGATGGTATCGAAGGAAGTGCCGCTTGCGCCGAGCTTTCTCATGTTGTACTCGAGAAGGGCGGCGACCTCGTTCTCCGTCATCCCCTCCTTGATCTCGGGAAGGAGCTGCAAAAAGCCCTCTTCCGCAATGTCGCATGCCCTTTGGATGAGAGAGAGTTCCTCTTCCGACCTATAGAGCATGGCCTCCTTGAGGGCAGGCATGCAGTCAACAAGTTCAAAGCCCTTCTCTTCCAAATGTTTGAATGCCGTCACATTGATGAAGGGATAGGGAACGCCGATCGTCTTTTTGCCTTGAATGAGTTCGATCGCCTGCGAGTAGGAGCCCTCCACGACCTCGACTGCGGAGCCGCGGAGCTCCCTTTCCGCTGCCTCAAAGTAGCGGAGATCGGCAACGAACTTGCAGCCCTTTTCGTCGAGAATGACATAGCCGTCCGTCGAATAGAAGCCTGTGAGGTATCTCCGAAGGAAATCGCATTCAATGAAGAGGGCGTCGGCATGGGAATTTTGATATATTTTGCGCAGTTTTTCCGCAACCATAGCCATATTATACCAAATCGGGGCAAATTCGTCAACGGTTTTTTATAAGAATTTATGATGACGCCAGCGAAATCGTCGGCAGGGGGCAGGCAAGAGGAAAAGCAGGATGACGCGCGCGGGGGTCCGTCCTCATCCCGAGGCGAAGCCGAGGGGATCTCGTAAACTTACGGACTTCCGTTCTTAAAGCGAGATTCTCTCGCCCCTTCGGGGCTCGGAATGAGGAAAAAGGCTTTCGTGCGTTTTATGGGATCCTTCGCTACGCTCAGGATGAGCACCGTGCAGGACGAAGTCCGACCGCTCATTCTGAGGGAGCGAAGCGACCGAAGAATCCCATTGAACCAACGGAAGCGTTCTAAATGCGTCATGGTGAGCATCGTCGAACCATCACCTTATTTGATTGCTGCGGTGATCCTTCGACTACGCTACTTCGCGCTACGCGCTCGTGCCGCGCTTAGATGCAAATAGAATGCGCGCGGGGCAGGATGACGTGATTTGGAACGCTTCCGTTTTAATAATTGCCCCCGCCACAATTTTCAATTTTTAATTTTTAATTCTAAAGTACGTTTCCTTCATCGTCATGGCGTCCTCGGTTTGGGTGCCTGCCGATTCGGAGACAATGTAGGGCTCGAGGTCGTAGCGGACGAGCGCAGCGGCCAGCGGTTCAAATTCGGGGCCAAAAGTTGTATCTTCAAACGTCAAATGGCGGATCTCCCCCCTTGCGCCGTATTGGATCTTGGAGAAGTGCACATGGAAGTGTTTCATCCTCTCATATCCCAGCGCAGAAAGGAGAATGTCGAGACGGTCGAGATAGTCCCTCTCCGTCTTTAAGCTCCCCTGCTCGCGGGCGTTGACATGGCCGAAGTCGACACAGGGGGTAAAGACGGGGTCGATCTTACAGATCTCCGCGATCTCCTCGACGGTGCCGATCTGGGCGA
>CANRDK010000160.1 GCA_947629345.1 uncultured Clostridia bacterium
AACGTGGGCTCAGGCATCGCCGCAAAGGGAATGCAGGCGATGCCTGAGCCCACGTTCCCAAGTACGAGGAAGAGGATGGCAAAGGCTGTCCCGAGGTCGTTCTCCTCATTTTTGACGTTCAGCGAGCACACGAAGAGGGCCGCGAGGAGCGCGATGACGACGGGCAGTATGACCGAAAGCGCGAGTTTGAGTTTTTGCATTCCGACCTCCTTTTTAATTGGTTGTGAAATGTGGAATGGGATTGAGAGTGGCCGCCGTTGGTTTAACGGGATGCTTCCCCTTCGGCTACGCTCAGGGTCAGCATGAGCGCACGGGGACCCGCTTGGCTCCCCTCTTAGGGGAGCTGTCGAGCGTAGCGAGACTGAGGGGTTCAACCCTATCCCCCCTTCGGGGTACTTCCCCTACAAGGGGAAGCGAGGAGGACTGCGCGGGTACTTCCCCTACAAGGGGAAGCAAGAATATCTCCGCCGCAATTTTTAATTTTTCATTTTTAATTCAGAAAAGAGCGGGTCCCCCCGCTCTTTTGGATCATTCCAACGAAAGTAAATAGTAGTACACGGGCTGGCCGCCGTAGTGATAGTCAACGTCGAAATCGGGGAATGCCTCCTGCACCTTCTGCGTCAATGCCTGCGCGTCCTCCTCCTTCACGTCCTGCCCGTAGTAGAGCGTGATGACCTCGTGCGAATCGTCCTTGAGCCTGTCGATGAGTTTGAGGACCGTTTCGTCGATGTCGTTGCTCTTGGAGAGGATCTTCTTGTCGTCTAAACCGATGATGTCCCCCTCCTTGATGGAGAAGCCGTTGACGTTTGTCGTGCGGACGGCGTGGGTGACGCTGCCTGCGCGGACATTGTCGAGCGCGTGGATCATGTTGGTCTTGTTCTCTTCTGCCGAGGCCTCGGGGTCGAACGCGAGCGCAGCCGCAAAGCCCTGCGGGACATTCTTGGTGGGAATGACGTGGATGGTCCTGTTCTCGACGAGCGCCTTGGCCTGTTCCGCCGCCAAGATGATATTCTTATTGTTGGGGAACACAAACACGTTTTCGGCATTGATCTTCTGCACGGCGTTTGCGATGTCGGAAGCGGAGGGATTCATCGTCTGCCCGCCCTCGATGACGCGGTCGATGAAGAGATCCTTGAAGATATCCGAAAGTCCCTGCCCCGTGCAGATGGCGAGCATGCCCTGATCCTTCTTTTCGGCGGCGATCTTGGCCTTTAACGCCCTGTTCTCCTCGAGCATGTTCTCTATCTTGATCCTGTCGAGCTCGCCGAGCTCCAAGGCATAGGTGAGCGCAACGCCGGGGGTGTTCGTGTGGACATGGACCTTGATCATCTCGAGGTCGCCGATGCAGATGACGGAGTCGCCGATGCCCATGAGGCTCTCTTTGAGCTTATCGATGTCCGCAAGGGTGGTGCTCTTTTTGAGATTGATGACAAAGAACTCGGTGCAGTAGGCAAACTGAATGTCGCCGAGGTCCATGTTGATGATCTCGGAATTGTCGCCGAACACGTCGTCGGGATTCTGCTGCATGGCCTCTGTGGGGACATCGGAGGCGATCTCCTCCCCCATGAGCGCCGCTTGGAACCCACGCATGATCGTCATGAGGCCGACGCCGCCCGAATCGACGACGCCCGCTTTCTTTAACACGGGCAGAAGTTCAGGCGTTTTGGCGAGGGCGCGGTCCCCCTCCTCGATGACGGCGGGGAGGAAGGTCTCGAAATCCCGATACTTCCCCGCATTCTTGGAGGCGAACTCGCTCATCATGCGCACGACCGTGAGGATCGTGCCCTCCTTGGGAATGGAGACGGCGTTATAGGCGACTTTGGTGCCCGCTTCGAGGGCCCTTGCAAAGGTCTTGGTGTCGACCTCGGGCTTGCTGTCGCGAAGCACCGAGCAGATGCCGCGGAAGATCTGCGACAAAATGACCCCCGAATTCCCCCTCGCGCCCTTTAAGGCACCCTTGGAGATGCAATCGCACACCTCGGGGAATACGTTGCTCGCACAGTTGGATAGTTCCTTCACCGCCGACTGCATGGTCAGCGACATATTTGTGCCTGTATCTCCGTCGGGCACGGGGAAGACGTTTAAGGCGTCTACCTTGGCCCTGTTCATGTCGAGCTGTTTGGCCCCGACGAGAACCATCTTGCGGAATAAGGCGCAATTGATTGTTTTCTGCATTAAAAAATCTCCTGAATGAACGGAAGCGGAGGCCGACTATATTTTGAGCCCCATGACATTGACGTTGACCGTATCCACGATCATTCCCGTAAAGTTCTCCACCTTATATTTGATGGACTCCTTCAGCGATTCCGCCACGGCCTCGATGGAGACGCCGTATTTGATGAGAACATACACGTCAATGAAGATCCGGTTCCCTTGGGTCGCCACCTTGACGCCCTTGCCTCCCGCATCCTTCTTGAGAAGCTCGGCAAGCGTGTCCGAAAAGCGGTGCGATACGGTGTCGACGATCCCATAGCTCTCGACGGCAGCCTGCGCCGCGACCTTTGCAATGGCAAGGTCGGAGATGGAAATTTTTCCGTAAGCGTTGCTTGTGCTGACAGACATACTTGCTCCTTAGAACTTTTCTATCTCCTATTTTAGACCATTGTCCTTTTTTTTGCAAGCAATATCGGTAAAAATTTCATAAAAGCAAAAAATTTTTTCGCAAAAAGCGGGCATTTTTTATTGCTTTTTCGGCATTTCTTTGGTATGATATATATCGGTTCCCGAAATCGGGGACCCAAAGAACATTGGAAATACCCATTTGGAGGTGGAGATATGTCGAGAGTATGCAGTATCTGCGGAAAGGGCCAAACGTCGGGAAACAACGTCAGCCACTCCAACCGCAAGACGAAGAGAGCATTTAAGGCAAACGTGCAGAAGGTATCCTTTGTACAGGACGGCAAGGTGGAAAACGGCTATGTCTGCGCGAGATGCCTCAAGAGCGGCAAGGTCGAAAGAGTTTAACTTAAAAACCAAGAGCGGACCCTCACGGGCCCGCTTTTTTTATTTCCGACCGCGCTCATGCTGAGCGTACGCGAAGCATCCCGTTGAACGTACGGGAGTCCGTTGGTTTTATGAGATTCTTCGCTGCGCTCAGAATGAGCGCGCGGGAGTACGGGGGCCGTCCTCATCCCGAGGCGCAGCCGAGCGGATCC
>CANRDK010000161.1 GCA_947629345.1 uncultured Clostridia bacterium
CTTTCTCATCGAGGATGCGAATTTGCCCGAGTGCGCCGAGCAGTTCGTCGATCCCGCCGCAAGCATCGATATCGTCGATACAGTCGATCACCGTGCGCTCGAGAGTGGTGATGCGCACCCCAGCCTGTTCGATATATGCAATACCGTAGTCGTTGTTCGGTTGTTTGCGGATATAATCGACGTCGAGGAAGGTGAACGGATTGAACCGTGACTTGCTCCCGACCGTCACTGTATGAAACACCTGATTCGCCGCGCCGTAAAATTCCAATGCCGAATGATAGCAGAGGAAGGCGTCGTCCGCGATCTTGCTTGCGATCTCGAATTTCGTCGCCATCGGCTCGCCCGTAACGTCGGCGAGGACATAAAGCCCCTTGCGCACTTTCATGATCTTTTTGGTGCGAAGAAGTCCCGCGATCCAATTCTCATATTGCATATCGCTCAAAAACTGCGGGCGCATATCCTTTTTTGTGATAACATATGGAATCCATTTTACCATAGCCAAACCACCCGATTTTTAACTATTATAGCGCGAAATAATGCAAATGTCAACTGCCTTGCGCAAATTTGGATAATAATATTGCAAAAAAAAGAAAGTCCATGATTTTTGCCTCACGAACTTTCTTACCATAACTTCCCGCTTCAGATGTTTCCCTTAAAGCACTTGTTCTGTGGGGCCAGTGGGACCTGTTGCGCCTGTGGCACTGGCAGAACCCGCGGGGCCAGTCGCACCCTGAGGGCCTGTGGGACCCGTGGGGCCTGTGGGACCCGTTACGCCCGCCGTGCCTGCAACGCCCTGCGCGCCCTGAGGTCCCTGCGGACCCTGTACGCCCTGAATGCCCTGCACGCCCTGAGGGCCCGTGGCTCCCGTCGCGCCCGTAGCTCCCGTTGCGCCGCGGGGAATGGTGAAGGTGAGAATGGCATTCTCCCCTCCCGTCGAGGTGACGGAGGCCGCCGTCCCGGGTTCCCCCGTGATGGTCTGCCCCACTGTGATCGTGGCGGGGCCCTGCGGACCCGTGGGACCTGTGGGGCCTGTGGCGCCGCGGATCGTCACGGGCGGATAGCTCGGCATCTGATTGCAGCCGCAGGTGCAGGGGCAACTCCCGCAAGTTTGGCAGCGTCTGTAAATATACATAGTTTTTCCTCCATTTTGCCCATGTTGATGGTTATAGGCGGTATCCCGCCCTATTTCATCATATTCAAAAGGCAAAGAGAGGTGACATTCCGCCCTTTGGGGAGATTATTTCAGCAAACTCTCTTGAGTTCCTCGTAGATCTTGACCATGGCATAGGTGTCGAGTTCGCAGTATTTCAGCAGATCGTGCTCCGCCTTGGCACGCTCCTCTTTTGGCATATCCTTGAGGCGGGGAAAGAGCTCCATCGCCTCGCTCCCGTTGTGCACACCCTCTAAATTGTGATAGTTGAGCGCAGGGTCGTCGGGATAGATCGCGGGGAGCACGCTCTTGATGGAGAACGAGCCGCCCATGCCGCGGCTGTAGTAGTACCCCTTTTGGAAGGGGTCAATGAGATCTTTGACATTATCTCTGATCTTGAGAAGATGGTCCGCAAGGTCTGGGAAGGCCTCGGCAAGCTCCTTGATGCGGGAACATTCAAACGACTTGTTGTAGGCAAGCACGCAGACGTCTGCGGGAATGTCCTCCGTGAGCCTTTCCGCAAGCGCACGCCTCGGATCCTCTTCGGAACGGCCCAAAAATTCCCGATGCTCCAGCGTGCCGTCCTCCTGTAATATATGTAAAGAATACTGTACAGGAATCTGCTGGTACGGCCGTGTGCCGATATACTGCGGAATGATGGGCTGAACGGTCTCAAAGTCCAAAAAATACAGCGGATAGGAGAGCGTTTGGAGGAATTTTTCGATCATATTTTTGTCGATATACGGCTCTCTTTCCTCGAGGGAGAACTCCACTTGGCGGCGTTGGATGTCGTTGAGAGGGACCTTTTGCGCCGCGACATCCTCAAAACCGACGATGCCGCTGCGGTACAATTCGAGCTTCTTTCCGAAGCCGAGACGGTACAGGTCAAAAACGGACGGAGAGGGCAAATTTCGCGTACAATATGCAAAAAATGCGCAAGGATACGGGGCATTACAGGATTCGGAGAGGTCGATTTGGGGCTCATGCATCATGGACATGACCCGCTCCGCCTCCTTGAGATTTTTCTCCACTGAGTCCAACTCCGCATTCACGAGATCGGTGACGTCGGTGATGCGGAAGAACTTTTGAAGATCGAACACGCCGTCATAGACATAGTCTGGATCGACCGTGACGATATAGACGCTGTTCACCTTCACGCCGCACTTTTCGAGAACGTATTTTTGGTAAGAAGTATCTACAATGTAGACATAGTTCTCGGGAGAGGTGCTGCTCTTGACTTCGTAAATATCGTAGCCGTCGCCGCTCTTTCTGAGAATGTCCACGGCGCAGTAGAGGCCGCGGTAGTCGAAGGAAGCCTCGCAGATATTTTCCGTCCCCTCTGCAAGATGCTGCTTTGTCAGGACTTTCATGCGGTTGAGGTCGAGCCCGCCGTTCTTTTTGAATGCCGTGACCTCAACGAACTCGCCGAAGAGGCCCATGGCGAGGTCGCCCACCTCGTTGCCTGCGTTAAAGCGCGCCTGCGTTTCGGCGTCGATGATGTATTCTTCAGGCTTATACTTCTTGAGCCACGGGATCTTGGGACACTGTCTGAAATCACAATACTTTGACTTGCTGAAATAAAACATATCCTCCTCCTTTGCTCCTATTGTATCATAAAGTTTTTTCAAAAATCAACTATATGTTGCAAATTTTTGGTGGGTGGAGGAATTTGGATTGTCCCCACCCCCCCTACCCCCCCTCCCCAAGGAGGGGGCTCATGCCTTCCCCTCGGGGGGGCATGACTGCGTTAGAGATCTACCCTCATCCCGAGCGAAGCAAGGGGATCTCGTAGACTTACGGACCCAGCCCCGCGTCATTCTGAGAAACGGAGTATGAACGAAGTCCGATGAACTGACCCGAAGAATTTCGCGGGGCGTATACGGACTGTGGTCGTTGCCCACCCCCCTACCCCCCTCCCGAGTGAAGTGAACCCAAAAACTTAGACAAAAAAATGTATTAAGTAGATTGTGAATGAATTCGGTATTG
>CANRDK010000162.1 GCA_947629345.1 uncultured Clostridia bacterium
AGTTGAAGGGTCGCCGCAGTCTTAATCTTATATATGAGCTACGATATAAGGCTAAGGCTAATGCGATTCTTACTTCGCCTAACGGCTCGTGCCGCGCTTAGAGAATTAGAAGTGCGCGCGGGGCGACACGTGCCCGAACGCTTAAGGCGCGTTCGGGCACGGCTCAGAATGACGTATTTCGAATGCCTGTTCGGATGCCATACCGAGATTTCTCCTCCCTATGGTCGTCGAAATGACGTACCACATTCTTCATTCTTCATTTTTCATTTTCCGAAGAATCTTGCCACGATCTCGGCGATCTTGCTGCGGTAGACGATATTCGCATGCCCGCCCGTAAAGCAGAGGGGAGGATAGACGACGCACCACCAATTATCCCCCTTGCCCGTGCCGAGTTCGAGGATGAGGGCGTCGTATACGCCTGCATCGAGGGTGACGCCGTCGTAAACACGGGTGGGAAACTCCTCTTTCTTGAGGCGCGCACGGGCTCCGTACGTATAGCCGTTTTGGCGAAGTACGCCCTCCGCAACGCCCTCGATATCGCTCAGCCTTGCGCCGATCGCATCGAGGGAAGCCTGCTTCGTCGCACAATTCGCAACGATGGGGGTGAGGTATTCGACGACAGCGTCGCGCACGCGAAGCTTCACCGATTGCGCGGCGGGGTCGTTGGAATCGGCACGGATATGTATGCGAAGATACACTGAAGCCGCCTCGGAAGGCTGGGGGGCACCCGCAAACAGGGCGATGCCGAAGGCAGTGAGAAGGAGCAAACTGATAATTGCGAATTTTTTCATGGGGAAATTATTGCCCACATCCCCCAATTTATACCTTTTTGCTTTGTTGGACTTCGTAAAAGCGAACTGCGGATAAGCGGCGCAATACTGTGTCGAACTGCGCTTTCCTACTTCGCCCTTGGGGGCTCGTGCCGCGCTTAGAGAATTAGAAGTGCGCGCGGGGTGGTCGTGTACGACAAAGTACACTCCCGTCGGAAATGCTCGTTCTCCTTGTCTTGCTTGCTTCTCCGCAGTTTGACGGTTACTGTTGTTGCACAGGATGAGCGACCTCATCCCGAACGAAGCGTAGCGAAGTGAGCGGATCTTAAGATACACTCGCTACGCTCGGTATGAGGGTTGGACTTCGTATTGGCCTCGCGCGTACTCCCGATACGGTTCATCCCAAGCGCCACCCCCTCCAATGGAGGGGGGTATTGCTTGGGATAAACCGCGGAGGGGGTAGCGGACTTCGTATTTTTCTCACCCGCATGACGTATTCAGAATACCAAAAAAGCACCCGAGGAGGGTGCTGAAAACATAAAAGTGATACATGGGGTAAGAAAAACGCGCACTCAGGCGGGCAGATCGATCTCAAATACGCCGTCTTCGATGAGGTAACACATCTCCTCGTGTTCGTTCACCCCGCTCCGGATCTGCTGCGGTGTGAGTTTGAGGTATTTGATCGTCGCATTGGCGAGCACGGTATGCGCTTCATTCATGATACAGCACTCCGCGGTGAGGAAGTTTCCCGTCTCTTTCACGATCTTCCCCCGCCCGATGAGCGGCTCCCCGTAGGGCACGGGTTTGCGGTACTTCGTCTCGAGCGAGAGCGTCACGCCGTAGGTGAATTCGCCGCCTTCCATTGCCCAGAGGGCACGCAGCCCCATTTCGTCGAGCATGGCGGTGATGAGCCCGCCGTGCACCCTGCCGGGATAGCTCTGATGCTCTTCGCGGAAGCGGAAGAGGGAGGCCACGCTGCCGTCTTCCATGGAATAGAAGGGCGCACGGACGCCGAAGGTATTATCGAGCCCGCAGATCGCACACATCTTGCTGTTTCTTTGCTTACAAACGACTTTCATACGTATCCCCCCGAAGCGCTCTTGGCTTTTTGCCGCCCGCGCTTGATTTCTATTATATCGAGCTCCCCCCGAAAAGTCAAGCCCCCGCCGCATAGTTTTCTCGTCTTCTGCGCCATGAAGAAAGGCACCCCTGTGCGGGTGCCTTTCCATGCTGTGCCAAGTGGGACGTAAGTTGAAAGACGTGCGTTCCATTTTTATTGATTAACACTTCCGATACAATAAAGCGGATATGGTTTTCAAGCATATTAAGTTGCTAAAAAATCAAAATGGCATTTAGGCGTGAGTTTGTCATAGACAAGCTCACGCCTAAATGCCAAAGTGACTTTTGATTGCTTGATTTTTCTGTGTGTTTATGATATGATGGGAACGATAAACAGTAATTTAGCGGAGAATTGACTGCCTGAAATGAAATTGCTTTGGAATACCGAGCTGAATATTGAAAAAACCTCGCCGATTTATTATCAGGGCGAAATTATGCATAATGCCGAGCGTATTGTGTATCATTTCACTAATAATATTATGCACCTCACAGAAGTTGAGTTAACATCCGACGGTGATTTTATTTTTTCCAAACTGTATAGTCCAAACGATATTCGCTATACAAGTTTGCAGCGTAAGGCCGCCACGCATTATTCGACCGACGATTTTTCTTTTGGGGAATATGTTGTTTCTCATAAGGGCGAATGGGGATATCAATGTCATAAAAACGGTCAACTGCTTTGGACTAAATCATTGAAAGGCTACCTATATACGGATATTGAGCTGATAGGCGAAAATATCGTTTTTGGAACCTCCGGGTATGGCGGACATTTTTATTCGTTAAACCTTAATGGCGGTAGCATTGTTTTCGATTTTAATACCAAAGGGACTTCACAATATTATTTTGACGGCTTCTTTTACATTTGTGTACGAAATTCAGAGTGTACCAATTTATTAAAGATTACAACAACAGGAGAAATAATCGAAGATATCAGATTAAATGGATTATACTATGACTGTGAATGCCCGTTCTGTAAATGTGGCAATAGACTGTATGTCGTTACACTAAATGAAATTAAAAAAGATATTTTCAAACCGATAATCAACTGCATTTCGATATGAAAGAAAGATAAATTTCAATTTAGCGAAGTATAAAGAAGGCGAGGGCGTTTGTCCTCGTCTTCTGCGCCATGAAGAAAGGCACCCCTTCGCGGGTGCCTTTCTTCATGGCGTGTCTTCCCGTCATTTCGAGCGTAGCGAGAAATCTCAGAAGACGAGATTACTTCGCGTTATAGGCGGAA
>CANRDK010000163.1 GCA_947629345.1 uncultured Clostridia bacterium
GTGACGACGGTCACTCCCATCTCCCGCTCCATGACCCTCGTCGCCCACTGGGTCTTTTCGGGTAGGTATACGTTTGATACATTCAGCGTTGACGGAAATGTCATTTCCGCGAAAAACGGTGTAAGTTTCCGCATTGACACGACGCATGAATTCTCCTTCACGGCACACGGCATGGATGATTCCGTTTTCCAGATTTGGTATGCAAAAGAGGGAGTCAACGGTCAAGCCGTTTGGGGCAAACCCCTTGCGGGAACGGTCTATACCAACGGTTACAAGGGAGAGATCGAAAGGGGCGAAGCGGGCGCAATGACCATCACGATCGGCGCCGCCTCATTTACCGCCGCAGGGAAATATTCTCTCTATATGGAAGCCGACGGCAATATGTCCAATGCGTGGACGGTGGAAGTCAAGGAGAAACTCGAGATTTCCCCTGCAGCCCCCGGTGAAGAGACACTCAAATTGATCGACGGCAAAATCGAATCTCCCGAGACAACGATCGAAATGGAATTCGGCGAGACGAAGGAGTTTACCTTTGTGCTTCAGCACAGTGCACTCACGGCGGACAGCAAGCCCCGCGTCATCCTCGGCGCAAACGGTAAGAGGGGGTCGAACGTATCATGGGAAGAGACGAGTGATTCTTATAAAATAGACACCCAGAGCGGCGTGTTCGTTGATGAGAGCTTCTACTATACCACGCTGGATGAATATCTCGCGGCGAAAGGGCAAACGCCTTACGGGGAGTTTACAATTCCAAAGGATCTTCCTTATAATCATTATTACGATTACAACCCTTACGCAAGAGATGGCTATGGACTTCCTTATAGAATCAGCAGAAGTCTTTCGGTGCAGATCGGCCCTGACGCAAGGAATGATACGAAAACCGTGACGAATGCAATTATCGCATGCTATAACGGGGTCGAGTATTACTATGATGCGGAGCAGGGGAAGTTTATGACCATGACATATCCGCAAGAGGCTCTTACTGTCGCAGACGGAAAGGACCTTCACGTCAAGCCCTATCTTTACACCTATACATACGGTGCAGAACAGCAACCGCTTGGATTCATGGGAATGTACGAAGAAACGTGCTCTAGTCATTTCCCCGGCGTGATGCGTATTTCAAAATTTGAGGTGCACGAAGGATATGCGGAGATCACTCTGCAGATGAGCGCGAATCCTCAAAAAAGTTTGAGTACGAAAGTTACATACAATCCTACGCTCATCTATGAGCTTGACGTTGACGGCAAGCCTGTCCGCTTCGATCTCATCAAGGGCGAGAAGATCATCGAGGAAGAGGGGTACGAAAAGGCAAAACTCAATATTGAAATAAAACAATCTACGCCGCCAGTGCAAGCCGGATCCAGATTGGATGTTGACTATTTGAATGAGATTTGTTCTGATACTTATACTCTCACTTGGACGGGCGAGGCGAAGGACTTTGAGTTCCTCGGCATGTATGTCAACGATGTCCCCGTATCCGAAAACGAATTCTTTAAGTGCGCAAATTATGAGCTTGCCTACCGCTATGAAGGCATTACGGAGCTTAGCAGTGGTAAAAAGAGAGCAACCTTCGATTTCTACTATCTGTTGTTTTTTAAGAGTATGGACGTGGCGCCGATCCGTATCGAGTATAACTATCAAGGGATCAAATATAGTCAGGCAATTGAGGTTTGGGCGAGCTCGCCTGATGCGGCGGTAGTGAAGAGCCACGGGCATGCTATGCTCTATGCGTGGGAGAAACTTCTCGACCAATATAAGGACGATCCCGATACAAAGGGATATCTCGCGAGTATTCATGAGATTCTCGATCCTTTGTTCGAAAACAGGGATCTCCTTTCGCCGGAAGTTCTTAGTAAAGTTTTCAACGAAAGAGTAGAAGACGAAAGCGCAAAACTTGCCAAAATTATTCATAATGATGATACGCCCTTTGAGACGACATCTACGGAGCATTTCAACGCCGTGGCAGCTCAGACTGTAGATAAATTGCTTAAAAAATATCCTGGCGCAGATCGTTCCATTCTATACGCATGGTATGAGGAATATGTCTATAACCCTGTCATAGTGCAAGGAGGGGTAGATGAGTGGCAAGCGTTGGCCGCGTATGGGATGTATGAAAACTTCTTCTATGGCGGTTATGCCGATAGCGTAAGGCAGTACGAAGTTCCGACCTTTATAAGCAAATTTACCTTTGGTTGTGTAGAGATCATGGCGTGGTATATTGAGTACATGTTCGATAACTATGCTCCCGCAACGACGGTCGAACTCCTCGATCAAATCTACTTGGCGACCAAGGATTACGCGCCGACCAAGCAAGCCGAGATCATCAATGCGGCAAAGGAGAGGTTTGTTGCGGCGTATGATGCTTACCATGTCTCATCGGAAGGGACGTATGAAGCATATCTTCAGGCAACAAAAGAGTATTTGATCGCAAAGAACCTTGAAGCAACTCATAGTGCGAATGGCAGCGATTACACTTCTCCGGCAAAGAGATTGCTTGACTGGTCGTACACACAGCTCACGGCCGATTACAACAGTCATAAACACAGCGGCGATGCCGAACTTACGGCTCTTTGGGAAGCGTATGGCGCGGCAAGAACTGCGGCGAATGGAATTGTAGTCTCCGCGGAGACGCTTGGCGAGTATGCTGAGAAGGTCGAGGCGTATGCGGCGGCCATGGCTGCGTACTCCATTGCAGCCGACGCAGCTCACAAGGCTTAAAATCACTCACACTTGGGGGTATTTGATACCCTTATCCACACAACAAAAAAGAGAGGGTGACCTCTCTTTTTTGTTGTGTGGACGGGGCGCGGGGCCGCCATAGGCAGCCCCGCGCGCTCATCCTGAGCGAAGCGAAGGATCCCATTAGACCAACGGAGCACAATTGGAATGACACCCCCTCAGTCGCGCAAGGGCGGCGCGACAGCTCCCCCTCGGAGGGGGAGCCGAGAGTCCGTCCTCAGCCCGAACGCAGTCCATGCCCCCTCCCGAGTGAAGTGAACCCAAAAACTTAGACAAAAAAATGTATTAAGTAGATTGTGAATGAATTCGGTATTG
>CANRDK010000164.1 GCA_947629345.1 uncultured Clostridia bacterium
ATCGGAGTGTTTTTGTCTACCTCATCGGCATAGCCTCTTTTGAACCACGCGACTATCGCGTGGTTTTCAGTTACCAAAAAAACTCCCGCGGGTTAGCGGGAGTTTTTCAAAGCATATTTACTTTTGGAGCTTGTTCATCATATCGACAATGTCCTGCACCGTTTTGATGTTTTCGACATCTTCCTCGGGAAGGGTGATGCTGTATTCATCTTCAAGGGTCATCAGAAGCTCCACGACGTCGAGGGAATCCGCCCCTAAATCCTTGACGACTTCCGACTCGGGCCGAATGGCGGAAGCGTCGATCCCCAGCTGCTCCGCGAGCATCTTACAAACCTGTTCAAACATACTTGTTCCTCCTATCTAAATGAACCTTGTTTTTATTGTACCCCAATTGCAACGTTTTGTCAATACCCAAGTGAAAATTTATAGAGCGAGAAAGGGCGAAAGTGCTCTCTCCCACGCCGCAGCGGAAAAGCGTGGATTGGCAGGCGACGTGGAGGGCAGTTTTTCCGTCATGTCTATGTACTGCGGAAAGTTTGCCGCAAAGAGCTCGTATGCCTTGCTCCCGTTGCAGAAAATTTTTTCTATGGGAGCCGTCCTTAGAACAAAAGGGATGTCTGCGAGGACAACGTTTTCGATGGATGCGTCCGAGGAACCGACGATATCGCAGCTCTCCACAACGTCCCACAGGGCGATCCGCCGCCGCAGAAGAAATTCCCGCTTGCCCGCAGTGTCCCTTGGGACTTCCTCGCCGAAAAGCCTGCACACCGTCCTCCAGAAGCGGTTCTGCGGATTGCCGTAGTAGAAGGAGACCTCCCTGCTCTTCACCGAGGGGAAGCTTCCCAAGATGAGGAGCCTGCTCTCCCCGTCGAACACGGGCGCAAAGCCCTCGGCGTGCCCCCGCTTCACAGCGTGACGCCCTTTTCGAGATTGCCGACCGTGGCGGATGCTGCCCTCTCAAAGTCGAAGCTCTCCTCAACGACGGCGAAAATGTCCTCCCGCTTGAGAGCGGAGAGCTCCGCCATGCGCTTCTCAAAGTCGTAGATCTTGCCCTTGTAGAGCATCTCCTTGCCGTAGAGAAGCATCTGCGACGAGGTGTTCTCCTGCGAAAAGACGGTGCCCGAGAGGAGCTGTTCCTTCCCGCGCGAGAACTCCTCCTCGGAGAGATCGTTCCGCTTGAACTCCCTCAGTACGCCCAGCACGGCCTCCGCGGCCTTTTCGGCCTTTTTGGGGTTGACGCCCGCGTACACGGTGGTGACACCCGTCTCCTCGTAATTTGAAGTGTACGAATAGACCGAATAGGCGAGGCCCATCTCCTCACGCACCTTCTTGAAGAGACGGGAACTCATGCCGCCGCCGAGGATGACGTTCATGACCTGCACGGCAGGGTATCCCCCGTCGTTGCGCGAGAGGGAGGGAAACCCAAACGCAAAGTGAGCCTGTTCGATGGGTTTCTTCTTGAAGAGCTTGTCCGTGTGCAGGGAAATTTTCTTGGGCCTCTGTTTGAATCCCGTTTTCCTCATGCCGCCGAAGTATTTCTCGGAGAGGGAGACGGCCTCATCGATCCCGATATTCCCCGCAAAGGAGACGACAATGTTCTCGGGGCAATACCGCTCCTCCTTGTAGGCAAACATCTGCTCGCGCGTGAAGCTCTTCACGTTCTCCGCCGTGCCCAAGATATTTCTGCCGTAGTTCTCCTTGCCGAAGTAGGCGCGGGAGAGAAGGTCGATGCAGAGGTCCTCGGGCGAATCTTCGTCCATGTTGATCTCCTCGATGACGACGCCCTTTTCCCGATCCATCTCCTCCGCGGGGAAGGAGGCGTTGAGGAAGAGGTCTGCAAGCAGTTCAAAGCTCTTTTGGGCATGCTCCGAGGTGGACTTGCAATAGTAACAGGTCATATCCTTGCCCGTAAAGGCGTTGACCTGCGAGCCGAGCGCATCGAATGCGTCGGAGATCTCAAAGGCGGTGCGCGTCGGCGTCCCCTTGAACTGCATGTGCTCTATGAAGTGGGAAATGCCGTCCTCTTCGTCCGTCTCATAGGCTGCGCCCGTGCCGACGAGAATGCCCATCGTGACGGAGAGAAGCCCCTCCATGCGCTTGACAACGACCTTGAGACCGTTTTGTAATGTTCTGCTTTCTACCATATGTACCTCCCTTATTTTTGACCGAGATTTTCGCCCACCGCGATCGCGCGGAGGCCGTGATCCCTGTAATAGTTCAGAATGCGCGGCAGGGCCTTTACCGTGTGCTCCATGGGGTGCATCAGAATGAGGTCCCCGCCCTTGACGTCCTTCGTCGCCCGCGTGAAGCAGAGCGACTCGTCCTTATCTCTCCAATCGATGGTGTCCTTCGACCACATCACCGTGCTGAGGCCGAGGCTCTCGGCGGCGGTCAGTGTGTCCGCATTGTACGCCCCCGACGGCGGTGCGAAGAGAGTGATATCTCTGCCCGAGGCGAGCTTCAGAAATTCCGCGCTCGTGCGTATTTCATCCAAATTCTCCTGCAGAGAGAGCTTGTCGTGCTCCTTATGAAAATATCCGTGCGAGCCGATCTCCTGTCCGCGCCGTGCGATCTCCCTGACGCAGGCAACGTTGTCGTCCGCCCAGCTTCCGCCGAGGAAAAAGGTCGCCTTTGCGTCGTATTCGTCGAGAATATCGAGGATGGAGAGGACCTCCTCAGTCCCCCAATAGACGTTGAACATGAGCGAGACGCCGTCCTCGCTCGTCCCCCGATAGCGGACGCGGGAATCGATTTCGGACGCGGGAGAGACGGCGGGCAGGAAGCACACCGCTCCAAGGGCTACGACGATGAGGGCAAGCGCAAGATTTGTGAGCGCCATGACGGCGCGGGACCGCTTTTTCACAGTATACCTCAAACGAATACAATTATCAAACGTATTCTATTGAGAAATGTGTGAAAATATGAATACAAATTTAGAACGTCCCTTGGCTCCCCTCTCAGGGGAGCTGTCACGCAGTGACTGAGGGGTTCCCTTGGCTCCCCTCTCAGGGGAGCTGT
>CANRDK010000165.1 GCA_947629345.1 uncultured Clostridia bacterium
CCGCGCAGCGGGGGATAGGGTTTTGGAACCCCTCAGTCACTTCGTGACAGCTCCCCTGAGAGGGGAGCCGAGGGGAGCCCCAACGCAGTCAGAATGACGCGGGGCTGCTTCCGTGCGTCTAATGGGATCCTTCGCTGCGCTACTTCGTTGCTACGCTCCTCGTGCCGCGCTTAGTGCAACAAGAATGCGCGCGGGGCAGGATGACGTGATTTAGGAATGCCGCCGTTCTAAATATGCTCCCGCCACAATTTTTAATTTTTCATTTTTAATTTTTAATTCAAATAGTTCCCTTCTCACACAAAAGAGCAAGTCCCGCATACCCTGATAAAAAAAGGGGGAACGAGGGTGCTTTTAGAGAGCGTCGGGAAGGATACAAAAACGCTCCGCATCGTCACGCGGGCGTATGCGGGGCGGGAGGGGGAACTCACTTCCGTACTTCAATATGTTTATCAATCTGTACTAACGGGACAGAGGGGAGAGCATGAACTTTCCCTTCTTTTTCAGCACATTGCGGCGGAAGAAATGCGCCATTTGCAGATCATAGGCTCGCTCATCACCCGTCTCGGCGCCCCGCCCATGTTCACCGCCTGCCCGCCCTATCCCGTGGGGTACTACTCCGCCTCCTGCGTCAATTATGTCAAGGAAACGGAGGAAATGCTCCTTGCAGACATTACAGCGGAGGAAAAATCCGTCAATTTGTACACTTCCATGCTCGAGGAGATGGAGAATCCCGCCGCCGCAGACGTCATTTTCGCCGTTTTGAAGGAGGAGAGGGAGCACCTTGGTCTCCTTCGCCGTCATCGGGCCGCTGCTGTTTCTCAGGCATGAATTTCCAGTACCGCACGGGCATGTAGCCCCGCATCTGTTTGAGCCGTTCGCGCGACGGAATGTTAACACTGTTGTAATATTTCTTCCACAAATTCTGCCACTGTATCTCGTCAGCGGCGAGGACGACTTCCGCCTCCCCGAGGGGCGCGAGAAAGGTATTTTCCCCGTCGTACACGGCCGCCTTTTTGCGCTTGACGTCGTGAATGACAAAGGGGATCTTGGGCATGCGGGCACGGAAATGGGGCACGAGCAGGTCGCAGATGTCGTTGTCGGGGGAGATGGGGGCGTAGAGGGCCCCGCTCGCCGTTGCAAGAAAGCGCACAAAGCCGTGAAAACGGTGAATTTCAAATCCCACCCGCCGCATACATTCATCTGCGGCAAGGGCGGCGTCCTCGCTGAGCATCATGCGCACGGGACGCTTTTTTTCTGCGATCAGGCGGAAATAGGCCAGCGCAATGTTGTCCTTGTTCGGCTCCCCGCTCCGCAGAATGGTGTCGAGATCGCCCATGCAGTCCTTGTCGAAGGACAAGAGCCGTGCCTCGATTTTTTTGGCACGTGCAACGTCCGTGCGCACGAACACCGACTCCTGCCCGAGGACAAGCTGTCTGTTCCCCGACGTGAGAAAGGGCTCCCCGTCGTGAAAGGAGAGGGCAAGCGCCGTCAGAAATGCTTCCTTTGTACCGTCATAAAAATAGATCATAATTCCCCCGTCAGCGCAGAGAGCGCCGTCTCATTCATGGAAAACAGGCTCAGCTGTTCGGCATTTGCTTGCGTCTCCGCGGCCGCGAGGAGCCCCCGCACCGCCGTCTCGTTTGCGCCGTAGAATTTTCCGTTCGCCGTAATGAAGTGCCGCGCCCGCTTCAGCACGACCCGCATCTTCTTGAGATGTTCAAATGTCAGTTTGGTGTATTTTCTTGCATTTAATATCTTCTGTGCGCCTCTTGCGCCGATGCCGGGCACGCGGAGGAGCATTTCGAGCGGGGCCCTGTTCACTTCTACGGGAAAGAGGTCCATATGCGCAAGCGCCCATGCGCACTTGGGGTCGTAATCGGGGGAGAGGTCCCCGTCCGCGGGCAGAAGTTCCTCCGCGTCGAACCCGTAAAAGCGCAACAGCCAATCGGCCTGATACAGCCTGTGCTCCCGAAGCGCCCCGCCCGCGACCTCGGGCAGGAGGGTATCGTGCACCACGGGCACATAGGAGGAGTAATACACCCGTTTCAGCCCCTTTTTGCGGTACAGCCCCTCGGAGAGCCGCAGGATCATGCCGTCCCTCTCGGGCGAAGCTCCCACGATCATCTGTGTCGTCTGCCCCGCGGGGAGAAAGTGACCCTTTTTCTTCTCCGCCTTGAAAATTTCCTTCTCCCGCTGCAGTTTGGACATGGGTATGAGCAAACTTTCCCTGTCCTTCTGCGGGGCAAGAAGGTTCAGGCTCTGTTCGGAGGGGAGTTCAATGTTGAAGCTCATCCTGTCGGCAAAGAGGGCAGTTTTGTTCACGATCTCCATATCTGCATGCGGAATGCCCTTCACATGGATATAGCCATGGAAGTTGTACTCCGTGCGCAGCTTTTTGACGACGAGGTAGAGCTGTTCCATCGTAAAGTTGGGGGAGACATGCACCGCCGAGGAGAGGAAGAGCCCCTCGATATAGTTGCGCTTGTAGAAGTCCATCACGAGCTCGCAGATGTCATCGGCCGTCGCCGTGGCGCGGGGAATGTCGTTGTCGCGGCGGTTCAAACAGTATTTGCAGTTGTAGATACAGTCGTTGGAGAGCAAAATTTTGAGGAGGGAAATGCACCGCCCGTCGGGGGTAAAGGAATGACAGCAGCCCGAGGCATAGCCGTTTCCGATGCCGCCCTCATTTTTTCTTCCGCTCCCCGACGAGGAGCATGAAACGTCGTATTTTGCACTCTCTGTAAGAATTGTCAGTGTCCGTTCGTCTATCATGCCTCCATTATAGCACATTGAACGACGCTTGTCAAACGTTTGTTTGAATATATTCTCTCTTGGCTCCCCTCATAGGGGAGCTGTCACGGCCTCGCTCTCTTGGCTCCCCTCATAGGGGAGCTGTCACGCAGTGACTGAGGGGTTTTAGAAACCCTATCCCCCCTTCGGGGTACTTCCCCTACGAGGGGAAGCAAGGACGTCCCCCCCCCCC
>CANRDK010000166.1 GCA_947629345.1 uncultured Clostridia bacterium
AGCGAGGCCGTCTTCAATGACAGTTCCCCAGAGAGCCTGTCCGTTCTCAAAAAAAATCTCCTCCGCTGCAGGGAGGAGGGGAAGGTCTATGCTCTCGACTATGCCGCCTGCCTCAAAACGGTTGCGGGGCAGTTCGACCTCATCTTCTGCGACCCGCCCTACCGCCTCGACATTGCGGAGGAAGTTCTCAACCTCGTCGCCGCGCGGGAACTTCTCAAGGAGGACGGTCTCGTCGTCTATGAGAGCGAGAGGGAACTCACCGTTCCCGATTCCTTTACGCTTGCCGACAGAAGACAGTACGGAAGAGTGAAAATATCTTTCCTCAAAAGGAGAAAATCTTGAAAAAATGTATCTTTGCGGGCACGTTCGACCCCTTCACCGTCGGACATGCCGATACGGTAAAAAAGAGCCTCTGCCTCTTTGATGAAGTCGTCGTCGCCGTCGCCGAGAACAGGCGGAAGGTCACGATGTTTTCGGCGGAGGAAAGGGCGGAGATGATCGGGAAGGTCTATGCGGGAGAGCCGCGCGTAAAGGTCACCGTCTGGGGCGGGCCGATCGTGGAACTTCTGAAAGCGGAGAATACTCCCTTCTATGTGCGCGGCGTGCGGAATGCCGTGGACTGCGCCTACGAGACGGAGGATTTCTACGCCTCAAAGGACCTTTTCCCCGACCTCGTCACCCTGTTCCTTCCCGCAGAGCAGTGTCACACGCATATTTCATCCACTTTGGTCAAAAATGCGATCGCCTTTGGGACGTCCTATCAAAACTACGTCCCCGCAGCGGTCTATGAATATATTCTCGGGAGAAAGTCAAATGTTTGAAAGGCAGATCGAAATTCCGACGTTTGAAGAGATCCGCGCCGAACAGCCCGTAAAGAGGGAACTTGCGGCCATCAAGGCAGAGCGGGACGAGCTCGCCAGAGACGTCATCGCAGGCAGGAGCGACAAGCTTCTCCTCATCATCGGGCCGTGCTCCGCACACGAGAGCGCACCCGTGCTCGAATATGTAAAGCGGCTCTCAAAAATCAACGAAAAAGTCAAGGACAAGCTCGTCATCGTGCCCCGCGTCTACACGGCGAAACCGAGGACGAAGGGGGTGGGCTACAAGGGAATGTTCACCCAGCCCGACCCCGAGCACAAGGAGGACACTTTAAAGGGCATCCGCACGATCCGCTCCCTCCTTCTCAGCGTCATCGAGGAGAGCGGGCTCTCCGCCGCGGACGAAATGCTCTACCCCGAAAACTACGCCTACGTCGAAGACCTTCTGACGTACGTCGCCGTCGGGGCTCGTTCGAGCGAAAACCAAATGCACCGCCTTGTCTCGA
Organism: uncultured Clostridia bacterium; assembly: GCA_947629345.1. Lineage (GTDB taxonomy): Bacteria > Bacillota > Clostridia > Christensenellales > Borkfalkiaceae > Gallimonas. The sequence goes on from CANRDK010000166.1 coordinate 1,325, forward strand.
GCGGCATCGAGCTTCCCGTCGGCATCAAGAATTCCACGGGCGGCTCCATTCCCGTGCTCATCAATTCCATCTTTGCCGCACAGAGCCCGCAGGTGTTCAAATATCACAACTATCAGGTGCAGACGAGCGGCAATCCCTATGCCCACGCCGTGCTCCGCGGCAGAGTGGACAACTACGGCAACGACATTCCCAATTACCACTACGAGACGGTGATGCAGGTCATCGAGGGCTACAGCAGGGCGGAAGGGGGACTCAAAAACCCTGCCGTCATTATTGACGCAAACCACTCCAACTCCGGCAAGCAGTTCCGCCAGCAGATCCGCATCGTCGAGGAAGTCCTGCAAAACCGTAGCTGCGACGCCGACTTCAAAAAGATCGTCAAAGGTTTCATGATCGAGAGCTTTCTCGTGGAGGGCTGCCAACAGCACGACGTTGTGTTTGGACAGTCCATCACGGACCCCTGCCTCGGATGGGAGGATACCGAACGGCTCATCTTTGAAATCGCCGAGAAAGTATAAGGAGAGCTTATCATGAAGTTGTATGTGACTGAGGAAGAACGGGCGGCGGACATGCCGCAAAAGACAAACAAGGTGAGCTGTCTCGGCCCCGAAGAGAGCTACTCCTTTCTCGCCGCAGAGGCCATGTGCAAGGAGCTTGAGATCGTTCCCTGTCCGAGTTTTGCGGAATCGGTGTCTGCGCTTCTCCGCGGGGAGACCGATTATGTCGTGCTTCCCGTGGAAAATGCCATCAACGGCGGCATCGTTCCCGTTTTGGACCTTCTCGCCGAGGCGGAGATCTTCGGCGACGAGGAATATCTTCTGCCCATCGACCATCGCCTTGCGGTCTTAGAGGGGGTGAAGTATGAGGACATCGAGGCCATCTGTTCGCATGAACAGGCCCTCAGCCAGTGCGCTGAGTTCCTGCGTCGCACCTTCCCGAATGCGACCCTTTTTGCAACGCCCTCCACTGCGGAGAGCCTCAAGCGGCTGGACGGGCACACGGCTGGGATCGTCGGCGCACACGTCAATATGAAGGGAGTTGTCCTCTCCCAAGAGAATATCGCCGACAACAAGACAAATTTCACACGCTTTTTGCGGCTGAGAAGGGGAGAGCCCTCCTATGAAAAGCAGAGCGCGATGGTCTTTCTCTGCGCCGTCTGTGCGCACAAGCCGGGGGCACTCTTGGGCCTTCTGAAGATCTTTCAGCGCTACAGCCTGAATCTCACGCGGATCGAGTCGAGGCCGCTCAAGGATTCCTTCGGCGTGTACCGCTTCTTCATTGAATTTGCGGGGGATATTTCCTCCGCGCGCGTCCGCTCCGCCATCACCGACGCCTCCTATTATTGCGCAGAGTTCAA
>CANRDK010000167.1 GCA_947629345.1 uncultured Clostridia bacterium
TTTCTCACTTTCCATCCTGTTACGCATGACGGAGACAGCGGAAAATTGATCGAAAAGAGCGGAAGACGATTTCCGCTCTTTTTAAGTTGCAGAATTGAATTGCTCGTGCTGAGCAGATGGGGCGGCGTTTGAGGGCGGACCCCCCACCCCTACCCCGCCCCCTTACGCAGGGGGCAGGCAAGAGGAAGAGCGGGATGAGCGCGCGGATGACACCCCCTCAGTCACGCAAGGGCGGCGTTTGAGGGCGGACCCCCCACCCCTACCTCCCTTACGCAGGGGGCAGGCAAGAGGAAGGGGAGCCGAGAAGGGGGCAAAAAAAGAAAAGCCGTGGGCGGGTGCCCGCGGCCTTTCTTCTACAAAGGAGTTGGTGGGTGATCAGATCCTCTTGTCCTCGTGGTAGTGCGTGTGGAGGACTTTGTGTGCCTTCTCGCTGTTGGGAGCGCCGAAGTATTCATCATAGATCATCTTGATGACAGGCGTCTCGTTGGAGCGGCGGTATTCATTCTTCTTGTCGCTCGTGTAGAGGGCTTCCGCACGGAGAGACTTCAGATTCAGGCTGTTGCGGATGCTGTCGGGAAGGGTCGGCTGGCCGCCGCCGTTGACACAGCCGCCGGGGCAGGCCATGATCTCGATGAAGTCGTAGTGACGGGTGCCGTTCTTGAGTCCTTCGATGATCTCCTTGGCGTTGGCAAGGCCGCTTGCGACGGCGACTTTGATCTCCTTGCCTGCAATCTTATACGTCGCTTCCTTGATGGGGGAAACGCCACGGACCTCTTGGAAATCGACGACTTCAAACTTGCCGTCGAGCATCTGCGCCGCAACGCGGAGCGCCGCTTCCATGACGCCGCCGCTCGCGCCGAAGATGGTGCCGCCGCCCGAGCAGGTCGCAAAGGGATTGTCGAAATCCTCTTCGGGGAGGGAGTTGAAGTCGAGGCCTGCCGTCTTGATCATGCGGGCGAGTTCCCTCGTCGTGAGGGCGGTATCTACCTCGCCGCCCATCTCGGGACGGGTGCATTCGTACTTCTTCGCCGTGCAGGGAATGACGGAGACGACATAGAGATCCTTGGGATTGATGCCGTTCTTCTCGCAATAGTACGTCTTGAGAAGCCCGCCGAACATCTCCTGCGGGGATTTGCAGGTGGAGAGGTGGGGGATCATCTCGGGATATTTCTGTTCCACGAACTTGACCCAACCGGGGCAGCAGCTTGTGAACATGGGCATCGTGCCGCCGTTCTGGATGCGGTTGATGAGCTCGGACGCCTCCTCCATGATGGTGAGGTCGGCCGTGACGTCCATGTTGAACACTTCCACATTGCCGAGACGGCGGATGGCTGCGACCATCTTGCCCTCGACATTGGTGCCGACGGGGTTGCCGAACGCCTCGCCGAGCGTCGCGCGGACGGAGGGAGCCGTGAAGAACACGACCTTCTTCTGAGGATCGGCGATGGCCTCCCAGACCTCATCGACGGTCGTGCGTTCCTTGAGCGCACCGACGGGGCAGGCGACGACGCACTGGCCGCAGCCGACGCAGACGGAGGACATGAGGTCCATCTCGAATGCGCTGCCGACGTGGGCGTTGTACCCTCTGCCGATCGCTCCGATCGCGCCGACGGCCTGTTTGTTGCAGGCGGCGACACAGCGCATGCAGTTGATGCACTTATCCCTGTCGCGCACGACATAGGGAGCGGAGAAATCGATGGGGTGACGGGTATCGTCGCTCTCGAAATAGTGAGGGTCGCAGTTGTATTCGATGGAGAGCCTCTGGAGCTCGCAGTTGCCCGCTCTCTCGCACGCAAGACATTCCTTCTTGTGCTTGGAAAGCATGAGCTCAAGGGTCATCTGACGGCTCTTTCTCACCTTTTCGGTGTTCGTCTTGACCTCCATGCCCTCGGAGACGGGATAGACGCAGGCGGCAACGAGACCGCGCGCGCCCGTCGCTTCCACAAGGCACATGCGGCAGGAACCGACGCAGTTGACGTCCTTGAGGTAGCAGAGGGTGGGGATGACGACGCCCGCCTGACGGGCTGCGTCGAGAACGGTGGAACCCTCGGGTACGGAAACGGGAATATTATTGATTTTCAGATTGATCATGTTAGCCATTTTCAGTCACCTCACTTTTTCTCAACTGCTTTAAACTTGCAGTTGCTCTGGCAGACGCCGCACTTGATGCACTTTGCGGGGTCGATCTCGAAGGAAGCGAGCTTGTGGCCGGGGGCAACATAGTCCGTACGGGTGATGGCCGAGACGGGGCAGTTCCTTGCGCAGAGGCCGCAGCCGATGCACTTTTCCTTGTCGATCGTGTAGCTGAGGAGGGCCTTGCAGACGCCCGCCGTGCAGTGATGATTCTTGATGTGGTCCTCATATTCATCCCTGAAGTGATGCAGGGTGGAGAGGATGGGGTTGGGAGCGGACTGGCCGAGGGCGCAGAGGGAAGAGGACTTCATGTGCTCTGCAAGGGCCTCGATCTTTTCGATGTCGCCGTCCTCGCCCTTGCCCTCGGTGATCTTCGTGAGAAGGTCCAAAAGGCGGCGGGTACCGATACGGCAGGGAGTGCACTTGCCGCACGATTCATCTGCCGTGAATTCGAGATAGAACTTGGAGATATCCACCATGCAGGTGTCCT
>CANRDK010000168.1 GCA_947629345.1 uncultured Clostridia bacterium
CCTTGCTTCCCCTCTTAGGGGAAGTACCCGCGCAGCGGGGGATAGGGTTCAAAAACCCCTCAGTCACGGCAAGGGCAGCCGTGACAGCTCCCCCTCGGAGGGGGAGCCGAGGAGAACCCCTCAGTCACTGCGTGACAGCTCCCCTGCAAGGGGAGCCGAGAGAGCCCCCTCCTTGGGTAGGGGAGGGGAGCAAATTCCGCATTTCAGATTATTTAATGCCCGATTTGTCCTCCAAACGATTGACGAAATTTTCCAAAACGTATACAATAGAGAAAGACAAAAACTTGATAAGGAATGGCGCATGATTACTCACGGTAACGAAATCAAGCTGTTTGCGGGCAACTCCAACCTTCCACTGGCGCAAAAAATTGCGAAAAAGCTCAATACGAGCCTCGGGGAAGTTGAAGTGTCAAAATTCTCCGACGGTGAAACGAGCGTTCATATCTGCGAAACGGTACGCGGACGGGATCTCTTCATCATCCAATCCACCTCCGCACCCGTCAACGACAATCTGATGGAACTGCTCATCATGATCGACGCCGCCAAGCGTGCCTCGGCGGGCAGGGTCACGGCCGTCATTCCCTATTTCGGCTATGCGCGGCAGGACCGCAAGGCCCGCTCCCGCGACCCCATTACGGCCAAGCTCGTGGCTGACCTTCTCACCTCTGCGGGGGCAGACAGGGTCCTCACCATGGACCTTCACGCCGCGCAGATCCAAGGCTTTTTCAACATTCCCGTCGATAATCTCCTCGGCGGACCCACTCTCTACAATTACTATGCGGACAAGCTCAGCGACGATTTTGTCGTCGTTTCCCCCGATATCGGTTCGGTGAACCGCTCGAGGAAGGTGGCGGAACGCCTCGGCGTGCCCCTCGCCATCATCGATAAACGTCGTCCCCGCGCCAATGTCATGGAAGTCATGAACATCATCGGCAGTGTGGAGGGCAAGCGGTGTCTGCTCGTCGATGACATGATCGATACGGGCGGAACCATCTGTCAGGGCGCTCAGGCGCTCGTCGATGCGGGCGCAAAGGAGATCAAGGCCTGCTGCACGCACGCCGTGCTCTCGGGCGACGCCATCGAAAAGCTCAAGAATTCCGCCATCGATGAGCTCGTCATGCTCGACACCATCTATCTCCCCGCGGAGAAGCGGCTCGACAAGATGAAGATCCTCTCCACGGCGGACATCTGGGCGGCGGCCATCGAGAACGTCTACCTCGACAAGCCGATGAGCAAGATTTACGACTGAAACATGCAAACAATTTGTTTTCGAGGTTCCCGCCGCTCATCCTGAGCGCAGCGAAGGATCCCATAAAACCAACGGAGCAGGGTTTAACGGGATGCTTCGCTGACGCTCAGCATGAGCGGCGGGGTGGAGCCCCGCCGCAGTATTCTGAATCACCCCCGCCACAATTTTTAATTTTTAATTTTCAATTTTCAATTCCTTCTCACGGAGAAGCCATGTATCTCATTGTCGGACTCGGGAATCCCGAGGAAAAATATGCAAAAACCTTTCACAACATGGGCTTTTTGGCCGTTGGAGACGTTGCCGAGGCCCTTGGCGTGAAGTTCAAAAAAAAGGAGTGCGAGGCGAGCGTCGCGGAGGGGTACCTCGGCGGCGAAAAGATCGTCCTCGCACGCCCGCTTACCTATATGAATGCCTCGGGCAGAGCCGTCAAACAGCTCGTTGCGAAGTACAAAATTTCCCCCGCAGAGCTCGTCGTTATCTACGACGATTACGACCTTCCCAAAGGCCACGTCCGCATCCGTCCCTCGGGCAGCGCGGGCACGCACAACGGCATGCGCTCCGTCATTGCCGAGCTCGGTTTCACCGATTTTGCACGCATCCGCATCGGGATCCGCGACGAAGAGACGGATATCCCGCTCATCAATTACGTCCTCTCCGAGGTAAAAAAAGAGGACTATCCGCTCTTTATCGATGCATGCAAGCGGGCGGCGGAGGCAGCGCTCGCCCTCGCCTCGGGGGAGGAGTTTGAGCGCGTCATGACCAAGTATAACGGATGAGTTTTTTCACCTATGACAACTTAGGGGGCGAGTTTCCGCTCATCAGAGAATGTATCCGCCAAGGGCTTCCCTCGGCGGTTTTCGGCGTTCCTGACGAGAGTAAGTACCTCATTGCCTCCCTCAGCGAGGGGAGAACCGTCTATATCACGGCCGATTCCCTCTCCGCAAAGCGGGCGTATGAGGCGATCTCTGCGCTCTCGGGGAAAAGGACAGCCCTCCTTTCCGCCAAGGATGAAGTGCTCTTATACCGCCGCGCGGGCTCCAAGGACGCTCTCTACCGCCGCCTTACCGCCCTCTATGAATGGCAGAGGGGGGCGGAGATCATCGTCTGCGACGTCGAGGCCCTTGTCCAGCCCGTTCCCAAGGACCTCAAGGTCTTTCACCTCGAGGTCGGGAAGGAGACGGACATGCGTGCCCTCATCTCCGCGCTCGCCCATGCGGGATATCGGCGGGAATACACCGTGGACGGCAGGGGAGCCTTTGCCGTGCGGGGGGATATTCTCGACATCTGGCCCATCAACAGTCTGCACCCCGTCCGCGTGGACTTCTTCGGCGACGACGTGGAGGCCATCAAAC
>CANRDK010000169.1 GCA_947629345.1 uncultured Clostridia bacterium
CCTCCGCACGGATCCCCGCGGAGGTCAGACAGGCGACGAGGTCGGCGGGCGTCGCCAGCTTTCCCCCAAACTCCGCCGCATAATTTTTGAGTCCCCTGATGAGCTTTTGCTCCCCCGCAACGTCACGGATGCGGTCGAACAGGATCACACCCTTGTCGTAGGCGATATTTCTGTACTCATACAGCCCTGCGTAGTCCGTGAGCGGACGGGACATGCGGGTGTCCGCCTCCCCATTCACCTGCGATTTGACGGAGAAGAACGCGCGGTAGGACTTTTCCGAGGCGTTCACCGCGTCCCGATAGCCGATCCCGTACTGCGGATGGGCCTCCATGAAGAGCGCGGTCGTCCACTCGGCGAGCCCCTCATCCTGCCATGCCTCGGCGAACTGGTCGCTCCCGACACTCGCATACCACCACTGGTGAGCCGTTTCATGCACGACGACGGGGGGACGCTGCGTCTCCGCAACGGAGCAAGAGATCATGGAGAGCATGGGAAATTCCATCCCGCCGTAGGGAAAGTCCGTCTCGGCGACGGTGTAGCGCGGGTAGGCGTAATCCCCAAAGGTCTCGGCGCAGAATTCAACGGCTTCGCAGGCGGTAGCGAGGGTGGCCGAGGGGTCGGGATCGGTGAGAGAATAGTAGGAAACAGGCACTCCTCCCGCCTTGCCGTCCGTCCGCGTGAAGCTGTCCGAGAGCACGAATGCAACGTCCCGCACATTGTCCGCTTCGAGCAAAAACACGCACTTATCGTTCGATTTCGAGGCAAGTTCCGCTCCCGCGACATCGTATTTTGCGGGCACGGTGAGCTCCACGGAATAGTCGGCGCAGTCGCTGACGAAGGGGTCGCCGTGGGCGCTGTAGACGCATTCATAGAAGCCGTCCTGGCGGTAGGTGCAGAGGATGGGATAGAACCCCGAGAGGTTGACAGACTTCTGCCCGATGCCCAGACGGTGATCCACACGGGCGAGTTTGACGTCAAAATTCATCGTGAAACTTGCGCTCTCGTCGGGGTAGAGCGGACTTTCGGGCGTGACATAGAGAATATTTTCGTCCATTCCGCCGACGGTGAACGTTCCCCCCTCCACGGCCGTGACGGAAATGCCGCCCCAGCTTTCCCCGTCGTAATAGGCAGCGGGCGCGTAGAGTTCTGAAACGGGCCTGTAGACCGCCCCCTCGCGGTAGGCATTTGCCCAGAGCTCAAAGGGAAGTTTTTCAAAGACGGCGTCCGTATCGTTCACGACGTTGACCGTCATTTCGCAGCGCAGAAGCGCCTCCCCCTCGAGAAATTCCGCCTTGATGTGATAGCTCGTCTTTTCGGCTCCCCCGCCGCATGCAGCGAGAGGAAGAAGGGACGCGGCGATGGCCGTTCCCACGACATATGTGATGATTTTCCGCATAGATACCCCCTGAAATTTCAGAGTATTCTATGCCAAAAAAATCACACTTATGCGCTGATTTCTGAATTTTTTTGCAAAAAATCCCCTCTCGTTTTCGGCCGAATCGGAGCCATGCGGAGGCGGGATGAGGGACAGATTTCAGACACGAGATCGGCTGCTCAAAAAAATTTTTGGGAATTGAGCCGAAATGCCTTGACAAAAGAGCCCGACTCGCATATAATAAGAGCATGAATGCAGGAATCGCCTAGCGGTATGGCGTCAGCTTCCCAAGCTGATCCCGGCGGGTTCGACTCCCGTTTCCTGCTCCATTTATGCGCATATTTCCTTAAAATCACGGAAATATGCGCATTTTTCATGTGTTTAATCCCCCATTCCGCGTTTCACGTTCAATTTTGGGGAGCATTTTGGGGAGCAAAACGGCAAATTTGTGATATGAAATGTCTTGACAAAATACAGTGCGGGAAGTATACTGAAAGAGCCTAACAATTTAATTTGGGGATTTTTTTCCAAAGTCAGGGATACTACTGTGGCATCGTTGTATCCTATTTTCTCTATCCTTGAATTTGGAAAAAAGAGTTAAGGAAAAAAGAGTTAAATTGTTAGGCAAACGACAGGGGTACTCAATGCGGGCGTCCTTTGTCGGATGCCCTTATTTTTTGCCCGCAAAATCTATCGGAGGTTTTTTATGAAGAAAAAATTGTGGCTTTCTGCACTCGTAGCCTCGAGTGCGACCTGCCTCCTCCTCGGCCTTGCGGCTTGCGGCGGAGGAGGAAACGAAATAGTGAGCGGGAATCTCCGCTTCACTCTCGATTCGTCGACCGATACGTATTCCGTGTCCAAAAACGATTCCGACGGCCCCCTTTCGGGTGCGTTGGAGATACCCGCGACGTTTCAGGGGAAACCTGTTACAGAGATCGGATGGGACGGATTCTCGGGTTGTAGCGGACTGACAAGTATAAAACTGAAAAATGGACAGTCACCACAAACGGCAGCCAAAATCAATGTAAACTAAAAGTGCTAAACCGAAGTAAAATTGTTTAGCTCTTTTTCTTCTTTTAATCGTTTCCCGCCCACTCCCGCGCTTTGAGTTCAAAGAGTTGGGTGTGTTCCGCGTTCATGAAGTGGATCGCGGAAAGGACGGC
>CANRDK010000170.1 GCA_947629345.1 uncultured Clostridia bacterium
CCCCTCTTAGGGGAAGTACCCCGAAGGGGGGATAGGGTTCGAACCCCTCAGTCTCGCTACGCTCGCCAGCTCCCCTACAAGGGGAGCCAAGGTGCCCCCTCCTCGGGAGGGGGTGGGGTGGGAAAATCCCTATTCCCCCTCGTCGAATACGGAGAGTTGCTTCTTCACCGATTCGGGGATCTTCATGCCCATGTGCTCGTAGCCGCCCCTGAGGCAAATTCTGCCGCGGGGGGTGCGGGCGATGAACCCAAGCTGGATGAGATAGGGCTCATACACGTCCAAAATGGTGTTGACGTCCTCGTTGATGGTCGCGGCCAAGGTATCGAGCCCCGCGGGGCCGCCGTTGAATCTCTCGATGAGGGCACGGAGAAGGTTTCTGTCCGTCTCATCGAGGCCGAGCTCGTCGATCTCCATTCTGCGGAGGGCCCTGTCGGCATCCTCCTTGCTGATGGCTGCGCTCCCGCGGACGGCGGAGAAGTCCCTCACCCGCTTTAAGAGGCGGTTGGCGATGCGGGGGGTGCCGCGGCTGCGCCTTGCGATCTCGTAGCTTCCCCCGTCCTCGACGGAGATGCCGAGCGTCCGCGCCGAGCGGTTGACGATCTTTTGAAGCTCCTCGGGGGTGTACATGTCGAGGCGGCAGATGATGCCGAATCGGTCGCGCAGGGGGCTGGAGAGCATGCCCGCCCGCGTCGTCGCCCCGATGAGGGTGAACCGCTTGAGGGGCAGACGGATATTCCTCGCCATGGGCCCCTTTCCGACGATGATGTCGAGGGCATAGTCCTCCATCGCGGAGTACAGCGTCTCCTCCACGGTGCGGTTGAGGCGGTGGATCTCGTCAATGAAGAGCACATCCCCCTCGTTGAGATTGGAGAGAATGGCCGCAAGGTCCCCCTGCCGTTCGATGGCGGGACCGGAAGTCAGCTTGATCTGCGTCCCCATCGTATTTGCGATGATGTGGGCGAGCGTCGTCTTGCCGAGGCCGGGAGGGCCGTAGAGCAGAACGTGGTCGAGCGCCTCCCCTCTCTGTTTGGCCGCCGCCATGTAGACCTTGAGATTTTCCTTGACCTTATCCTGCCCGACGTAGTCCTCGAGCGTCTTGGGACGGAGCACGTTCTCCTCGAGATCGTACTCGCTCTTTTCCCCCGAAAGGATCCTCTCGTCCTCGTAATCGTTCTCAAACATATGTTGATACCTCAATCAAAATGGTTACATGCCCCTGATCGCAAGGGCCAAGATCTCTTCCACCGTCCTTGCGCCGTTTGCCTTGGCGCGATCGACGGCGCGGGCGCTCTCCTGCCGCGTGAAGCCCATGCCCATGAGGGCGGCAACGGCGTCGTCATCCTCCGAACTGACGGGGACGGAGACCCTTCCGCCCACACTGTCTGCCCCAAGGATCTCATCGGCGGAGATCTTGCCGTGAAGCTCCAAGATGATGCGCTCGGCCGTCTTTTTGCCGAGGCCCTTGACGGAGGAGAGCCGCTTGGAGTCGGCAGAGGCGATGGCCTCCGACACCTCGGAGGGACGCATGGAGGAGAGGACGCTCATGGCGAGCTTTGCCCCCACCCCCTGCACGGAGGTGAGTTTCAAAAAGAGAGCCTTCTCCTGCGGGTCGGCAAAGCCGAAGAGGGTGATATCGTCCTCGGAGACCTTGAGATAGGTGTAAACTTCCCCCTCTTCCCCCTTTCTTACGCCTGAGAGACGGGAAAATGCGGCGCCCGAGCAGACGACTTCGTACCCGACGCCGTTCACCTCGATGAGCACATATTCCGCATCGAGCGCCTTGACTGTTCCTCTTAAATATCCGATCATTGTTGTTGCTCCTCTATCGTGTTAAAAATGAACCTCTCCGCTCATGCTGAGCGCAGCGAAGCATCCCGTTAAACCTACGGGGGGAATTAAAAATTTAAAATTAAAAATTAAAAATTGTGGTGGGGCAATTAGAATGACACCCCCTCAGTCACTGCGTGACAGCTCCCCCTCGAAGGGGGAGCCAAGGGTCCGTCCTTAGCTCGAACGTCATGCCCCCGCGCGTTTCTCTTGCCCGCCCCCTGCGTAAGGGGGCGGGGTAGGGGTGGGGGTACGCCCTGAACGAAGTCCATGCCCCCTCCGCCGCGACATGCTGAGCACAGCGAAGCATCCCGTTGACCCCTGCTCCGTTGGTCTAATGGGATCCTTCCCCTTCGGCTTCGCTCAGGGTCAGGATGAGCGCGCGGGGGCACGGCTCCGTCCTCAACCCGAGCAGAAAAGAATTCACCGAACCCCAAACATCGACGAAAATCTGCTCGTAAAGGCGTGGCAGAGGGCGACGGCGAGGGCGTCGGCGGCGTCGTCGGGCTTCGGAATGGCCTTCAGCCGCAGGTGCGAGGCCACAATGCGCTGCATCTGCTGTTTGTCCGCGCCGCCGTACCCCGTGAGGGCCTGCTTGATCTGGTTGGGGGTGTACTCAAAGATCTTCCCGCACCGCTTGTTGCAGGTGAGAAGCATCACCCCTCTCGCATGGGCGACGGCGATGC
>CANRDK010000171.1 GCA_947629345.1 uncultured Clostridia bacterium
TGGAGCTGATGAGCGGACTCGGACCGCCGACCTCATCCTTACCAAGGATGCGCTCTACCTGCTGAGCTACACCAGCACAATATGAAATTTGAATTCGGTCGGCGACCCTCGGACCGCCGTTCTCAGGCAAGTAGACCTTGCCCTCGGTCACGCGCAAAGCGGGGAATGCTTTGCGCTTAGTTCGCTCGGCGCCGACAGCCCGCAGGGCTGATCGGCAGAATGCCTCGCTCACCCTCATCCTTACCAAGGATGCGCTCTACCTGCTGAGCTACACCAGCATGCTGTCCGCCTGCGCGGACGCCCTTGCTTGAGCCTTACGTCGTAGGCACTTTCTAAGTATATTCAAAAGTGCGGAATAAGTCAAGCGATATTCGAAGCAAAAAAGAAATTTTTCGGAAAATTACAAAAGGTCTTTGAAAAGATCGTCCATGCAATATAGCCCTGCGCCCTTCCCGATGACCCAAGCCGCCGCTTTGAGGGCTCCTGCGGCAAAAATCTTTCTGCTCCGCGCCGAATGGGAGAGCGTCAGAATTTCATCTTCTCCCGCAAACATGACCTCATGCTCGCCGACGATATTCCCGCCGCGCACCGCATGGATGCCGATCTCGCTCTTCTTCCGTGCGCCCACGATGCCTTGGCGGCCGCAGACGGTCTCTCTTTCCTCGGAGAGACCCGCTTTCACGCTCTCCGCAAGCATGAGGGCAGTGCCCGAGGGGGCGTCCTTCTTTTGGTTGTGGTGCCGTTCGATGATCTCCACGTCGAAATCCTCGCCGAGGACCTCTGCCGCCCGCTTCACCAACATTTGCAGGAGGTTGACGCCGAGGGAGAGGTTCCCCGTCTTAAAGATGGCGATCCTGCCGCTGTAGTTTTGTATCAGCGCCGTATCCTCCTCCGAATAGCCCGTCGTGGCGAGGACGATGGGGAGATGGTTCTCCTCGCAGAACTTCAATCTCTTGTCGAGGCGGGAGGGGGAGGAAAAGTCGATGACGACGTCCGCCTGCCCGTTGATCTCGGCGGGGTCCGTGCAGACGGGATAGGGCATGGGGGAGGGGGAGAGATCGACGCCGCAGACGATGTCGTGCCCCTGCTCCGCCGCGAGCTCGGTGACGAATTTCCCCATTTTGCCGCAACAGCCGAAAAGTACGATCCTCATGCGCGTATCTCCAGACCGTATTCTTTCATGGCAGATCTTAAGAGTTCAAGATGCTGCGGTTCGATCTCCGTGAGGGGAGCGCGGGGAAGGCCGACGTCGAAGCCGAGGAGCGCCATCGCCGCCTTGACGGGAATGGGGTTGACCTCCGAAAAGCATGCCCTTGTGAGGAGCAGGAGGGCGTCGGAGAGCCTGTTTGCGGCCCTCAGATCGCCGTTTTCGACGCATTCTGTCAAAATCTTCATGTCCTTCGGGACGAGATTGGCAAGGACGGAGATGACCGCCGCGCCGCCCGCCGCCAAAATGGGCAGGTTGAGCGCATCCTCGCCCGAGTAGAGGTCGCACCTGCCGCGGATGAGGCTTGCCGTCTCCATGACCTGCGACATGTTCCCGCTCGCCTCCTTGATGCCTGCCATGTTGGGGAGCTCGGCAATTTCCGCCATGGTGGAGGGGAGAATGTTCACTCCCGTCCTACCGGGGACGTTGTAGGCGATGACGGGGAGAGAAGTTCCGCCGCAGATCGCCCTGTAGTACTCCACAAGCCCCCTTTGGGTGCATTTATTATAGTAGGGCGTCACGGCAAGAACGCCGTCCGCGCCCAATTTTTCGGCAAGTTTTGTCATGGATAGGGCATTTGCGGTGCAATTTCCGCCCGTGCCGACGATGAGTTTCATTCTGTGCACATGCGCACGGGAGAAGCGGATGACCTCCTCCTTCTCCTCCTGCGTCATGGTGGCGGGCTCCCCCGTCGTGCCGAGAATGACAACGGCGTCCGCCCCTTCCTCCTGATAGGCAAGAAGTTTTTCCAATGTTTCAAAGTTCACCCCGTCGCCCGTGAACGGCGTGATGAGGGCCGTTGCAACGCCCTTCAAAAATCCTGTCATTGTTTCACCTTACCTTATTCTATGTTTCGTACGACCGTGTCAGTCAAAGTAGCCCTTGGCCGCAAGGAGCTCGGCAAGCAAGACAGCGCCGCCCGCCGCCCCGCGCAGGGTATTGTGCGAGAGACCGATGAATTTGTAATCGAAGAGGGCGTCCTCGCGGAGCCGACCCGCCGTGACCGCCATGCCATTCTCCGTCATACGGTCGAGCTTGGGCTGGGGACGGTCGTTTTCCTCAAGATAGTGCAAAAATTGCTTGGGCGCAGAGGGGAGGGCGAGCCGTTGCGGTTCCCCCTCAAAATTTTTCCACGCGGAGAGGATCTCTTCCCGCGTCGGTTTGTATTTGAATGAGACGAACACCGCCGCCGTATGCCCGTCGGAGACGGGAACGCGCAGGCACTGTGCCGAGATGCGTGGCTCCGCTGCGGGCAGGATCTCCCCGCCTTGCACGCTCCCCCAGATCTTCATGGGCTCCTGCCCGC